>DATCVA010000278.1:0-8844 GCA_036567205.1 Eoetvoesiella sp. | reverse complement strand
GGCGCGTTCCAGGCCGACTGTGCCGAAATACATGCCAGCACTTTGCTGGCCAGTCAGGTATATGTAGATGACCTCGCGGGCGCACATCACGAGGCCGGCGATATCATCCTGGCCAAAGCCGATTGGAATACTATTAAGCCATTGTCGGACGCTCTGTCCAATGGTGTCGATTTCACACGCCCCATCGTATTCAAAACCGTAGGCTGCGCCGCCTGGGACCTAGCTGCGGCGCGCTGCGCTTTAAGCAATCTAAACCGCATGGCGAATTGATCTCTGCACGTAGCGGCTTAATCTGAACAAATGACAACGTCTGCATACGTAACTGCCTGAATCACCTGAACGCGACAACTAGATCTGGATGCACAGCATGCTTGATCTAAATACTAAATGCACGGCGGCTGCCCCCGCCTTGAAGCCAGAACTAGAAACACAGTCCAGGCTTTTCGGTTTTCTTGAATAAGCAATTCGTCACGTCAGACTGGAAGATCCCTCTTTAGCTGTTTACGATTCCCCCATAACATTCGTATATTTTGATGCACCGTTAGTTAATAACGCAGGCAATATGCTGCGCGACGATCGGGCGCCACTATTTCAAATACTTAAAGGAATTATTTCATGAGGGCAAAGGGACTAAACGCGGTCATCACGGCCGGCGGCAGCGGATTGGGTGCGGCTGCTGCACGACGCCTGGCACGGGAAGGCGCGCGCGTGGTTGTTTCCGATATCGACCTGCAACGCGCACGCGCCGTCGCCCACGAAATTGACCCCACGGAACAAATCGCCATGGCCACACAGTGCGATATATCGGAGCCAGAAGATTGCCAACGGCTTATTGCTGAATCCGAACAGTTCTTTGGCCGGCATATTGACATTTTTCTAGCCAATGCCGGCAAAGGCTTTGCCGGTTCTTTGCTGGAAGCCACGCCCGCTGAAATAAAGAAAACAATCGACATCAATGTAACCGGAAGCATTATTTCGGCTCAGGAAGCGCTACGCAGCCTGGTTAAAGGCCCCAATGGAGTACTAATCTTTACATGTTCCCTGCAAGGGGTAACGGCGCGCCCCATGCGTAGCGTTTACACGGCCAGCAAGCATGCACTGGTTGGATTGATCAAAGGCCTGGCGCTTGAGTTCGGCCCTCGCGGCGTCCGGGTCAATGCTATAGCGCCAGCCTCAACAGACACTGCCTTTTTACGAAAACAACTGGCCACGTTTTCCGACCAGGTAGAAGAAGCACTAAGTGCAGTAACCAAGTCGATGCCACTTGGACATTTACCAAGCACCGAGGACTTTGCTGACGCGGTCATGTTTTTAGCTTCCCGCGAAGCCCAATCCATCACTGGCCATACTCTTATGCTGGACTGCGGCGCATCGGCCGGAAAGCTATAACCAACAATAACAACAGGTTTGATGAATTCGCAACCAGAAAAATACCAAAGGAAAAACAATGCAAACATATGACGTAGTAGTAATTGGCGGCGGCAACGCAGCTCTATGTGCAGCTTTGGCAGCCCACGAAAACGGCGCCAAGGTTCTTGTACTGGAACGTTCCCCAAAAGAAAACCGGGGCGGCAACTCCGCCTTCACGGGCGGCGCCTTTCGCATAGCTTACCGGGGGGTCGACGACTTGCTGTCGCTGGTACCCGATCTTCATCCCGATGAAATAAGCAATAGCGATTTTGGCACTTACACCGAAGATCAATTTTTCGATGAAGTGATCTCCATGAGCGGCTACCGCGCCGATGCCGATGTACTGGAAACCGTCGTTGCTCAAAGCCTGCCCACAATGCAGTGGATGCGCGAGCACGGAGTGCGGTTTGTGCCGATTTACGGACGCCAATCGTTTAAAGTCGATGGCAAGCAAAAATTCTGGGGCGGCCTGACAGTAGAAGTTTCCGGCGGCGGGCTGGGACTGATGGAAAGGCTGTACACGCGGGCCGAACAATTAGGCATTGAACTCTCGTACGACATGCGGGCAACCGGCCTGGACCGCGAGGCTGACCAATGGCGTATCGAAACCACGCAAAATCGCTCTAAATCCATCATTAAGGCAAAAACAGTCATTCTTGCAACTGGCGGCTATCACGCCAACTTGCTATGGCGTTCAAAATACCTGGGGCCAAACTGGGACATGGCCAAAGTGCGGGGCTCGCGCTACAACACCGGCGATGGAATCAGCCTGGCGCTGAAAGCCGGCGCAACGCCACACGGTAACTGGACTGGCTGCCATGCCGTTTTCTACGACCTGAATGCCCCACCCTACGGCGACATCAATCTGCTGAATCAACAAAAAAATTATTTCACGCTAGGCATCGTGGTCAATGCCGATGGCAAGCGGTTCGTGGACGAAGGCCTTGATTTTCGCAACTACACCTATTCAGGCATGGGCGCCCGTGTACTAGGCCAGCCCGGTGCAATTGCCTGGCAAATATTCGACGCAGAAGCCGTCAACCTGCTACCCGACGAATATCGCGTCAAACACGCAACCCGCATCACCGCCGACTCAATTGAAGAGCTGGCAACCAAACTGGATGGCATCAATCAACGCGCTTTTTTGCAAACCGTCAATGAGTATAACGAGTCGATTGATCAAAGCGTGCCCTTCAACCCCGCCGTCAAAGACGGTCGCGCCACCAAGGGCCTGGCAATTCCTAAATCCAACTGGGCCAATCCATTAAGCACAGGGCCTTTTACAGCCTATGCAGTGACCTGCGGAATTACCTGCACCTATGCGGGCGTCAAGGTCAACACGCAAGGACAGGTTTTGGACGATACCGACCAGCCTTTGCCTGGCCTGTACGCCGCCGGCGAAATGGTGGGGGGACTTTACTACGTTAAATACGCTGGCGGCGTCGGCCTTACAGCCGGATCGGTACTCGGACGAATCTCCGGCAAGCACGCCGCGGCTCTGACTGGTTGCACGGCAGCCTAACAACAATTTCGCGACAGGAAACAATGCAAATGGATTTACACACTGAACTCGTTATTGTAGGCGGGGGACTAGCAGGCTTTTCGGCTGCCCTGGAAGCGGCCCAGGCCGGCCGCAGCGTCATCCTGATTGAAAAGCTGCACGAAACAGGGGGGTCGTCGGCCATGAGCGGCGGCTGCCTGGCTTTCGCTGGAACAGATCTGCAACAAGCCAGCGGCATCGACGACTCCAGCGAGCTTCTATTCAAGGATTTGCGCGAAGTGGGTCAGTTTGAAAACGATGAGACGCTGGTACAGGTTTACGTCGACAATCAATTAGATACGTATGAATGGCTTAAGCAAGCCGGCGTTCAATTCGGTAAGAACATGGAAGCGTCCTCTGGCCAGTCCGTGCCGCGAGTACACAATGTAGATCCTGCTGATATGGTGCGCGCCCTGGCCGCCCGCGCCAAAGAAACAGGCAAGGTGCAACTGCTTACCGGCGCTGCGGCCCAACGGCTAATTCACAACCCTGAATCCAACCGCGTTGAAGGCGTTACGGTACTGCAAGACGGCAAGCCCTTTTCGATCTATGGCCAACATGGCGTGTTGCTGGCCAGCGGCGGTTTCTGCCGTAATGCGGAACTGGTGCATCGCTACGCACCTCAGTATGACGACGCCGTGTTCATTGGCGGCGAAGGCAACGTAGGCGATGGCCTGAAAATGGCGTGGAAGATCGGCGCCGATAACCGCGATATGGTGTACATCAAAGGCACGTACGGGAAGCATCCAACCGACGAAACCAATCACCATAGTTGCCTGGCCGTTTACAAGGGCGCCATTGCCGTCAATCAGGACGGAAAACGCTTCGTCGATGAATCGATCTCGTACAAGCTTTTGGGCGATGCGTGCATTCGCCAGCCGTATGGCGCCACCTATCAGATTCTGGACCGAAAAATACTGGAAAGCGGTGACAATCTGACGCGCATTCTTGACTTGGAACGCCGGCTTGAAGAGGGGTTAATGATCGAGGCCGATACGCTGGAGCAACTGGCGGCACTGATTGAAGTACCAGAACAGACGCTACTGAACACGGTCAATGCCTACAACGGCTACGTCAATGCCGGCGAAGACCCCGAGTTCGGAAGGCGCCATCTGGTGCACGAGTACGGAGACCTGGTCCGTATCGAAAAAGGACCGTTTTACGCCTATCCCTCCACCGCCGCCGTCTTCGGCACCTATTGCGGTTTGTGCATCGACTCCGGCATGCGGGTCCTGGACGTCTATGGCCAACCGCTGGATGGCTTGTTCGCCGCAGGTGAAATCGTGGGCGGCCTTCACGGCGCGGCCTACATGACCGGCACAGCACTTGGCAAGGCGGCAATTTTCGGCCGTGTCGCGGCAAGAACTGCACTGGCCTTACAGTAGGAACTCCGTTTATGCATGTAACTGTACTGATTGCCGGTATTGCCGACCCAAAACGCCCGCTGGAAAAACCCGCTTCGGGCAATTGGGCCGACTTGGCAAGTACCCCCACTACCCCCTTCAAGCTTAGCCCCTTTGACGAAGCGGCACTGGAAATCGCGCTCAAGCTGCGCGACAAGAATCCAGCGACGTTTATCTCGGCGCTAATCACAGACGGCGCCTGCGATATTGCGCTTATGCGCGCGGTAGCATCCTATCGGCTTGATCAAGTTGTTGGGCTATGCGTGCCCGCAACTGAGCGCGGCAATCCCGCCTGGCTTGCTGCTCACGCCCTGAGCGCAGTGCAAGTTCCCGACAAACCGATCGATCTGATCTTGATTGGCCGTGAACATGGCGATCTGGACGATGGCATGGCGCCCGCGTATCTGGCCGAGTCCTGGGGATGGCCGTTTGTATCGCTGGCGCAGCATGCAGGCGAAGGCGAAAACGGAACTCTGATCTTTGAACGTACAGGGACACGCCAGGACGAGTCAATCTCGCTGCTCGCACCCGCCTGCGCCAGCATCAGCAACAACAAGAACAATCGTCTGCGCCACCCGCTAATGAAAAATGTAATGCTGGCGAAACAACAAAAATTTCAAGCCATAACACCTGAGGCGTCAATAAAAAAACCGGGAATAACAATTGTTCGCGCCGCACCGCCGGAAACCTCGGCACGGGGTGAAACCCCATGCCGCATGCTGGAGGGGACGGTCAATGAACAAGCCCGCGAACTCGCATCTTTCCTGAAGTCCCGGCAAAACCTTTCCTGAAATCCTGGCACAACTCGTTGAACTTTTATGCAAGCTAACCACTCCCACCGCATCGTCGCCCTGGTCTTTAGCACCGAACCGGGCAGCCCGACCGACTACGCACCGCTTGAGGTGGCGCGCGACCTGGCGAATCGTTGTGATGGCACAGCGCATGCGTTGATTATCGGCCCCCAAACAGATGCAGCCATTGAACGGGCCCAGGCGGCAAAGCTGGACTCCATTTCAGCCATGACGCTGCCACTTGCCGAAAGCGCGCTTCAAACGCACCAGACAGCCGATCTATTCGCCCATGCGATTAACAGCACTGAAGTGCCGAAGCCTGCACAAGATACTATTTTTCTTATTGCAGCTGGCTCGGAATACGAAGACATGGCTGGTCTGCTGGCCGCGCGCCTCAAAGCAATACCCCTGGGCAAAGCCAAGCGTTTTATAGTCGGCGAGACAGGGCGTATTTGCGTTGAACGCGCCGCGTTCGGCGGGCGGCTGAACCTGGTGCTGGAGTGCCGGGAAGGTCCATATATCGCAACCGTCCGGAAAATTGATTATGAATTGGACGACAGCGCCGACAATAAGCAGCCCGTTCACGTTCGTCAACTCGATAGCATAACGCCACCCACAGCCTATTCAACCACCTTTACCGAACGCCCTGAACAGCATGCCAGTCTGGATGGCGCCAAATTAGTCGTATCGGGCGGCCGCGGCATTGGCGGCGAAGCCGGTTTTACCGCTTTGTATGAACTGGCCGATTCGCTGGGCGGGGCGGTAGGCAGCAGCCTGCCTGCCGTGGACGCCGGATGGGCCCCCGTAGCCCGCCAAGTGGGCCAGTCAGGTAAATACGTAACGCCTGAACTCTACCTGGCCATAGGCATTTCAGGCACGCCGCAGCACCTGGCCGGCATAGACCCCCACACAAAGATTATTGCCGTCAACAAAGATCCTGAAGCCGGCATATTTCAGGCCGCCCATATCGGCGTGGTTGCCGACTGGCAAGAGTTTTTACCAGCCTTACAAAGCGCCCTCAAGGTCAACACTTAGTTCTAAAACCTTAACAACTACTAAAACCGTAACAACAAAAGAGAGACACCTGATGCAGAAACACAGCTTCCCTTCACGACGTACGTTTGCACAGCCGCTGGCCGCGGTGGCCATGCTTTTCCTGACTGCGGCGGCAAGCTTGCCGCTGGCACATGCACAAACGTTTCCGTCGCGGCCCATTACACTGGTAGTGGGCTACCCGCCCGGAGGCTCGAACGACCTTGTCGCCCGAATGATCGCCCCCCGCCTGGAGAAAGAGCTTGGCGTTACTGTGGTGGTAGACAACCGCACCGGCGCCAATGGCACTATTGGCGCAATGCATGTCATCAAGTCGCAGCCCAATGGTTATACCTTGCTCTTCTCAAGCGCAAGCCCCATAGTGCTGGCCCCGCAGACTATAGTTCCCAGGCCGTTTGACACATTAAAGGATTTGGCCGGCATTAATATGGTTGGCCTTACACCGGAAGCCGTTACTGTCGGCCCCAAGCTTAAAGTTAAAACCCTGAAGGAAATGCTGACTCTGGCTCGTACCCAGCAAATAACCTTCGCCTCATCAGGCACCGGGGGCCTGCCGCACCTGACCATAGAATTGCTGAAACAAGCATCCAAAGGGAACATTCTTCATGTTCCGTACCGTGGAGGCGGGCCAGCAACTGCCGACGTACTTGGAGGGCACGTCGATGGCGTAGTGCAAGACCTTGCCCCGCTTTTCGGGCTGATCAACGAAGGTCAACTGACAGCTTTGGCCGTTACCAGCAAGGATCGTGTGGAGTTTCTTCCAAACGTTCCCGCGGCCAGCGAAGAGTTGCCAGGCTTCAACGTGGTGAACTGGCTAGGGGTATTCGCCCCCGCTAAAACACCGGCCGATGTCGTCGCCAAGATCGATAAAGCTCTGCAGAAAATTGTTGCGCAACCTGACTTCCGCCAGCAACTACATAAAGTCGCCATTGTGCCAACCGTATTGGATTCCCCTGCGGAATTTCAGAAATTTCTGAACGATGAGGTCAATCGTTGGGGCGATGTCATAAAAAATACAGACCTGACCCAAAAATCTTAAAGCAAAAACCGGCGTAGACATTACTTTTGTGCGACTGCTGCGCCGACAAAGTGCACGTTTGATTTAGAAATTGAATTAAACGTCAGGCTGAAGATTTTTACCGGCACAGCTCCTGAAAACCAGCCATATTTACGTGGCTGGCTTTTTATTCCGCCATGCTTTTATTTACGTAAACCAAAGACATCATTCGAGTTTCATGTCTTTCGATGCGAAAGCGTCCTATATATATTTACTCCATTGCCAAATCAATCGTCGGCACGAAGGCCAGGCGCAGGCAGTGCCTTTGCATGGCAACGAAACTGGCACAGTTCACGGTTGACTTGGAAACGCAATTAGCAACCACACAACACAAAAACAAAATTCATGCCAAAGCTAAAAAATTCATAAATGGCATAACTTCAAGTCCATCATCCAATCAGGAGGCAAAACCATGGATCGCAGACTTTTCCTACAGGCTATGGCCGTCGGTAGTTCCTTAACGGCATTTCGGGCCAACGCGGCTTCTACTTATCCGGCCAAGCCTATAACCGTCGTAGTGGCGTTCTCGCCTGGCGGTGGCACAGACACTCTGGCTCGCGCCCTGTCAGTACCGCTTAGTGCAACACTGAAGCAAACCGTGATTGTTGAAAACAAACCCGGCGCGGCAACGGTGATCGGCGCGGAATATGTCGCCAAATCCAAACCAGACGGATACACGTTGCTTGTGACCAGCGCTCCCCACGTAAGCAATCCTTCGCTTATGGACAAGCTGCCCTTCGACACCGTTAAAGATTTCGCGCCCGTATGCCTGGCAGCACAATCACCCTTTGTGCTGGTGGTCAGGGCCGACTCGCCTATCAAGACTCTCGATGATCTGGTGAAGCGGGCCAAAACCGAAAAACTGTTTTATGGCTCTTCAGGCAATGGTACCAACGATCACCTTTCGACCGAACTGCTTAGCGACATCTACGGAATTTCGATGGTGCATGCGCCTTACAAAGGCACTGGCCCTGCCCTGCTGGACCTGATGGGAGGCCATATTGACTTGATGATTGGCAACATCGTCGGCGCCGCACCGTTAGTGCGATCCGGAAAATTGCGGGCCATTGCGGTAACCACAGCCAAACGATCTAGCTTGATGCCGGAATTACCCACACTGCAAGAACTTAGCGGCAAGCCCTTCGACGTTAGCGCGTGGACCGGAATACTGGCACCCGCCGGCACAGACCCCGCCATTGTCAAGCGCCTGAACAAAGACATCCGCGCATCCCTCGCCAACGAGAAGGTAAAAGAGGTCATGACCACCAACGGCGCTGACATCGTGGGCAGCACGCCCGAGGAATTTCAACAGTTCATCGTCAGCGAGATCCAGAAGTGGGGAACCATTATCAAGGCGGCCGGCATAAAAGTGTAATTCTATTTCAACCCATAAAACAAAAGGAGAAGTAATGACGCAAGGAATAAAAACATTGGCCACCGGCCTGCAGTTTCCCGAGGGCCCCGTAGCCATGCAGGACGGCTCCGTACTGCTGGCGGAAATTCGTAGCGGCAAGATTAAACGTATCGCCCGCGATGGCGCGGTCACTACCGTGGTCGACTGCAAGGGAGGGCCCAACGGAATGGCGATCG
>DATCVA010000277.1:0-6881 GCA_036567205.1 Eoetvoesiella sp. | reverse complement strand
GGCCGCGATGCAGCAATTTGCTATCCTGTATGAGGAGCGATTCACACAAGCCTATCGCCAGCTAGACTCTCAGTCGTATGGACAATAGGCAGAATAATGATCTATCAAAACTGCCCGAACACAAAAATTCCGACACTCCCCACGGAACGCCTGAACCACCCCCCGCCCACGTCAAAAAACCAACACACCTACACGGAACGAAAGAGTCTAAAGAACACCAGCGCTATTGCACACAAACGAGCGCCATAACACACCCTTGCTACTTCACACTGATACCCTTCAGCACACCTCCCCACTTAACGGACTCGTCGTTCACAAACTTCGCGAACTGCGCTGCCGACATAGGTGACGTCTCGGCCCCCATACCCAGCAACTGCTCACGAACAGCAGGAATCGAAATGACCTTGTTAATCTCGGCATTAAGTTTCTGTACCACCGCGTCAGGCGTTCCCCTGGGCGCAAACACCCCATACCACGCGCTGGCGGCATACCCTGGAACACCCGCCTCGGCAATCGTCGGAACCTCAGGAAGCGCTGACGAACGCTGAGGATTAGCGACCGCTATCGGACGCATTTTCCCCTCTTTCACATACGGCAGCACCGTCGCCATATCGAACGTCATTGACACCCGCCCACCTAGCAAATCAGTCATTGACGGGGAAATCCCCTTATAGGGGACATGCTGAACGTCGATTTTGGCCATCGACTTCAACAGTTCACCCGCCAAATGCTGCGACGTGCCTACGCCACCCGAAGCATAGGACAGCTTCCCTGGATTGTTCTTCGCGTAAGCAATCAGCTCTTTCATGTTGTGAATGGGCAGCGACGGATTAGCTACCAGCAATAAGGTACCGGACGCCGCCAGCGCCACCGGTGCAAAATCCTTTTTCGGGTCATAGCGCAAATCATTATAAAAATAAGGGTTCGTAGCATTCGTCCCGATCGACCCCATTAACAGCGTCAACCCATTCGGCTGGCTTCTGGCAACGTACTCTGCCCCAATACTTCCGCCAGCGCCAACCTTGTTCTCGACTACCATATTCCAGCCCAAGCCTTTATTCAGATGCTCGGCAATAACCCGCGCCAGAATATCGGTTAGACCACCCGCCCCAAAAGGCACAATCAGACGAATCGGACCCGATGGATAAGCGGTCTGAGCCACCACGCTCTGACCTGGCAGCACCGCCATCATTGCCACCATCACGAACGCCAGCCATTTTTTCATCAATGCCTGGATAGATACACTCATTTTTCTTATTAACATTTCGTACACTCCTGTAATAATTTTTTGCTGTTGTAGTGTGTAAATCAATATGATCCATCCAGATCAATACGTTCCATCCAGAATGGCCCCATCTTTCCGCAGACAATCGCGCAGATATTGCACATCAAGCTGGTGCAAATCACCACCATTGCCCTGAGTAGCCAGCAAAGCCGCCGCCGTTCCCGCCGCTTGCCCCATCGCCATGCAAGGCCCCATTACCCGTACCGAACCGTGCGCGGCCCGGTCCGCCGAAACACAGCGGCCAGCCAGAACCACATTGGATACCCCCTTGGGCAACAGGCTACGCCACGGTATATCGTAAGAGCCGCCTCCATCGACCGGTATCCTTATCTGGCCTGCACCGTCCTGATGAATATCCACATGATGGCTACCTTTGCCGATGCCATTTTCGTTTTTACGCGCCCTAAGCACATCCTGTTCAGACAAAGCCTCTTCACCCTGGATGCGCCGGGTTTCTCGAATACCGATACGCGGTGCCATGCCCGAAAAAAAGGCATGTTCGAAACCTGGAATATAGTTTTTCATAAAATTCGTACAAGTCTCGATCTGCTCCGCCAGCGTTCCCAGGACGGAGCTGAGCTGCTGGGTATCAAGTGCGTTGACATTGGCCACACGCGTCGTGTTCAGGCAAACCTCGCGGCGCGCCGACGACGTAGGCTGGATCATGATCAAGGCGGTAGGATACATCTGGCCCTGGGCAATGGCATCGGACAAGACCTTGCCGTCGCCTTTGATAAACACCGTGGGCTGCCCCTGTTTTAACAGCTCTTGGGCAATCTGCGCATCGGTTCTGCCGCCCCGGATGGCGTCGCTCTCGCCCAGGGCAAAATTTTCCGGGAAAGACTGCACATACGCTAGCAAGCTTGGTGTGTCTACGCCGCTCATTCTGAACATCATGGACAGGGGCTGGAACTCTCCATCTTTGCCGCCAAGGTCGAAAGCCGCGCCAGCCAGCACGGCCAGATCACCATCGCCTGACGCATCCACGAAAAAAGGTGCTCGAATATGCATGTGCCCACTTTTATTCAAAACCTTTGCCGCCTTGACTGTACCGTCTTTGACCTCGGCGTCGTACAAGAAGCTGTGCAAGAGAAGCGTAACGCCATAACGCCCCAGCAAACGGGCAATCGCCAGTTTCATTACCTCGGGATCGAAACACACATACCAAATCAAACGCCAATCGTTCAGCGGCCCAATATAGCCCCCCAGGCGTGCACACTCTTCAAATAGCTCGCGCCCCACTCCGCCCAGTATCCATTCTCCTCGCGCGTTCAGGGCTCCATCCACAGCCATACCGGTCAGCAGTTCGCCTCCCGGCATGGGCCCCGCATCGATCAAAACGGTCCTGGCCCCCGATTTCGCGGCGGCAATGGCAGCGCAAATGCCTGCGGCGCCGGCCCCAATCACAGCAACGTCCGCCGATATCGTCCGTGTTTTATTAATCGTCATGAATATTCCATAATATGAACAAAGCCAATTAGCCTGAAAAGCAGCAATTTTCTACGTTGAATTGATAGCAATGCGGATATTATGGAATTTATTCCTCTATATTTACTGCTCGACCCATTCAAATTTTTCATATTATGAACAAACCAATAACAGATAGCGAACCGCCTGGCACCCAGTTGTTGCAACGCACCTTTTCCGTATTGCGCGCTCTGTCCAGCCGCCAGGGGGGATGGCGACTTGGCGAGCTTGCCGCTTATTGCAAACTGCACCACTCAACCTTGCACCGAATATTGTCCGCACTTAGCCAGGAAGAAATGGTGACGCGCGACCCCCGCACCCAGCTTTACGTGCTTGGCCGGCTTGCCTTTGAATTGGGTGTAGCTGCTCAACCCAGACACGACTGGCGAGCCCTTAGCGCGCATACGCTGGACGCTCTGGCGATACAAACAGGCGACACGGCCTTCCTTAATATACGCAGCGGCCCCGATACGGTCTGCATCGATCGCCGGGAAGGCAGCTACCCTATCAAAGCCCTTACGGTCGAAATAGGAGCCCGCCGCCCTCTTTGCGTCTCAGCGGGCGGCGCCGCCATCCTGACGCGGCTGCCCGAGACGGAAATCCAGGCTATTTTGGCAGCCAGCCAAACGTATATGGGAAGGTTTCCAGCAGACCGGCTCGCCGCCGTTGCGCGTGTACTGGACACATCGCGCCGTCTGGGATACGGTTATAACAGTGACCTGATAGTCAATGGCGTTAGCGCAATCGGCGTGGCGGTAATGGATCAATTGAATCAACCTATTGCTGCACTTAGCATTGCTGCGATTTCATCTAGAATATCGGGACTACGATTACAAAAAATCGTCACCCTGCTCCGCACGGAAGCCGAAAGCCTAAGCCAAAGATTGCAACAGCATCAACTAAAATAACAACCACCAAGCCCGCCAGGACTTTTATTGCCCCATTTGGCCCTGAACATGAATACTCAAACCTCGAATGCTCCGGTAGGCATTACCTTGGGCGATGCAGCCGGCATCGGACCAGAAATCATCGTCAAAATGTTTGCGGCCGGCCTGCCTGTACCGGCTATCGTCTATGGCGACGCCGGCATCCTTCAAACCACTATTGACCGCCTTGGGCTGAGCAAACAACTAAGCGTAAAAGTACTCGATCATGCGTCCTCGTTGCGCGTCGATACCAACTGCCTTCCCGTCCTTAACCGCTGGACTCGCTTGCCCGCCGATTTACCGCTGGGGCAGCTTAGCGCAGCCGCTGGCCGCGCCGCGTACGAATACCTTTGCCACGCCATCGACGACGCTCAAGCCGGACTTCTACGTGCCGTCGTCACAGCCCCGCTAAACAAAAAAGCAATGCAAGCGGGCGGAGCCGATTACCCGGGCCACACTGAAATTCTTGCCGAGCGTACAAATACACGACATTACGCAATGATGCTGGCCAATCAAGAGCTTCGGGTAATCCTGGTCACCATTCATATGGCGCTGTCCGACGTCAGCGCCCATATTACTTATGACGCCGAGCTCAACACCATACGACTGGCGCACCAGGCATGCCTTCTGGCGGGTCGGCCTAAACCGCGAGTTGCCGTCGCCGGCCTTAACCCTCATGCGGGGGAAAGCGGCCGTTTCGGGCAGGAAGAAATCAGTATTATTGGTCCGGCAATTGAGCAGGCCAAGGCCGAAGGCATTGACGCGAGCGGCCCTTGGCCTGGCGACACCGTATTCATGCGTGCCCGACAGGGCGAGTTCGATATTGTAGTTGCGCAATATCATGATCAAGGACTGATACCTGTGAAGTACCTTGGCGTTGATCATGGTGTAAACGTGACTATTGGCCTGCCTTTTGTGCGAACCAGCGTGGATCACGGCACCGCTTTTGACATAGCCGGCCAGGGCATTGCCGACCCCAGTTCGCTGCGCGCCGCATACAATCTGGCCTTGGCCATGACCCCGTAGCGCCATGGTTTTTCTGCATGGCGCTGCTGCTGGGGCGGCTATTCAACTACAGTATTGATGATCGCATTACCCTGCTATTTTGCGGCTCGAAGAAAAGCCTGAGTAGCGGGATCCCGATTGCCAACATTTTATTTGCGGGCCCCATACCGTTACGGCACGTTAAAAAAAGCCTACGCGCGCCGGCTTAGTCGCCCGCTATGTAACCCATGCCTGACGTAAAGTTCAGGAAGCGGGTACTGGCTCCCTGGAAAGTCAGACGAACGCTTCCGATAGGTCCGTTACGCTGCTTGCCGACAATGATTTCCGCTGTACCTTTATCAGGCGAATCGGGGTTATAAACCTCGTCACGATAAATAAACAAAATCAAATCGGCATCTTGCTCGATAGCCCCGGATTCGCGCAGGTCGCTCATGACCGGCCGCTTATTGGGACGTTGCTCCAGGCTTCGGTTTAACTGTGACAAAGCAATCAATGGGCAGTTAAGTTCTTTGGCCAGCCCTTTCAGCGAACGGCTGATCTCGGAAATTTCAGTCGCCCGGTTCTCGCCGGATGAGTTCGCTGACATCAATTGCATATAGTCGATGATAATCAGCCCAAGCTGGCCGCACTGGCGCGCCAGACGCCGGGCACGCGCCCGTACTTCCATTGAACTTAGCGCCGGGGTTTCATCAATGTAAACCTGCGCTTCCTGTACCTGCTGAACAGCATGCGTAAGTCGCGGCCAGTCTTCAGCGGTAAGCTTTCCAGTGCGCATTCGGTGCTGATCCAGCATTCCGACCGAGCCAACCATACGCATGGCCAGCTGCACCGCACCCATTTCCATCGAAAATACAGCAACAGGCAGACCCTGTTCAATGGCCACATGCTCGCCAATATTCATGGAAAAAGAAGTCTTACCCATGGACGGGCGCCCTGCCACAATAACCAGGTCGCCTGCCTGCAATCCCGATGTCATGCGATCCAGGTCTGTAAAACCCGTCGGAACTCCCGTTACGTCGGAATCGCCCTCACGATGATAAAGCTCATCAATACGCTCGACCACCTGGGTAAGCAACGGTTGGATCTCTTGGAAACCGGTTTCGCCCCGCGAGCCTTCCTGGGAGATCTTAAACACCCGCGACTCGGCCTCGTCAAGCAATTGACGCGCCTCTTTACCTTGCGGATTGAATGCAGCGGCTGCGATCTCATCGGCCACGGACACCAGCTTGCGCAACATGGAGCGTTCACGTACGATTTCAGCGTAACGCCGGATGTTGGCCGCCGAAGGCGTGTTATGCGCCAACGCATTAAGATAAGCCAGCCCGCCCACCTCGTCGGCTTTGCCTGCGCTGGCAAGCGACTCATTCACTGTAACCACGTCGGCGGGCCGTGCCAGGGCGATAAGACGGGTAATATGCTGCCAGATAATACGGTGATCGAAGCGATAGAAGTCTTCGTCGCCCAAGACATCGGTAACCCGGTCAAAGGCCGAGTTATCAAGCAATAAGCCACCCAATACCGACTGCTCTGCTTCCACCGAATGCGGTGGTACGCGCAAATAGTCCAGTTGCGGTTCGACGGTAAATTTTTTGCTTTCCAAAGTCAGCACCTCAGCACAGTCAGCCTGGCTTAAATGAAAAAAGCCGGTTTACACCGGCTTTTTTCGTTACAGAACAGAGTGCATTCCCGCCTTAAAAGAAGGAATGTACCGTGTTGCGAAATAGCATTTAGGCCATCTCGCCTTGTACAAGAACCGTGATATCCACAGCCACGTCAGGATGCAACGCGATCTGGATCGGGAACTCACCTACTGCCTTGAGAGCGCCTTCAGGCAAACGCACTTGCGTTTTGTCGACCGTGAAACCTTCCTGGACCAGCGCAGCAGCGATATCCATGGTGGTAACCGAACCGAACAAGCGACCATCAACTCCGGCTTTTTGCGAAATCTTAAGCGTAAGACCAGCCAGTTTTGCACCCGTTGCTTGTGCAGCGGCCAATTTTTCAGCTGAAATCTTTTCGAGCTCGGCGCGGCGCGCTTCGAATTCTTTCAAGGCTGCGTCGGTTGCCCGACGAGCAATTTTCTTGGGAATCAGGTAATTACGGGCATAGCCGTCGCGCACGCGCACGACTTCACCCAAGTTACCCAAATTAACGACTTTTTCGAGCAGAATAATTTGCATGACGATAGGCCCCGGATT
>DATCVA010000276.1:0-18050 GCA_036567205.1 Eoetvoesiella sp. | reverse complement strand
TAGCCCTTCCCCTGGCGCGTCCGGCCATTGCAGTAGGCGTAAGCCTGGCGTTGCTCGAAACGCTTAACGATATCGGAGCCTCCGAGTTTCTAGGGGTTCAAACCCTGACTGTATCGGTGTACACCACGTGGGTCACCCGATCAGACCTGGCCGGAGCTGCGCAAATCGCTTTGGCCATGCTGGCGATTGTTGTTGTTCTAATTTTGCTTGAGCGCCGCGGCCGCAAGCGCCAGCGTTACTCCAATACGCAAAGAATGCGTCCCATCCAGCCCAAGCCTCTTACAGGCCCGGCAGCTCTGACGGCGATAGCTTTGGGCTGGTTGCCTATTCTTATCGGGTTCGTCGCCCCCGCACTGTATCTGATGAACGAAACGTTCAAACACTTCCATACTGTCGGAGGCATTTCTTCCCAATTGCTCGATAGTGGCTTCAACACTATTCGCATTGCGCTTATAGCGACGGTGGTCGTCGTGGTTTGCGGTGTGATCGTTACCTGGGCTGCACGCAGCACCCGTTCCAACAGCTCCCATAATGCCATGCGGCTCTGCGCACGCATTGCAACCGCCGGCTATGCCCTGCCAGGCACCGTCCTTGCCATTGGCTTGTTGATGCCATTCAACGTCATTGACGACGGCATCGCCTGGGTAATCGAATTAGCAACCGGCACATCGCCCGGTCTGGTGCTCATGGGCTCGTCGACCGCCCTGGTATGCGCCTACGTCATTCGTTTCCTGGCGATATCGGTAGGCGGCCTCGAGTCCGGCCTTGCACGTATTCCACCGTCACTCGAACAGGCGTCACGGCTGCTGGGCGAGACCCCCACCAGTACGCTGTACCGGGTGCATTTGCCGCTACTTCGCCCTGCTATCGGGGCGGCCGCCCTACTGGTGTTTGTCGACACCATGAAAGAACTGCCCGCAACCCTTTTGCTGCGCCCGGTCAATTTCGAAACCCTGGCTACCTGGCTATACGCCGAGGCTGCGCGCGGCACCTACGAAGAAGGCTCGGTAGCCGCTCTGGCTATCGTTCTGGTCGGACTGTTGCCGGTTATTTTATTAGCTCGAAATCAACTTAAATCTAAGCATTGAATGCATGTCTGACTTACTCAAACTAGATAAAATTTCCCTGGCATACGACACGCCTGAAGGCGTTCAGTCCGTCGTCTGCGATTTTTCCCTTAGTTTGCAAGAAGGCCATATCGGCTGTCTTTTGGGCGCTTCGGGCTGCGGAAAAACCACTGTTTTACGTTCTATAGCAGGCTTTGAACCCTTACGCGCCGGCACAATAAGCCTGGGTGACACCGTTCTATCATCGGTAAAAGATCAAGTGGAACCGGAGGATCGTCACGTCGGCATGATGTTTCAGGACTATGCGTTATTCCCGCATTTAAACGTCGAAAAAAACATTGCCTTCGGACTCCGGCGCAGGGAAAAACAACAGCGTATCGAACGGGTGCAGGAATTGCTGGAGCTTGTCGGACTTGAAGGCACGGCCAATCGCTATCCTCACGAGCTTTCGGGCGGACAGCAACAACGCGTTGCGTTGGCCCGCGCTCTTGCCCCCGAGCCCGACCTGCTGCTGCTTGATGAGCCGTTCTCGAACCTGGATATCGACACACGCGAACGGCTTGCCTTCGAGGTGCGTGAAATCCTGAAAAAAACCGGGCATACGGCTTTGCTGGTTACACACAACCAGGCCGAAGCATTTGCCATTGCCGACCGCATCGGCATCATGCAGCAAGGTGTCATTGCCCAGTGGGACACGCCCTATGGCCTGCACCACCAGCCGGCCAACACCTTTGTCGCTGACTTTATCAGGCGCGAAGCGCTTATGGCTCAGCGCGCGCAAGCCTATTTGCGCGGCGAAGCCAGCTAATTTCATTTCCAAATCAACCGTTAGCTGTGTCAGCTTCGCTTGCCGTACAAATGTACTGTCTGCGCTTCGCCTTCGTGCTCACTATTGATGTGAAAATGAAATAAATTTCAATTGCCGTCCAACCCCAGCTCCTGGCATTTACGCGTCAGGGTATTACGCCCGATCCCCAGGCGTTGCGCCGCCTCGGCGCGCCGGTCGCGGCTGTGGCTCAATGCGGTACGCAGCAGAACACGCTCGAAGTCACGCATGAGGGTCGCCAAAATGGCGGGCTCGTTACGATCCAGCCGGGCTTGAGTTTCTTGCATCAACAAATCGGTCCATGAAACCGTGGCGGATGGGGCTTCCCGGGTCAACACATTACTGGGGTCGGCCCCGCCCTGCCCGGACCGGACTGTGGCCGTCAAAGGCTGCGCAGCGTCTCGCTTGCCGATTTCAGGCGGCAGGTCGTCCACATCGACCAGCTGTCCCGCCGACATGACAGTCAACCAATGGCAAAAATTCTCAAGCTGCCGGATATTGCCGGGATAATCGAACGTTGTCAGGGCCTGCAGCGCCGCGGAAGTTAAGCGGCGAACAGGGACACCAAGACTTTGGGCGCTATTCCGCAAAAAAAGCTTGCTTAACGCCGGAATATCCTCTTTACGCTCACGCAGTGGCGGCAGTCGCAAACGAATCACATTCAAGCGATGAAACAGATCTTCCCGGAAAGTTCCTTGCGCCACACGCTGTTCCAGCGGCTGATGAGTGGCCGCCACAATACGGACATCGACCGAAACCGCCTGCGTTCCCCCGACTCTATAGAAACTGCCCTCGGCCAGCACACGCAGCAAACGCGTCTGTAGCTCAAACGGCATATCGCCGATTTCATCCAGAAACAACGTGCCTCCATTTGCTTCCTCGAAGCGTCCGCGGCGCATGGCGGTAGCCCCGGTGAAGGCGCCCCGCTCGTGCCCGAAGAGTTCGGCCTCGAGCAAATCGCGCGGAATGGCAGCCGCATTCAATGCAACAAAAGGGCCGGAAAAACGCGCGCTATGCGTATGCAGAGCATGGGCAATCAACTCTTTGCCCGTACCCGATTCACCGGTAATCAGCACGGTGGCGGGCGATACCGCCAAGCGCCCAATGGCACGAAACACCTCTTGCATCGCCACCGATGAAGACTGCATCATTACCTTGCCGCCCGCAACCTCCGGCGCGGCACTGGCAAGCGCCGGCTCGACAGCCTCATCCCCCGTGGATACAGCACGCTGTATCAAGGCAACCGCATCATTGATATCGAACGGTTTGGCCAAATAGTCGAATGCCCCGTTCTGGAATGCTGTAACCGTACTATTTAAATCGGTAAATGCCGTCATGACAATGACCGCCAGATCAGGATACCGCTGCTTGATGTCGTGCAACAGACTTAAACCATCCTGGCCGGGCATCCGGATGTCGGTCACCAGAGCCGATGGGGTTTCATTTTTCAAAGCCTGCAGCATGGCGTCAGCCGATGCAAAAGTTTGCGTCGGGACGGATGCACGCGCCAGTGCCTTCTCGAGCACCCAGCGTATGCTTTGATCGTCATCAACTATCCAGACGGGTTTCATGGCGACTCCATGGGTAGGATCAAGCGAAATTCGGTATGACCGGGAATCGAGTCGAACTCGATCACCCCGCCATGCTGCTGTACAAACTCTTGCGCCAGGCTAAGGCCCAGGCCTGTACCATTAGCCCGCCCCGTAACCAGGGGATGGAAAATTTTGTCATGCAAATCAAGCGGCACACCCGGACCATTATCGACCACCGAAACAACAATACC
Organism: Eoetvoesiella sp.; assembly: GCA_036567205.1. Lineage (GTDB taxonomy): Bacteria > Pseudomonadota > Gammaproteobacteria > Burkholderiales > Burkholderiaceae_B > DATCVA01. The sequence goes on along the minus strand of DATCVA010000276.1, from coordinate 14,374 downwards.
CATTCGTACAGGCCGGGTCGCCAACACCAGTTGCCGTCCGATACGGGTACGCAAAATCAGTTTGGGCCGGGTTGCCACGAAATCCGCCGACGTGCCGCTGCCCTCGATCAGCGCTTGCGCTGCATTGCGAACAATATTAAGCAGCGCTTGCACCAGGCGGGAAAAGTCCCCGCACAGCTCGGGCATCGACGCATCGTAATCACGCACAATTTCAATCTGTGCCGCAAACTCGGCACGCACCAAGGTATAGACACGTTCGCAAATTTCGTGAATATTGAATCGGCTTTTCTGCAAGCTCTCGCCCTGCGGCGCTATCAGGCGGTCGATCAGTGCACTAAGCCGGTCGGCCTCTGCAATAATCACACCGGTATACTCGCGCAAGGAATTCGAATTCAATTCCGACTCGAGCAGCTGCGCCGCGCCGCGCAACCCTCCTAGCGGGTTTTTAACTTCATGAGCCAAATTGCGCAGGGACTCGCGCTGCACTTTAAGCTCTTTACTAAGCTGTTGCGTACGATCCAGCAACAGATGCTGATCCAACGCCCGCACTTCAAGCAATGCGGCCCAGGGCTGGTGGTCCAGCGGAACAACCGTCAAGCTGACCAAAGCCGTAGAACCCAGCCGACGAACCGAAAGATCTTGCCGCAAAACCCCGAATTTCCCCTTGACGGCATCAAGGAAACGCGACTCTAAAGCCTCGTCGGCGTTAAATAAGGAACACCCCGCCAAACCGCTCAGCTGCTTGCGCGACAAGCCGAAGAGTTCTTCCGCGCTGGCATTGGCGTGGGCAACCGCCCCATGCTCGTCCAGCAACAGTACTGCGGTAGCCAGCAAGTCGTAAGGTTCTAAATCGATCATAACGTTACGACTCGCATGGCTGTGTCTTTAAAGGCTGTAGTACATGTCGAACTCAACGGGATGTGTCGTCATGCGTAAACGTGTAATTTCGGCCATTTTCAGGTCGATATAGGCATCAAGCATGTCATTGCTGAACACGCCGCCACGAGTCAGGAATTCACGATCCCGATCCAGTGCGTCGATGGCTTCTTCGAGCGAAGCACATACCGTTGGAATTTTTGCATCTTCTTCCGGCGGCAAGTCGTAAAGGTTCTTGTCTGCGGGATCGCCGGGATGGATTTTGTTCTGCACACCATCCAGACCGGCCATCATGAGGGCCGAAAACGCCAGATACGGATTGGCCAGCGGATCCGGGAAGCGCGCTTCAATACGGCGGCCTTTAGGACTGCCCACATACGGAATACGAATCGACGCCGAACGGTTGCGGGCGGAGTAAGCCAGTTTGACAGGCGCTTCGTAGTGCGGCACGAGGCGTTTATACGAGTTCGTGCCAGGATTCGTAATGGCGTTCAGCGCACGGGCGTGCTTGATAATTCCGCCGATGTAATACAGCGCAAATTCGGACAAACCGGCATAGCCGTTACCCGCAAACAAATTCTGGCCATCTTTCCAGATAGATTGATGCACATGCATGCCCGAGCCGTTATCGCCCACCACAGGCTTGGGCATGAAGGTGGCCGTTTTACCGTAAACATGCGCCACATTATGAATGGTGTATTTCATGATTTGATTCCAGTCGGCGCGCTCGACCAGCGTGCTGAACCTGGTACCAATTTCGAGCTGGCCCGGGCCGGCCACTTCGTGATGATGCACTTCAACCGGCACGCCTTGCTGCTCAAGCAACAAACACATTTCAGAACGCATGTCCTGGAACGAATCGATAGGCGGCACAGGTACATAGCCGCCTTTAACGCTGGGGCGATGGCCCATGTTGCCGCCTTCCAGCTCCAGACCACGCGACCATGATGCTTCTTCTGATTTGATCTTGACGAAGCAGCCCGACGGACCGTCGTCCCACGTAACGCCGTCGAACACAAAAAATTCCGGCTCAGGTCCAAAATACGCCGTATCGCCCAGACCACTGGACTTCAGATACGCTTCGGCTCGTTTAGCCAAAGAGCGTGGATCACGGTCGTAACCTTTCAGGTCAGACGGCTCAACGACGTCGCATGTCAGAATCAAGGTGGGTTCTTCGCGAAAAGGATCCATGCGAGCCGATTTTGGATCGGGAATCAGCACCATGTCCGACGCTTCGATACCCTTCCAACCTGCGATCGACGAGCCGTCAAACGCCTGCCCCGCCTCAAGTTTTTCTTCATCTACACTGTGGCCGGGTACTGACATATGGTGCTCGCGCCCCAGGGTATCGGTAAACCGAAAATCAACAAAAGCCACTTCGCGTTCGGCGATGAGCTTGACAACTTCTTCTGGGGTGGACATAAAGTCTCCTGAGCAATGAGAGGTCGAATAAGAATGTACTAATACATGACAAATGCCATGAAGCAAAAATCATGCCAATTATTAAACTGAATGTTATCTAGTCAGACCGCATCCAGAATGCACTGGATTGGCGATTATTGGCGTAACGCACAGATATGGTGCAAATTGTAGTGCAGGATTGATCCTAAACGGGGCGTTACTCTAAAAATTCTGCTTGTAAATCGTTCAAGAACTGCCAGCCCAAAGGCGTTGCCTGAAACCTTGCGGGATCTGGCTCCAGCAAGCCTTTGGCCACAGCACGGTTCACCGCAGGGGCCACCGATAATAGCGACAAACCGGTGCGCTCGGTAAAACTGCTGGTCGATACTCCGGACTTTAGTCGCAAGACGTTCAACATAAACTCAAACGGCAATTCATCAGCGCCTACGATGCGCTCTTCTGCAATATGGCTGCCATCAAACCGTTGCGCTTTTTCCATCCAGGATACCGGGTTCTTTAGCTTGGCCTGGCGAATAATCTTGTCATGAAACGACAGTTTGCCGTGCGCGCCCGGGCCAATGCCAAGATAATCGCCAAACTCCCAGTAGTTGACGTTATGTCTACAGCGCGCACCAGGCTGAGCATAGGCCGAAACCTCATAGCGCTCCCAGCCGTGCAAAGTAGTTTGCTCGGCAATCAGGTCTTGCATGGCTGCACTTGCATCGTCGTCCGGCACGCTTGGCGGGTACTTGGCAAACACTGTATTGGGTTCGAGCGTTAAGTGGTACAGCGATAGATGCTCGGTTTTGAACGACATGGCCTGCCGCAAATCTTGCGAGCAGGCATCCAGCGATTGCTGCGGCAGCGCAAACATAATGTCAAGATTGACGCGCTGCACCGCTTTCTGGGCGATCTCTATGGCGGCGAATGCTTGCCTGGAATCATGAATACGGCCCAGTGCTTTCAATGCCTGATCGTTAAAGCTTTGTATGCCCAGCGAAATACGATTAATACCGCTGCGGGCGTACTCGGTAAAACGCCCTGCCTCTACTGTGCCTGGATTAGCCTCGAGCGTGACTTCGGCATCGGGCAATATATTAAGGTAGGCGCGAAACAGGGCCAGCATTTGGTCAAGTGTGCCGGCCGACAATAAACTGGGCGTACCCCCGCCAATAAAAATGGACACCACCTGGCGCCCCCACACAAGCGGCAGGGCTTGCTCTAAATCGGCGCGCAACGCAGCTAAATAGGTTTGTTCCGGCAGTTCACCCTGCAGTTCGTGTGAGTTGAAATCGCAATAGGGACACTTGCGCACGCACCAGGGCACATGCACATATAACGAAAGCGGCGGCAAGCTCGTCAGTACAGCATTGGCCGGAACTTTAAGTTTACTGGCTGGTTTTGCCGGCTTGCCTTCAGGAACAATCGAAAAAACAGGATGTACCATTAATGTTCCTGCGCTTTAAGCGCCTGCACCAGCTTGTTTAACGCTATACCGCGATGGCTGACTCTGTTTTTTTCTTCAGGATCCAGTTGCGCAACCGTTTTGCCCAGATCCGGCAAGTAAAAATAAGGGTCGTAACCGAAGCCGTTAGAGCCTTGAGCAGTTTCGGCGATTTCACCCTTCCACACTCCTTCCGCAATAATCGGGCGTGGATCATCGGCGGAACGCACATAAACCAGAACGGCCACATAGCAAGCAGAACGGTCCGCGTACGCAGCCAGCGTTTTAATCAGGTGGATATTATTTGCCTGATCGGATTTTTCACCGCCGGATAGCGTAGCGTAGCGCGCGGAATACACCCCTGGCGCGCCATTCAAGCAATTAACACACAAGCCTGAGTCATCGGCCAGCGCCGGCAAACCAGTATGCAAACTGGCATGCCGCGCTTTGGCCAGGGCATTCTCGACAAATGTCGCAAACGGTTCTTCGGCCTCGCTGACGCCTAACTCGCTTTGCGGCACCATGGCAATGCCGACTGAATTCAAAATGGCCGAGAATTCTTTTAACTTGCCTGCGTTATTAGAAGCAAGGACGACTTTATTTACTTTCATTTCTAAATCAACCATGAACTGTGTCGGCGCAGCAGCCGTACAAAGGTATTGCCCGCGTTTCGCCTTCGTGTTCACAATTGATTGGAAAACGGGATAAGGAAGCAGGTTTGAGAATGCACATAAGATCCATTTTTTTACACAAGCACAACGTGACAATGGAAAGTAATAGTTTATTCCACTTCCAAATCAACTGTGGAGCGTATCGGCGCAGCAGCCGTACAAAGGTATTGCCCGCGTTTCGCCTTCGTGCTCATTATTGATCTTGGACATGAAATTAATTAGCCGTCAAACCGCGCGATTAAATACAAGCACACCCTCTGACGACATATTGTTCAGGCAATCTGATCAGCGTTCCAGTGCTTCGCGTTGAAACTGCACAAGCTCGGCAATACCATCGCGCGCGAAATCCAGCAGCAGATCCAAGGCTTCGCGGTCAAATGTCTGGCCTTCCGCCGTGCCCTGAACCTCTACGAAATGGCCCGCGCCCGTCATGACGATATTCATGTCGGCATCACAGCCGGAGTCTTCGATGTAATCCAGATCCAGCACAGGTCGGCCATTGACCAGCCCCACGGAAACCGCCGCAACGTGATCGCGCAAAGGATTGACAGTCACAAGCCCCTTGTCGAGCAGCCCGCGTGCGGCCAGGGCCGCTGCTACCCATGCGCCGGTAATACTGGCGCAACGCGTACCGCCGTCGGCCTGCAGCACATCACAGTCCAGATGCAGCGTACGTTCGCCCAAAGCGTTCAGATCGAACACCGCTCGCAAACTGCGCCCAATAAGGCGCTGGATCTCTTGCGTACGGCCACTTTGCTTGCCCCGGGCTGCTTCGCGATCGGAGCGCGTATGCGTCGAGCGCGGCAACATGCCGTATTCGGCGGTTACCCATCCCTGCCCTTTCCCTTTTAAAAAGGGAGGTACTTTTTCAAGCACGCTGGCATTGCATAGCACGTGTGTGTCGCCGGCCTTGATCAAGACCGAGCCTTCGGCGTGACGCGTATAGCCCACGTCAATAGACAAAGGACGCAATTGAGTAACGGTACGCCCGGATGGACGCAAAGCAATCGAATCAGACAAAAAAGACCCCTTTAAAAATTAAGACAATCAGGCCGAATTACCGGCAGACAGCATCGTAACGCACCCTGTAGCCAGCTAGTAGCCGAAACCGTGGCGCGCGGCAATATGAGCAATAATAGAGTCTGTAAAACACTGTGCAGGACACTAAGCCCATGATCCGTAGTATGACCGCCTTTGGCAGCGCCCGTGCCGAATCCCCTGAAGGCACTATCACCGTCGAGTTTCGCACCGTTAACAGCCGGTTCCTGGATATTAACTTTCGCCTGCCCGACGACCTGCGCATCGTCGAGGGAACAATACGCGAAAAACTCGGCCAGGTGGTAAGCCGTGGAAAAACCGATGTCCGTGTCAACTACGTCCGCACGAAAAGCGACGCAGCCAAGACGCTGGATCCTGCCTACCTGAACGCCATCGGCGAACAGCTCAAAGCGGCCCGGACGGTAATTCCAGACATTGCCGCTCCCCAGCTCATAGACCTGATCAAAGGATCGAATGGCGGCGAAAATGAAACATTTAATCCTGAAATCTGGATAGCTATGGCGATGGAGGCATCCACCCAGGCGCTGACAGACCTGCAGGCCAACCGCGAACGCGAAGGTGAGCGCCTGGCCCAAATGATGCTTGAGTGCGCCGCCGGCGTCACCGACATCGTTAACGAAGTCGAACAGCTAATGCCGCAACTTCTTGCCGACCATCAGGAAAAACTGGCCGCCAAGCTGCGCGACACCCTTGAAGCAGCCAACCCCGGCGGATTTGCACAGATTACAGGCGAAGAGCTGTCGGCGCGGATTGCACAGGAAACCTCGTTGTTTTCGCTGCGCATCGATATAGCGGAAGAAGTTTCACGACTACGCTCGCATATTAGCGAACTCGAGCATCTGCTGACGACCGGCGAAACCAGTACAAATAAAAACGCTAAAAGCAAGGCAGGCAAAGCCAATACAGGCAGTGTCGGCAAACGTCTGGATTTTCTATTTCAGGAAATGAACCGTGAAGCCAATACCTTAGGGTCCAAGGCCAATGGCATCAGCGTGACACGCGCGGCAATTGACTTGAAGTTGCTGATCGAGCAAATGCGTGAGCAAGCCCAAAACATCGAGTAATTCCATTTCCATATCAAACGTGCACTTTGTCGACTTCGCTTGCCGTACAACGGTACTGTCTGCGCTTCGTCTTCGCGTTGACGCTTGATCTAGAAATGCAATAAGCGCTAAGGCCGGCAATGCAAGTGCTACGAAAACGACGCAAGCCGGCCCACGCGCACTGCCCGCCTAAAAATCAATACCGGCCTTGCAGGCCTGGCTTAAGCTCTTTAAGCAATGTCCAGCGGTGTAAAAGCTTTAATAAGCTGATCCAATGTTTTTAATTGCGCCAAAAACGGTTCCAGTTTTTCAAGCGGCAAAGCACTTGGACCATCGCATTTGGCGTTATCAGGGTCCGGATGTGCCTCGAGGAACAAGCCTCCCAGGCCAACCGCCATGCCAGCCCGCGCAAGTTCAACAATTTGATTTCGCCGCCCGCCGGACGCATGGCCAAGAGGATCGCGCTGCTGTAGCGAGTGAGTTACGTCGAAAACTATAGGCCTGTCGCCACAAGTCTTCTTCATAACATCAAACCCGAGGATGTCAACCACCAGGTTGTCATAGCCGAAGCAGGTTCCACGCTCGCAAAGCATTAAGCGACTATTACCCGCCTCTTCGAATTTTTCGACAATATTCAGCAGTTGGCCTGGGCTCAAGAACTGGGGCTTCTTGATATTAACCGGCCGCTTGGTTTCAGCCAAAGCAATAACAAGGTCTGTTTGGCGGGCCAGAAATGCCGGCAATTGCAAAACGTCGGCTACCTCTGCCACAAGCGCTGCCTGCCATGGCTCGTGGACATCCGTAATGACAGGCACATCGAACGCTGTTTTAACCTTCTGGAGAATTTTAAGACCTTCGTCCAGCCCCGGGCCGCGATATGAATGAATTGATGATCGGTTCGCCTTGTCGAAGGACGCCTTGAACACATACGGAATATCAAGCTTATGAGTTACACGCTTATATTCTTCGCAAGCGCGCATGGCCAGGTCTTCAGACTCCAGCACATTGATGCCGCCGAACAATACGAACGGAAGGTTATTTGCACATGAAACACGGCTTGTAATGTCTATCGACTTCATAAATGATCGCTAATAAGTCATAAGTCTGCAAGTACGGCGCACGCATGTCATCGACATGCGCAGGCTACCGTTTAACATACCACAAGCGGCCGCCTTCCCTGCCGCTCAGAAGATATCTTTTACCCAGGGGTCATTGCAGACCCTAAGGGCGCCGGGCCGTTATCACCATAGCAAACAATTTCTGTGGCTCCCGCAAATCTTGCGCCTGAAGCAATTACCAAAAACCGGGTTACGAGCTTTATTGTTTTTTACTATCCTGGGCAGGCTCGTCGCTCTTCCATGGGTCGTAAGTGCCGAAATTCCAAAGGTGCCCTTCAATATCGCGGCAACTGAATCCCCGGCCGCCATAGTCTTCGTCTTTAATATCCAGCACAATTTCCGCGCCCACGGCTCTGGCCTGATCGTAAATAGCGTCTGCGTTAGCAACAACCAAGTACGCACTTTGGGTTTCCAGACGCTCAATCTCGTCTGGCTGCTTGATCAGCCGTCCCCATTTGGAGCCTGGCTCGGTAACCGAGCCCAGCATGATCATACCGTTGCCAAAGGTAAGTTGAGCATGCGCGATGGTTCCGTCTTCATTGGCGTAAACCGCTTTTTTTTTGAACCCAAAGGCGTTGCATAACCACTCGATTGCGACCGCGGCATTGCGATAACGCAGGCAAGGAATAATGGTCGACGTTGTGTTTTTGGCAAGTTGAGACATTGCTCTCTCCTTATTCACACATAGCAAAGAATTAATATTCACTGTAAAGCCCGCTATCGGCGTGTACAACCCGGAAAGTTGCAATGATTTGTTGCGCAAACACTGTGATCCTGATGCTTCGAATTATTTTGAACGTAGCTGCGGAAAAGCGCTATTTGCGTTTAGGAATTGAATCCCCGGCAGGGTATTTTTTGGCATTGGCCGCTATCTTGGACACTACTGCCTCGTTCAAATCAACACCCAGCGACGACGACAATCGCACCAGATACAGCAGCACGTCCGCCAGTTCGTCGCGAACGGCCCGAGCAGTACGGGGGTCATCCGCAACGGTCCTGGACTGGTCTTCGGTAAGCCACTGAAATATCTCTATCAGCTCACCCACTTCACCGGTCAACGCCATGACAAGATTTTTAGGCGAATGATATTGCTCCCAATTACGCTCTTGGGCGAATGTCAACAATGCTGCTTCCAAAGCGGCCACATCGATTAAATGATCCGTCATTTCCAACTACTCCAAAAAATGTAACAAGCAGCAAATCAAACGAACGCTTGCTACTGGCGAGGGTCTAATTTCCATCATTAAAATTGCCGATAACGTAATGAAACGATTGCTTTTATCGCTGACTATATTAGCTATGCTTGGCGGTTGTGCCATCTATGGAACGACCCCGGCCTATTACGATGACGGTGCACGCGTTTATGTGGCGCCGCCGGTTTACGTCGCTCCGCGCGTATATGCGGACCCCTGGTACGCCGGGCCGCCGATCTTCTTTAATTTTGGCTATCGTTCATGGGGTGGTGGTGGCCATCACCGCTGGCACGGAGGCGGCCACCACCGCGGCGGTCGCGGTGGATGGCACCACGGCCGCTAATACCCATTCCATATAGCCAGCCGAAGCGGCTGCCAGCCGGACCGATATCTATTGATGTAAACGCGGAAGACCAACACCGCTTACCAAGCCTGGAGTTCGAAAAAAGCTTACTGTTGAACTTAAGCCCTTGCGCGTGTCCTGATATGTTTACCCATGACACCCAGCACCACTGCCAGCGGAAAGATCAACATCGCGTATGCCAGGCCCAAATCGTCCGTCCATCGGGCAAATGCGCCGAACAACGGCGGCCCGAATACAACCCCAAGGTAGGTAAAAAACATGCAGCCCGCAGTCGCGCTTGCCGCCTGCCCGGTGGGCGCCAGCCGTGCCACAAGCGCCAGATAAACGCCATTCCAGCCGATGGCGGTAACTCCGAACGAAATCAGCAATATCATCACGAATGAATGACTGGTGGATGAGTCCGGCAACACCATCAAACCGCAAGTCAAAGCCATTATTACGGCCAGCACGAATAAAGTTTCAATCGACTTCCCGCTTCGATCCGCAGCAATGCTCCACCCTACCCGCCCTGCCATCCCTGCTGCCTGAGCCACGGAAAAACCTATTCCGGCAGCAACCAGCGACCACCCCAGCGACGTATTAAGGTAAGTCACCAAATAAGAGTTCACGCAAAGCTGCACTGTGGAAAATACAAATGAACAGATGCACAACATGCGTAAAGTCGGTTGCTGCAATACGAAACGAATCGGTACCAGAAACGCCGCAAGCGTCGGCAAAGGCGTCCGGGCGTCGCGGTTGGCATCGAGTTGCCCCCGAAGCCATTGCGCAGCGGCCAGACTGATCAGACAAAGGAGCGCGATGGCCAGCAACGCTGCACGGCCGCCATAAAGCAGCACAACCGGCGGCGCCAGCAGCCCGGCCAGAGCACCGCCCAAGGGCACGCCGCATTGTTTCAATGCAAATACCAGCGAATAGCGTTCCGGCGATGTGGTGCGCACCAATATGTCGGAGCTGGCCGGGGTAATCGGCCCGTATCCGCAACCCACCAAAAACGCACCCAGTGTAGCCGCCCATGGATTAAACGTCGCCATTAAAAGCAACCCGCCAACCGACAGCAGCAAAGCCAGTTGACTGGCACGTATCGGCCCCACACGACGAATGACAGCGGCCGCATAAACGCCGGCCACAGCCGCAGCAAGATAGACTAAGCTGATATAGACGCCAATGGCTTGATTATTAAGGCCCAGGCTTGCCAGCAGGGCCGGTGCGATCGCTGGCGGCGCCAGCACAGCGGCAGTGCTTGCCGTCTGAATGAACAGCGTCAGCAAAAGAGCAAGACCGCCTTTCATGGGGCGCCGAAACCGAAAAAATCATTAATTAAGCGAATCATCGGCAGCACTATGCCACAAGATTTTGAAGCATGCGATGCGCGTGTTCGACTTATCTTCCGGCGCGACAGCATCCTCCAGGTCAAGCACAACAGCACCCGCGCCTGACGCAACCGCTTTGGCAAAGCGCTCCTGCCGATTGCCGGGAACAAATAAATAACTACGTTTCATTGCAATATCTGGCCAGTATCAATAATTAAACAGATGTCTTCGCTAAAGAAAATCAGGCTGAAATCACATTAGCAACCCGCAGGGCTGCGATCTGCTCGGTAGAATAACCCGCCTCGGTCAGCAAGGCATCGGTATCCGCTCCCATCGACGGAGCGGCGCTTCGAGGCAAGGTTGCACCGGCAATACGGATTGGCCCGGCAATCATGCGTGCCGAACGGCCATCCGGGTAGGAGTAATCGGTAACTCCTTCCCGTTCCGCTACGTAGGTATTGTCAAGCGCCTGGCCTACATCATAAACCGGCGAGGCCGGCACCCTGCCGCCAAATACGCTCATCCATTCTTCCGTAGTGCGCCCCATCAATTCGCCGTCAAGCATTTCCGTTACCCGGTCGCGATTTTTCAGGCGTGCGGCGAAGGTGGAAAAATCCGGATCGATGGCCCATTCAGGACGATTAAGCAGTTCAACCAGCACACCCCAGAATTTTTCTTTGTTGCACATCAGGAATATCCAGCCATCTTTCGTGCGATAGAGCTGGCTGGGCGTCAGGCTGGGGTGCGCAGAGCGCGGGCTGCGGTCGGTAACTACCCCATTGTTTAAAAACCAGGTTCCCGGGTAATTAAGATTATGCAACGCTACATCGAATAAAGAGGTATCCACGTCCATGCCCTTGCCGCTCGCTCGCGCGCCAACCACGCCGGCCAGCAAGCCGAAAGCTGCGGCCAGGCCGGTCATCAAGTCAACAATAGACAAGCCATAACGAGTCGGCGGGCCGTCCGGTTCACCTGTTAATGACATGTGTCCCGCTTCAGCCTGCATCAGATAATCGTAGCCCGGCCAGGAGGTGCGCGAACCTTCACGGCCATACGCCGACAAGTGAGCGCAAACAATGCGCGGATTGCTGTGTTTCAGATCATCATAAGTCAGCCCCAGCCGGACGGGCAGATCGCCCCTTAAGTTGTCGAGCACCGCATCGGCGTCTTTAACCAGCGCGAGAAAAGCCTTCCTGCCATCCGGATGCTTCAGGTCGAGCGTAATGCTTTTTTTATTGCGATTGAAGGTCTGAAAAAAATGGCTGTCGTTCGGGCCGAAAAAATGCGGTCCGACGCTTCGGCCCACGTCGCCGCCGTCCTTGTGGTTTTCGATCTTGATGACTTCGGCCCCCAGATCCGCCAGATAAAGCGTGCCGAAAGGTCCCGCGCCATATTGCTCAACAGCAAGAATGCGCACTCCCGCAAGCGGCAAAGGATTGGTATGAGATTCGGCGTTCAAAGTAGTATCCATAATAAGCATCACGCAGTGGTGGTGGCAGCCAGCGCGGTTTCAAGTTGTACGGCGCGTGGCAACGACTCGAGGTCGAGCACGAGGTCGCGTACTTGTTGCGCGACCTCGTGCGAGAAATTCAATGTGCTGTTGTCAAAGTACTTGGCTTCGATATCAGCATTGCTTAGCGGCTGATCCGGGTTGCCGCGGTTCACGGCAACGCGATGGCTCAATATACGGCCATCATCCAGCGTAACCACCACTTCGCCGGTGTAATGGCGTGGAAAAGTCGTCGCCGGATCAGCTTCGTAGTTGACCTTATCCATCAACTGTAAGATTTTTGGTTCGATCAGGGCTGTCGGCAGCAGCTCGGCCAGCCCCAGGCGACCACGCAGCAAGCCGCTGGCCACACCATAATGAATACTGAACTTAGCGTCGTAATCGCTCTTGGGCCGGCGCTTGGCCGCCTCTGGTTCGGCCACCGACTTAATAACTCCGGCCGGAATCAGGGCACGTATCGACTTGATGCGCCCGACATCGACACCCGTCCGATGCAGGGCAATCGCCGCATCGACGCAACCGTGCACAAAATGACAGGCTGGAAAGGGCTTGATGGCCACATTATCAATTTCCCATACACTGCCTAGGTCAGCTGTTGCAATCGAAAAATCACATAAGGCAAGCTCAGCGGGCGGCAAATGGCTGCAAAACAAGCCAAAACGCCCCTCATAGGCTGCAAGCGGAGCAGGAATATCGTCGGCGGCCAGAAACGCCGCTGTAATTCCGCTTGATGCAGCCCAGCCCGGATGGAGGCGCTTGGTCCAGGAACCGTCCTCAATGAACTGCAGATTACCGCTGGCCAGCGACAGGGCTATTCCCTGAGCGCCAACCAGTCGGGCACTGGAAAGATTTAGTAAACGGCCTGAAACCAAGGCGCACGCAAAGGTGCCAATCAGGCCCGTGGGATGAAAACCGATCTGATGAAAACCGCCTTTGACGACACTGGCCAGGCGCGCGCCAGCTTCCATGCCGGCGATATACGCAGTCAGCAATTGTGCGCCAGATGCGCCAACGTGCGCCGCACTGGCCAGCGCAGCGGGCAAGTTGCTGACAGTAAGATGCGCCACCCCTGCGGCGTGGGTGTCATCATAGTCAAGGCCATGCATCAGCATGCCATTGACCACAGCGGCGTCCCGCAAAGGAAGGCGGTACGGCATGCCGACCACACCACGCGCGCCGTCGCCGGAGAGTTTCGCCACTGAAGTTGCAATGCGTTTCGCGAACTCTTCTTTACGAGCTGCGAACGCACAACCGATGGCATCCAGCATAAGGTATTTGGCGCGTGTAATTACTGCGCCTGGCACATCGCTCAGATCAAGAGCCGCCGTAAAATCAGCCAGTTGCCTCGAGATTAGTACCGGGCCTGGCACATCGATAATGGCTGGCCCGGACGACAATTGTTTTGCGACGTCCATGATGGTTCCTCTGTTGCTGCTACTCTAAGACCTGTCGCTGAGGGGGCGTTGCCGTGCCCATAGCGGCAGGCCTGTCTGGTTGCTGGCGTGCACCGCCGTCAGTCCACCGTCGCGCCCGACGCCTTGACCGCCTTGCCCCATTTTTCCGTTTCGGCCTTCAAGTAAGCAGTCAGCTGATCGGGCTCCATGACCATGGGCTCAGAGCCCAGGCTATGAAAACGTTTCTGGATTTCAGGCGATTTCAGAATTTTATTGATCTCGTCATTGAGCTTCGCAATGATGGCAGGCGGAACTTTAGACGGCGCAGCCATGGCCACCCAGGGAACAGCCGAAAAGCCGGGGTAACCACTTTCGGAAATAGTAGGTATGTCGGGCAAGGCGGCTGCCCGCTCGCTGCTCGATACCGCGATGGCGCGCAGTCTGTCGTCCTGGATAAAAGCAATTGTTCCGACTATTGTCTCGAACATTACATCGATCTGACCCCCTACCAGCGCGGTTACGCCGGCCGGGCCGCCTTTGAACGGCACGTGCTGCATATTAATGCCTGATGCCATTTTGAAGCTTTCTGTAGCCAGATGATTGGTGACCCCGCTACCGCCAGAACCATAGTTAAGTTTTCCGGGATTCGCTTTGGCAAGAGCCACCAGGTCCTTAATGTTTTTGACGGGCGATTTTGGATTGACAACTACCGAGTACGGCACGATGCCAAGGCCGGCGACCATCGCCAGGTCTTGCGACACGTTATAAGGCAGCTTTTTGTACAAAGTTGGGTTAACCGCTAGCGGACCGCTGGAGGTGGCCAAGAGCGTGTAACCATCCGGCTCCGCCCGGGCGGCCATTTCGGTAGCGATAATACCGGCGGCCCCGGGGCGATTGTCCACATAAAATTGCTGGCCCAGGTTTTTACTGAGCTCCGCCGCAACAGTACGCGCCAACACATCGGTAGATTGCCCTGGCGGGAACCCCAGGA
>DATCVA010000275.1:0-4692 GCA_036567205.1 Eoetvoesiella sp. | reverse complement strand
CTCGAGGCCTTGCTGAATTACCAAACAATGGTGGCCGACCTTACCGGCCTTGATATTGCCAATGCATCATTGCTCGATGAGGGCACTGCCGCCGCCGAGGCCATGGGGCTGGCACGGCGCGGATCGCGCGCTAAAAGCAATGTGTTCTTTGTCTCGCAGCATTGCCATCCCCAGACCCTCGAAATTCTGCGCACGCGAGCTATCGGGCTGGGTATCGATGTGGTGGTGGGCGACGAATCGAAAGGCCTGCCTGATTGTTTTGGCGTTTTGCTGCAGTATCCGCATAGCCTGGGTGGTATCGGCGACTATCGCGGCCTTACCGAAAACGCACATGCAAAGGGCGCCGTTGTAGCGGTTGCGACCGATCTGCTGGCTTTGGCCGTGCTGACTCCGCCGGGCGAGTGGGGCGCCGACATCGCCATTGGTTCGGCCCAGCGCTTTGGCGTGCCCTTGGGTTTTGGCGGCCCGCATGCGGGTTTTATGTCGTGTAAAGATTCTTTTAAACGTAATATGCCTGGGCGGCTTGTCGGCGTCTCAAAAGACGCTCAGGGCGCCCCTGCGTTGCGTCTGGCGCTGCAAACGCGCGAACAGCATATCCGTCGCGAAAAGGCGACATCCAATATTTGTACGGCGCAGGTTTTGCTGGCGGTCATGGCCGGCATGTATGCGGTCTGGCATGGTCCGGCCGGGATTAAACGCATTGCGCAGCGGGTTGCGTGCCTGACGACGTCGTTGCGCGACGCGCTGCAAACACTGGGCGTGGTGGTCGCAAACGATAGTTTTTTCGATACCTTGTTGCTCGACACCGGTGATCAAACGGCTGCCATCGTCAAGGCGGTGCAGGCGGCGTCCATTAATGTGCGTCAGGTCGGTGCCGATCGGCTGGCAATATCGTTAGACGAAACGGTAACAACCGGCGATCTCGATACTTTGCTGCAAGCGGTTGCGCAGGCCCTTGGTAAAAACTGGCAATCGCCCGACTGGAACAGCTTGCCGCGTCCGGCTCAAACCGGTGTTCCCGCGTTGCTGTTGCGCCAGTCGCCTATTTTGTCGCATCCCATTTTTTCCAGGGTTCAGTCCGAAACCGACATGCTGCGTTATTTGCGCAATCTGGCCGATAAAGACCTGGCTCTTGACCGCACAATGATTCCGCTTGGCTCGTGCACCATGAAGCTTAATGCCACGGCCGAAATGATCCCCATCACCTGGCCCGAGTTCGGCAATATGCATCCGTACGCCCCTGTTTCGCAAAGCGCGGGCTACCAGGAACTGATCAACCGCTTATCGGCCTCGCTGTGCGAAATTACCGGCTACGATTCCATCAGCTTGCAGCCCAACTCGGGCGCACAAGGCGAGTTCGCCGGCTTGCTGGCTATCCGTGCCTATCATCAAGATAAGGGCCAGCATCAGCGCACCGTTTGCCTTATTCCAGCGTCTGCACACGGAACCAATCCTGCGTCGGCACAACTGGCCGGTATGGAAGTGGTTGTCGTTGCCTCTGACGATCATGGCAACGTCGATGTGGCCGACCTGAAGGCGAAAATCGCGCAGGTGGGCGACCGTTTGGCTGCTCTTATGATCACCTACCCGTCAACGCACGGGGTGTTCGAGGTGGCGATTACCGAAATCTGCGATCTAATACACGACGCCGGCGGGCAGGTGTATCTGGATGGCGCCAATATGAATGCAATGGTTGGTCTGGCCCAGCCCGGCTTGTTCGGCTCCGACGTTTCCCACCTTAATTTGCACAAAACTTTTTGCATTCCACACGGCGGCGGCGGCCCCGGTGTCGGGCCGGTTGCCGTGCGTTCGCATTTGGCGCCGTATTTGCCTGCTATTCTCAACGAGGCTGGCGCGCTTCCTGCGGATACGCCTGTGGGGCCTGTTGCTGCGGCGCCCTACGGTTCGGCAAGCATCTTGCCCATACCGTATCTGTACGTTACGTTAATGGGCGCCGATGGCTTGCGCCATGCGTCCGAAGTAGCCATTCTTAATGCCAACTATATTGCCAAGCGTTTAAGCGCGCACTATCCCATTTTGTACGCGGGCCGCAATGGCCGTGTCGCGCACGAATGTATTCTTGACATCCGCCCCATTAAAGACAGTTGCGGTATTTCCGCCGAAGATATCGCCAAGCGGCTTATGGATTATGGCTTTCATGCGCCAACCATGAGTTTCCCGGTAGCCGGCACTCTTATGGTTGAGCCCACCGAATCCGAGGGGCTGGCCGAGCTCGATCGTTTCATCGACGCCATGATCGCCATTCGTGCTGAAATCGCACAAATAGAAAGCGGCGTCAGCGACGCTGAAGACAATGTGTTGAAAAACGCACCTCATACGGCGCAAATGCTGCTGGTAACCGAATGGCATCATGACTACTCGCGTGAAGCCGCGGCTTACCCCGTGTCTAGTTTGCGCGATAACAAGTATTGGCCGCCCGTTGCCCGTGTTGACAATGCCTATGGCGATCGCAACCTGATCTGCGCATGTTTGCCGATCGAAGCTTATATGGACGATGCGGCAATCGAACCGACAGCCGTTTAAACAATCTTCTTGCTAAGTAAAACAGGGACTGCCGATTAATCGGCAGTCCCTGTTTGTTTTATAGCGAGCGGCTTGGGTTCAGTAACCGTTATACCGATGGTATGACACGCTTGTGTACTTGCTTTTTTTACTTGTAAACGTGGGGCATGCCCGAAGTGCCAGCTTCAGTCCTGGCCAGTTTCTCGCTCTGGTGGAGCTAGCCTGCTATAAGGCGACGCACAGTTGACGCAATGGCTTGCGTCACAGGGTCGTTGGCGCGGCTAGCCAGGTAAATCAAGCTTAGTGTGGAAGTTGCCTTGCCTTGATCCCAGGTAATGAGTTCCCCGGTCTTCACCAGGTTGTCGGCGACGCCTCGCCTTACGAGGCTAATGCCTACACCAGCTTGAACCAGGCTGATGACCATCGATTCCTGGTCAGCTTCTACGATAGACTTGGGCTCGTGGCCATGATCCCGCAAGAGCGCTTCTACCATGCGATAAAACGCACTTTCCTTTGGCGTAGTGACCCACGGCATGCTTGCTACAGTCTGCCAATTGGCGTTAACCAGTTTGTCCGCCCAGGCAGGCGAAGCAACCACCACATAGCTTACCGGGCACAGCTCGATAGAGCCGATGTCTTCCGGCAGGCCTTTTCCCAAGTAGAAGCTTGCATCGAGTTCGCGGGACCGAACACCTTGCAGGCCTGCCGTGGAATTACGGTGCCGGAAATCGATGTCCAAATCTGGATAGCTTGCCAGTAACGCGGCAGTCAGTTCGCCTAAGCGGATGAAGGTCGGAGTCAAGATCACCCCCAGAGATATCTTGCCAATGATCCTGCCCGATAAACGGCGTGCTTCGGCAGTCAGCTCGGTTGCTGCGGAAAGGACTGTCTCTGCATGTTGCAACAGTGACTCGCCTTGTTCCGTAAGCTGCATTCCTCCGGATTTGCGCAGGAACAATGTCAAGCCGAGCTCAGTTTCCAGGCTTTTGATTTGTCCGCTTACAGCGGGCTGACTGATATGAAGACGTTCCGAAGCTCTTGTCAGATGCTGCTCGCGAGCTACAACAATTAAGGTCCTTAGTTGATATAGCTCCACACCACTTCTCCTTGTGTCTGGTTTCAGACACGTGATCCCTGATTGTTAAAAGTGAAGACGGTAAGCACGCCGGCGATGGCTGGGCGTCAGGTGTGACTATATTGCCTATCCTCGCGTAAATATATTCGTTTTTCTGATCGAGTCAATCAAATCATACGATTAGACGCGCCATGCTCCTGACTCTACCATTCTTATCAATCGGCGTTTCCAACGCAGTATTTGAAGCAGATGCAGAAATTTGTGTAAGGCAATTCGTCGTCTTGAAGCGATACAGCGGAGATTAACGAAACATGAGTCAATTAAATGAGAAAGATGCCGACCTGATTATTGTCGGATGCGGTATTGCTGGTCTCTCAGCGGCTGCAACGGCCATACAGAACGGGCTGTCTGTCACGCTTCTGGAGCGGGCCACGCAAGAAGATTACGGTGGAAATACGCGTTGGACTGAGGCGTATATGCGGATGAAAAGCGAGTCCGAAGTAAGCGATGATTTCGAGGAACTCTTCGCCCAGAACATTGGCCACAATATCGACCCTAATGTTTTGATCGCGGTGGCCGAACCTTATCGGGACTGGCCGCCCTATGTCAAAGCGCACGGCTTGCCTGACCCCGAGCTTATTTCCACCTTTTCGGCTGCCGCTGGTCCGACAATTGCCTGGCTGAAGGAGTTCGGCATTAAGTTTGACAAAATGCCGATGTACCTTCTGACTATATCGGCCCCGCGAATTATGCCGGTTGGCGGCGGATTGGCAATGATTGAAGCGCTTATGGCATTCGTCCAGCAGCGCGGCG
The DNA here is from genome assembly GCA_036567205.1 of Eoetvoesiella sp. Taxonomy (GTDB): domain Bacteria; phylum Pseudomonadota; class Gammaproteobacteria; order Burkholderiales; family Burkholderiaceae_B; genus DATCVA01. The sequence continues at coordinate 281 of DATCVA010000275.1, read as the reverse complement.
CTCGAGTGCTTTACGAACATACGGCAAAAGACCTGATTGTCGATCAGCGAGGAAGCGTTCGAGGCATCACGGCACGCGACTCAAGCGGTGCGTGTCACGCTTTCAAGGGAAAAGCAGTGCTGCTTGCTTCAGGCGGCTTTCAGGGTAACCCGGAAATGCTGGCAAGGTATATCGGGCGCAGAGCCGAATATATTCGCCCCGTTGCCCGGGGTGGTTATTACAACAAGGGTGAAGGGATACGGATGGCGCTTGCGCACGGGGCCGCGCCGGCGGGGGATTAC
>DATCVA010000274.1:0-2395 GCA_036567205.1 Eoetvoesiella sp. | reverse complement strand
ATCGGCCCCCACGGCCTCGACAACTCCTGAAGCTTCAAATCCCAGGCCATGGGGCAGCGGACTTGAATACAGCCCCGTTCTAAAATAGATGTCTATAAAATTCAGACCAACTGCTTTTTGACGGATGGTGACTTCATTTTTTTGCGGTTCGGGCACGGTAACCGAAACGAGTTTCAATACTTCGGGCCCACCGTTTTTCTCTATACGTATTGCTTTGATCTGATTTTCCACAACATACTCCTTATTTGGACTGTATTGATACACTCATAAGCGCCATTGTCCGGGCGGGGATTGCCCAAACGCGCAAAAACTGGCCCTGCGCAATAAACGCAGCCAACCGTCCCCAGCCGCCTTATTCATGCCATTAACGCTTGCCGCCTATTAACGAACCTAAAACGCCGCGCACCAGGCGAGTAGCTGTTTGGCGCACCATGCTTTTGGCGACTGATTGCACTACACCTTCGCGGCGCCCTCCACGCGGCCCAACCGAACCAAACAGAAAATCGTTGACGGTACCCATCAGGCCATTGTCTTGCGACTGGCCTTGACCCTTTTCATTCGCCGCCGCCTGGCCAGAGCGCCCGTTACCGTTACCGGCGACAACCTCGTCATTAGCCCGTTTCAACAGCGCTTCATATGCCGATTCGCGATCAATGATTTTCTCGTACTTGCCGCCCAGCAACGATCCTGAGCGAATCGCCTGGCGCTCGCCATCGGTTGCAGGGCCAATGCGGCTGCCGGGGGCCAACATCCATACCCGCTCGGTAATGCTTGGCCGCCCCTTGGCATCAAGCAAGGAGATCAAGGCTTCGCCCACTCCCAATTCAGTAATGGCCGCCTCGATATCCAGCCCCGGGTTGGGCCGCATGGTCTGAGCCGCGGTTTTAACGGCTTTTTGATCGCGTGGCGTAAAAGCACGCAAGGCATGTTGAACTCGATTGCCCAACTGCCCCAGAACGGTATCGGGGATGTCCAGCGGATTTTGAGTGACGAAATAAACCCCGACCCCTTTGGAGCGCACCAGACGCACTACTTGCTCAATTTTTTCGAGCAATGCCTTGGGCGCATCGTTGAACAATAAATGAGCTTCATCAAAAAAGAATACAAATTTCGGTTTTTCCGGGTCGCCCACTTCAGGCAACCCTTCATACAGATCGGCCAGCATCCACAGAAGAAATACAGCATATAACCGAGGCGACTGCATCAGCTTGTCGGCAGCCAGAATGTTAATAATGCCCTGACCCTTTTCGTTGACGCGAATAAGGTCGTGAACTTCAAGCATGGGTTCGCCAAAGAACTTGTCGGCGCCCTGCGACTCGAGCCGTAGCAAACTGCGCTGGATGGCGCCGATCGATGCCGCCGAAACATTGCCATACTGTGTGCGCAGTTCGGCAGAACGGTCTGCCACGTTCTGCAGCATCGCACGCAAATCCTTCAAATCGAGAATAAGCTGACCTTCGTCATCGGCCACTTTAAAGACAAGGCTAAGCACCCCTTCCTGGGTATCGTTAAGCTCGAGCATGCGCGCTAACAGCAAAGGCCCCATATCGGAAACCGTCGCACGAATCGGATGTCCCTGCTCCCCGAAAATATCCCAGAAAACGGTAGGGCTAGCGCCCCAAACCGGTTCGGGCAACCCCAGCTTGGTTAGCCGCTCTTGCAGCTTTGGGTTGGGAGCCGCGGCTTGCGAGATACCGCTTAAATCGCCTTTGACGTCGGCCATGAAGACGGGCGTGCCAATTCGAGAAAAGGCTTCAGCCATAAGCTGCAAAGTAACCGTTTTACCCGTACCCGTGGCACCGGTAATACACCCGTGCCGGTTTGCAAGCTGGGGCAATAACGCCGCTTCGGCTGTTGTATTTTTTGCAATAACGATAGGATCGGCCATTTTTTTACCCTTCAATAAAGCGCAAACAGGAAGGTCTAAGTGTAATTCGGGGACGTTTCCTGTGCACGCGGTAAAATCACTTCTTTATCTAACTAATGACATTCCCATGGCCGGACATAGTAAGTGGGCGAATATCCAGCACCGCAAGGGTCGCCAAGATGCCAAACGTGGCAAACTCTGGACAAAAATCATTCGTGAAATCACCGTTGCAGCCCGTGCAGGAGGGGCCGATCCTGACGCCAACCCGCGCTTGCGCATGGCGTGGGACAAGGCCACAGCGGCCAACATGCCCAAAGACAACATCCAGCGTGCCATCACGCGCGGAGCAGGCGGGGCCGACGGAGCCAACTACGAGGAAATCCGCTACGAAGGTTACGGCGTAGGCGGCGCAGCCGTCATTATCGACTGCATGACCGACAACCGCATCCGTACCGTAGCCGAAGTGCGCCACGCCTTGACTAAACACGGCGGCAACCTGGGCCAAGAGGGCTCGGTGGCCTTTATGTT
>DATCVA010000273.1:0-9807 GCA_036567205.1 Eoetvoesiella sp. | reverse complement strand
GGCGCACGCCTTACGCCAGCCCCGCTCTACCCCCGGCCCCACGGCCAGCGCCATTCGGTCTTACGGTAGAGGTATTTGGCTGACGTTTTGCATTAACGGCTATTTGCTTATTCGCCCTGCATTAACGATTATTCGTTTTTTTCCACCCAGCGAAGTCATCCAGGGTTTTCGGATCGGTTGCCGGGTACAGGCCCAAAATAGAGCGGCCTTCTTTATTGACCATTTCCATCACGAAGTCTTCAAACGCCGTCATTTCAACCGCTTCTGCTGCGACTTCCTCGACAAGGTGCGCGGGAATGACGATGACGCCTTCCTGGTCGCCGAAGATGATATCGCTCGGAAAAACCGGCGCATCGCCGCAACCGATGGGGACATTAATGTCGATGGCTTGATGCAGCGTTAAATTGGTAGGGGACGACGGCCGATTATGATAGGCCGGAATGGCCATTTCGGCGATTTCGTATGAATCGCGAAAGCCGCCGTCAGTAACGACGCCGGCAACACCGCGCTTCATCAGGCGTGACACCAGGATACCGCCGGCGGAGGCAGCCCGAGGGTCTTTGCGGCTGTCTATTACCAGTACCGCTCCGGGAGGGCAGTCTTCAACCGCTTTGCGCTGAGGATGATCGCGGTCGCGGAAAACGGCAAGCTGATTGAGGTCTTCGCGTGCAGGCATATAGCGCAAGGTAAAGGCCGGGCCGATCATACGTTCCTTTTTTGCGCTAAGCGGCAGGACGTCCTGGATCATCTGGTTGCGCAGACCGCGCTTATACAGCGCCGTGGCGAGGGTGGCAACGCTAACTTGTTCGAGCTGCTTTTTAATCGCAGGTGTCAATGAATTCATTGTGCTTCCTAGAAAATGTCGGGTTCGCCCGCAGTTTTACCAAACTGAGTTTGTAAGAAATCAAAGTCGCAGCCCTGATCGGCCTGCTGAATATGGCGGTTGAACATCCAGCCATAGCCGCGTTCAAAGCGTGGCGGATGGGGTTGTAGTTTAGTTTTGCGTTGCTGGAGTTCGTCGTCGGACACATTCAGATGAATCGAGCGTGCAACGACGTCGATCGAGATTTCATCGCCGTTTTGCACGAGTGCCAGTGGGCCGCCAATGTACGCTTCGGGTGATACATGTAAAACACAGGCGCCATAGCTGGTTCCGCTCATGCGCGCATCGGAAATACGGATCATGTCGCGTACGCCCTGTTCAACGAGCTTTTGCGGAATAGGGATCATGCCCCATTCCGGCATGCCCGGGCCGCCTTGCGGTCCGACATTGCGCAAAATCAGAACATGATCTGCCGTGACGTCCAGGTCGTGGCGATTGAGCTGTTCTTTCATTTCGGGATAACTGTCGAACACGAGCGCTGTGCCGGTGTGTTTCAACAGATGTGCTTCGGCGGCCGCGGGCTTCATTACACAGCCATTGGGGGCAATATTGCCTTTCAGGACAGCCAGTGAACCTTCTTTGTAAATGGGGTTGTCCAGAGTACGGATCACATCGCTGTTATACACGGCGGCATCCTGAAGATTTTCACCCAGTGTCTTGCCGGTGACGGTCATGGCATCGAGTTGCAGGTGTTCTTTGAGCTGGCTCATTAGACCGCGTATGCCCCCGGCGTAGTAGAAGTCTTCCATCAGATATTTATCGCCGTTGGGGCGAATGTTGGCAATGACGGGGACGATATGGCTAATGCGCTCGAAGTCATCCAGGCTGATGTCGCAGCCGGCTCGTTTGGCTTGGGCAATAACGTGAATAATGGCGTTGGTTGAGCAGCCCATGGCCATGGCGACGGTAATGGCATTCTGAAACGCATGGGTCGTCTGGATTTTATTGGGGGTCAGGTCTTCCCAGACCATGCCGACGATACGGCGGCCGGTTTCGGCACACATGCGTATGTGATTGACATCGGCTGCCGGAATGGATGAGGCGCCCGGTAATGACATGCCCAGCGCGTCGGCAATAGCAGTCATGGTGCTGGCCGTGCCCATGGTCATGCAGTGGCCATGGCTGCGCGCAATACCGCCCTCGATACCCAGCCATTGAGTTTTGGTGATGTTGCCGGCACGGCGTTCATCCCAGTATTTCCAGGCATCCGACCCCGATCCCAGTACGTTGCCTTCCCAGTTGCCGCGCAGCATCGGACCGGCGGGGATATAAATGGCCGGTACGCCGGCGCTGGTTGCTCCCATGAGCAAGGCGGGGGTTGTCTTGTCGCATCCGCCCATCAGCACGGCGCCATCGACCGGGTGCGAGCGGATGAGTTCTTCCGTTTCCATGGCCAGGAGATTGCGATACAGCATGGTCGTTGGTTTAACGAAATTCTCCGCCAGCGACATGGCGGGTAGCTCGATGGGGAAACCGCCGGCCTGAAGTACTCCGCGCTTGACGTCTTCGACGCGCTGCTTGAAGTGGGCGTGGCACGGATTGATGTCGGACCATGTATTAAGAATGGCGATAACTGGTTTGCCTGCCCAGTCTTCGGGCGCGTAGCCCATTTGCATGATTCGCGAACGATGGCCGAAACCACGTAGGTCGTCGGGAGCAAACCAGCGTGCACTGCGTAATGATTCTGGGGATTTCATGTCTGTCTCTTGAGTTGTTGTTGCTGCTTATTCCATTTCTAAATTAACTGCGAACTGTGTCGGCGCAGTAGCCGTACAAATGATCTGTCTGCACTTTGCCGTGATGTTCACGATTGATTTGGACATAGAATTAGCTTTGCATGCCCCATCGTCGTACGGTTTTTTTCTCGATGAGGCGAAATACAAAATTTTCGACGATAAGTCCAATAATTATGACGGTAAGCAGGCCTGCGAAAACTGCGGGAATATCAAGCAGATTCCGGTTTTCAAAAATGAACCAGCCCAGGCCGCCCTGGCCCGATGCAACCCCGAATACCAGCTCGGCGGCAATAAGCGTGCGCCACGCAAATGCCCAGCCAATTTTCAGGCCCGTAAGAATAGAAGGGAACGCGGCTGGAATTAAAATTTTAAAGACGTATCGAAGGCCCCTGAGTTCGTAGTTGCGGCCAACCATGCGCATGGTATGCGAGACAGCTAAAAAGCCTGCCTGGGTATTTAACGCAACGACCCAGATGACGGAGTGCAGTAAGACAAAAACGATGCTTGTCGTGCCCAGGCCAAACCAGATAAGGGCCAGCGGTAGCAGAGCGATGGCTGGCAAAGGGTTGAACATGGCGGTCATGACTTCAAGAAAGTCCGTGCCGATTTGTGTGCTGATGGCCAGTATCGTCAAGATGGCCGCAATCGTGATGCCAAGCGAATAACCCATCAGCAAGACTTTGATCGACGTCCAGGCGCGGTCGAGCAGCACCCCATCGCCGATGCGGTCGATAAAGGCCCCGACGGTGTCCGACAAAGTAGGGAAAAGCAAGGGGTTGTTGAGCAGTCGTCCGTAGACTTCCCAGGCTAGCGCCAGCAACAAAATAATGACGGTCTTCCGGACAAATGCATCGCCCCATAATTTTTGGAGTCTGGAAAGCTTTCGTACGACAACCACGCGTTTAGAGGCGCCTGGGCCGTTAATGACGTTATCTTTCAGGGTAATGGTAGCTCGGGTCATTCTGGGCGTACCCCCGCTTCGTTAAACAGCAGGTCATGGATCTCGAGCTCAAGCTCGGCGGCGGTTCCGTCTTCGGACGAGACGGCTTCCACATTGCTGACCTCGGCTTTGACTTCGCCGGGGCGAGGCGACAGCAGTAAAATCCGGTTGCCGATACGGATGGCTTCAGCAATGGAGTGTGTAACGAATAAGATCGTGAATTTAGTGTCGTGCCACAGATGCAAGAGCTCATCTTGCATCTGGCGTCGGGTAAGGGCATCCAGCGCGGCGAAAGGTTCGTCCATAAGAAGGATATCGGGTTCCATGCACATGCCGCGCGCAATGGCAACGCGTTGCTTCATGCCGCCTGACAACGTGTGGGTATAGCTATCGGCAAACTGCGTAAGGTGAACTTTTTCGACATACGCGCGGGCTCGTTCTTCAGCTTCCTTTTTAGTCATTTTGCGTGCAACCAGCAGAGGAAACATGACGTTTTCGAGCACGGTTTTCCAGGGTAAAAGCTGGTCGAATTCCTGGAAAACCATCATGCGGTCCGCGCCGGGCCGCTTGACGGTTTTATCCTTGATACGGATTTCGCCTTCGTCTGGAGTCAAATAACCCCCTACCGCTTTTAACAGCGTGGATTTGCCGCATCCCGAGGGGCCAAGCAGTACGAAACGGTCGCCGCTGCTGACGTTGAAGCTAACCTTATTGGTAGCGGTAATGATGCTGTCAGGTGTTTTATACCGAAGAGTAACGGCGTCCACTTCCAATAAGTACGGCATTTTTTGTCTCCAGACGTGCTGATGGTTAATGCTTAACTACCATTCAGCGCCGCCGACTCGGGCAAGAAGTAGTCGGTCCATTTTTTGGGCAGCGTTTTCAAAATGCCGACCTTATGCATATGCTCAGCAAACTTCATGGAACCAGCCGGGGCCATTTGGAAGGCCATCATGCCGGGGCCTTTGAGCATATCGAGTATTTCGGCGGCACTGGTTTTGTCGCCGCTGATTTCGCGATAGATATCGACTGCCTGTTCGGGGTTGGCCTTGATGAAGTCGATGGCCTGTTGCGATGAGTCGAGCAGGGCTTTGATAATTTTGGGATTGGCCTGGGCGAAATCGGTGGTGGTGAACAACGTGGATTGCGACAGGCCGCCGTCGATGATATCGGTGGAGCGTAAGACGACATGTGCTTCTGGAACCGTCTTAAGTTCTTTGTAGTCGTATGGGGGGGCGGCAAAGTGTGTGGTGATTTCGCCGTTCGGATTGGCCAGCATGGCAGCCGCGTCGGGGTGACCTAATTGCACGGTATTCGTATCGAGCTTGGCCCAGTTCTCTTTGCCGAATTCTTTTTCGCAAGCCATTTGCAGCAAAATGGCTTGAGTTGACACCCGAACTGTGGGAACCGCAATTTTATCTTTAGGACCAAAGTCTTTCAGCGTCTTGATTTTCGGGTTGCGGCTGACCAGGGTCAGGGGTAATGCCGAATTGGTCGTAATGCCCTTTACTTTGCCCTTGGTACGATCCCACAGCAATAACATATTGCCGACCCCGCTGTTAACAACCTGGACATTGCCCGAAAGCAGGGCGTCGGTAGAGGCGCCGCCGCTTGTAAAGGTACGCCAGGTAACTTTTAGGTCTTTGATACCATCTTTAGCGGCGTTTTTTTCAATTAGCCCCTGCTTTTCCATGACCAGTGCTGGTAAATACAGAATACTGGGTTGTTTGGTAATGGTTATTTCTGTTTTTTCTTGTCCGTACGCTTGACCGCCAAGACTTGCAAGCGTTACCGCTAAAATAGCGGCCATATGCTTTGTAATCTTCATGTCATCCTCCGGTGGTTGCAGTATTGTTGAAAGTACTGTTTACTGCATGCATTTATACTAATATATTAGTATATTATTAGAACAGTACTTAGTTTCTATGGCAAGTACGTATTGGATATGGTTTAACTATGCGCTCGTCTAACGAATTGGACCGTAGCCGCTACGCGGCGCCGCAGTTGTACGACCTGCTTAGGCAGAAGATCGTCTCGCTAGAGATGTTGCCCGGTGCGCCCTTGTCGCGTGTTCAGCTTTCCGCGCAATTCAGTGTTAGTCAAACCCCGGTACGAGAGGCCTTGTTAAAGCTGGCCGAGGAGCGGCTGGTTGATGTGTTTCCGCAAGCGGCTACGAACGTAAGCTTGATTGATATTGAGTTCGCTCAGGAAACGCATTTCTTGCGGCTGTCGCTTGAGCTTGAAATCGTGCGAGAACTGGCGATAAAAAACGACGCCGCATTGGTTGCCGAGCTGAAGTTGTTATTGAGCCGGCAGTCGGTCTTGTGCGACAACGAAGACTTCGATGGCTTCACCCTTGCCGACGAGGCTTTCCATCGCAGTATGTACAGTGCGGTCGGCAAAGAAGCCCTTTGGCGGCTCGTACGCAGCCGCAGCGGGCATATCGATCGGCTGCGGCGTTTGCATTTGCCGGTGGTGGGCAAGTTAAACCGTATTTTTAATGACCATAGCCGGATTGTCGCCGCCATTGAACAAGGGGATCCTGCTCTGGCTCAGCAGAGCTTGCGCGCACATTTGTCGGAAACGTTAGCCTATGCGGCTCAAATCCGTACGGATCATCCACAATTTTTTACGACGCCATAGTCTGGGGCGTTTTTCGGCGGTTTAAACGGGGGGCGCCGCCCGGACGCCCCCGGCTCTGGTGATTACTGCGCCTTTACAGCCTGACGCCACTGATGCAACAAAGGTTCGGTATACCCGTTAGGTTGCTCCAGGCCCTTGAATACCAGATCGCAGGCCGCTTTAAACGCTATGGACTGTTCAAACCCGGGCGCCATGGGACGGTAAGCCGGATCACCCGCATTTTGCTTGTCGACCACCGCCGCCATGCGCTGCATGGTTTCGGTAATTTGCTCTTTGGTGACAATGTTGTGGCGCAGCCAGTTGGCCATGTGCTGGCTGGAAATGCGCAGAGTCGCACGGTCTTCCATCAGGCCAATATCGTGGATGTCGGGCACTTTGGAACAGCCGATGCCCTGGTCAACCCAGCGCACTACATAGCCTAGGATACCCTGGGCGTTATTATCGAGCTCTTCCTGGATTTCCTGAGGGGTCCAGTTGGTGTCGGAGGCTACCGGCACGGTCAGGATGCCATCAAGTAGGGGCTGGGACTGGCCCTCCATGCTGTGCTGTATTTCTTGAACGTCGACCTGGTGGTAATGCAGCGCGTGCAGCGTGGCCGCGGTGGGAGAGGGCACCCACGCTGTATTGCCGCCTGCTTTTAAATGGCCGATTTTCTGAACCAGCATATCGGCCATAAGGTCGGGCATGGCCCACATGCCTTTGCCAATCTGAGCGCGCCCGCGCAAGCCGCACTCGAGGCCAACCTGTACGTTGTTGCGTTCATACGCGTCGATCCACACGCTGCGTTTCATATCGCCCTTGCGCACCATGGGGCCGGCTTCCATGGATGTATGCATTTCGTCGCCGGTGCGGTCGAGGAATCCGGTATTGATAAAAGCGACGCGTTCGGTGGCTTGGGCAATGCATGCTTTGAGATTGACGCTTGTGCGGCGCTCTTCGTCCATGATGCCCATTTTGATGGTATTGGGCGCCAGTCCTAAAAGCGCCTCGACACGCGAAAAAATTTCGCTGGCAAAGGCGACTTCGTCAGGTCCGTGCATTTTCGGTTTGACGATATAAATTGAGCCTGCGCGTGAATTGCCTTTGCGTGCAAGGTCGTGCATGGCGATAAGCGACGTAACGATTGCATCAAGAATGCCTTCGGGAGTTTCGTGGCCATGTTCGTCGAGAATGGCCGGATTGGTCATCAGGTGGCCCACGTTGCGGATAAGCATAAGCGAGCGTGCCGCCAGCGTTTGAGTGTCGCCGTTGGCGTCGATGTAGCTGCGGTCAGGATTTAATGCGCGCGTAAAGGTTTTTCCGCCCTTGGAGACTTCTTCGGTAAGAGCGCCGGTCATCAGACCTAGCCAGTTGCGATAGGCAAGCACCTTATCGTCGGCATCGACAGCGGCGATGGAGTCTTCGCAGTCCATGATGGTGGTTAGCGCTGCTTCCATCAGGACATCTTTAACGCCGGCATGGTCTTGGTGACCGATGGGATGATCTTTGTCGATCTGGATTTCGAAATGCAGGCCATTATGCTTGAACACAAGCGCTTCAGGAGCTGCTGCGTCACCACGATGGCCGAGAAACAGGCCGGGCTGCTCAAGCGTCGAGGCTGATCCATCTTGTAATGTGGCGCCAAGCGCGCTATTGGCTACCGTATAGGCGGCCACGTCGGCATGAGAGGCATTGATCAACGGAATAGTTTGATCGAGAAAGCGGCGGGCGAATTCGATGACTTTATTGCCCCGCACGGGGTTGTAGCCGCCGCTGCGAGTTGCGCCGTCGCTTTCGGCAATGGCGTCCGTGCCATACAGTGCATCGTAAAGGCTGCCCCAACGCGCATTGGCCGCGTTAAGAGCATAACGCGCGTTGGTAATGGGTACCACAAGCTGCGGCCCCGCCTGTTGGGTGAACTCGATGTCGATATTGTGCGTATTGACCTTGACGGAATCAGGAACCTCTTGCAAATATCCGATTTTCGTCAGGAAATTTTTGTAGGCGTCCATGTCGCTGACGGGGCCCGGGTTCTGACGATACCAATTGTCGAGCTCGGCCTGAAGACGATCACGCTTGGCCAGCAACTCTTGGTTTTTTGGAGTCATATCGTATATAAGCTTGTCAACACCCGACCAGAACGCGTCGGCTGCCACCCCGGTACCGGGCAAGGCTTCTTGCTCAATAAAGTCGTACAGCACGGTGGCAACTTGCAGTCGTTTGCATCGGGTTCTTTCGGTCATGGCAGGTCCTTCTGTAAAGTTAGACAAAGATGATATATGGAATGCTTAAGTAACGTAACGCCCGCTACATAAACACCAGTTATGGCATGGGCGTGACATCTTGAAGCGAGTAGACTGTAATTAACGTGTTAGTACCGGCCCGCCGACAAATGAAGGGCGCAGCGGCCTCTTGCGTGCCTATTATGTACTGTACTGTATAAGTACTCAACACTACCCAATGTTAAATATTTGGCTTATAAAATACGCCGTGGCCGGTGGTTGACCGGTATTTTGTTCGCCATATTGTTTCTTATAAGGAGTAGGCATCATGAAGGCTCAGCTTAAACTTATTGGGGCCCCTTCGGCCTTGCTGTTGCTTGAAGGCTGGTCGGCGGTCGAGTCCCGCGATGCAATTCACAAAACTTATATGTTTAAAAATTTTAACGAGGCATTCGGGTTCATGGCGCGCGCAGCCATGCAGGCGGAAAAACTGGATCACCATCCCGAGTGGAGCAATGTTTATAACCGCGTTAGCGTGACCCTGACCACGCACGACGCCAAAGGCATCACCGAGCGCGACATTGCCCTGGCGTCGTTCATGGACCAGCTGGTCTAGAGTTCTAGATCAACTGGTCCCGGCGTATTGTTTGCGCTTACGCTGTGATCAGGTTTTTGAGTTCGGTAGTAGTGCCGTTGGCTTGAACTGAAGCAATGCCTTTGTCGCGCGAGGCTTCATCGGCATACATTTGGCTGTTGCCAATAATCTGGTGATTAGCGGCTTTAAGGTTGAAATAGAATTTTCCGTTGCTGGCTGTGGCTTTAGCGTAGCGTTCAGCCTGGGCTGCATTTTTTTGTACCGAGACAATGCCGTTTTCGGCAGCGGCGCGGGTAACGTACATTTCACTGGATAAAATAGTTTGAGCGTTACCCGCCTTAAGTGAAAAGTAGTACTGCCCGTTTTTTGCTTGATTTAGTTCGAACCAGCCGGCCATAGTAGTATTTCCTTGTGTTTGTGAACAGAATAAATACAACGTGTTATCCCACTGCTGAATCAACTGTGAACGGTGTCGGTTTAGCTTGCCGTACAACGGTACTGTTTGCGCTTCGCCTTCGTGTTCCCTATTGATTTGGAAATGGAATTAGTACAGGAGTTCGTCCAGAATTACAGACTTGGTTAGTATAAGTTGTGTACGAAGTTTGTGGCGATTTTTTCAGCATGCCCAGAAGCCGAAATTGAGTGGATGAATTAATCAGACAGGGCCTCCGGACGTGTCCAGTAGTGCCGTTAACAGTGAAATGGTTATTACGGATAACACGGTTGAAATTAAAATGGCACGCGATGTTACGGCGGGTTCGCGGTCATACAACTTGGCCAGCATGAATGGCCCGGTGCCTATGGGAAGG
>DATCVA010000272.1:0-13195 GCA_036567205.1 Eoetvoesiella sp. | reverse complement strand
GGTACCCGACGTGAACATGATTGCGGCTGCGGCGGAAGGATCGGGTGCACGGCGCAGCAGGGCGTCGCCGCGAAGCGTATCGAAGGCCAAGAACCCTTCTGCTTGAAACGATGCCGGTGGCGCGCCGGCATCGTCAGCTGTCACGGCAATGAAGGCCAGTCCCGGGCAGTGTTCTCGCAGCGGCACGGCCAATCGCGGCTGAGTCAACGCGCAGGATGCGCCGATGAGTTCGGCAAACCAGCCCAGTTCTTCCCCGGTAGCCATGGCATTGCATGGTGCGCACACCGCGCCCAGCCAGGCGCAGGCAAACCAGGTCAGCAGCAGCTCGGGGCAGTTCTCCAACTGCACCAGGACCCGGTCGCCTGGCTTGACGCCACGGGCGGCCAGGCCGCCTGCCAGCCGAGATACGTCGTCTAGAAAGGCGGCGTAAGTCCAGCGGCGGCCCGGTCCCTGCAGCGGCTCCCAGATCAAGAAATCATGGTCGGCCCGCTGGGTCGCTTTCTCAACCAGCAGTCCCGGCACATCCCAACCCGCGAAAAGCGAGGCGCCGGGACGCCCGTTATTACGCTCAGTCGACATGGATGCCAAGGGCTTTGACAGTACCCTTCCAGTAGTTGAAGTCATTCGACATGCGCTGGCTCAAGTCTTCCGGGTTGAGGGTGGAGGGCAGCAAGCCCTGCAGCCGCAGCACTTGCTGGTAGGACGGTGTGTCGGTGATGTGGCGAATTTCCTTGGACAGGCTGTCGATTACAGCCTTGGGTGTGCCGCTGGGGGCGAAGATAGTGATCCAGTATGGTGCCGGCGAGACGCCTGGATAGCCGCTCTCAGCCATGGTTGGCACATCTGGCAAGAGATAGTTACGCTTGTTGGCTGCCACCGCCAGTAGGCGGATCTTGCCACCTTTGATCTGTGCGGCCGCCATGCTCGCCGGCATGAAATAAAAGTTGATGTCACCCGAGAGTAACTGCAACAGTCCGTTGCTCGAGCCCTTGGAAGGGATATGGACTGCGTCGAATTTGGCTTCACGTTTGAACAGCTCGCTGACTATATGACTAGGAAAGCCAACTCCCGAGGAGACATAGTTCGCCTTCGGGTCCCTCCGTAGCTGCTCGACCAGTTCTTGCACGTTCTTGGCAGGTGAGTCCTGGGTCACAGCCAGCACAATGTCACCGTTGTCGCCAAGCATGGCGATCGGCTGCAGATCTTTCAGCGCGTCGTACGGCAACTTGTCGTAAATCTGAGGATTCACGACGATGGACGCGTCGTTCGTGGCCAGCAGCGTATAGCCATCGGCGGGTGCGCGCGCCACCTGGTCGGTGGCAATATTGCCGCCGGCGCCGGCGCGATTTTCAACGATGAACGTCTGGTTGAAGCGCTCGCGCAGTTGCGCTGCCAGCGGACGCACAAGCGTATCCGTTGGGCCGCCCGGCGCGGCACTTACGACAATGGTAACGTTCTTTTGGGGATACGCCTGCGCCAGAGCCAGCGTAGGGATGAGTAAAGCCAGGCCCAGCCACTTTACGTGCCGTGAAATCATTTTTCTGCTCCCATGAATTTATATTATATTTTTTTAGGGGAAACCCCCCAGCACCTACCAGAACCCAGATGCGCACATGTCTTGTGCAATAGCCACGTGCGCACCTGTCGTTTCTATTTTGTAGCCTGTGGCAACACTACGTCTTTCAGCTTCTTCCAGGTCTCAAGGTCTTTAGTAACGGTCTGGGCAAATACACTTGCGGGCTCAAAGTCCGGGTCTAGTCCCACCCCTTTAATTTTTTCAAGGATATGTGGTTGCTTCATCGACTTTTCTATCTGGCTGGATAGCTTTTCAATGACGTTTTGGGGCGTACCTGCAGGAGCAAAAATACCCAACCACGAATCGACTGGCGCTACGTCATACCCCAATTCACGCATTGTAGAAATTCCCGGGGCCATCAATGCCCGTCGACTTCCAGTAACGCCTAAGGCATTGAGTCTGCCGGAATCAATGTATTGCTGCACGGAAATAAGGTCCAAGGCCGCGATCGGGACCCGGCCGCCCAACAGGTCTACCAGCGCTTGGCCACCGCCGCGATAGGGGATGTGGTTCAGCTTGACGTTTGTTTTTTGAGCAACGATTTCGACTGAAATTCGATGGCTGGTATATTCGCCTGGAGAAGCGAAGCTAAGCCCTTCAGAAGAGGCCTTCGCCTTGTTGATCACGTCGTCCCATGATTTGATTCCCGTATCGGCATTTGCCACGATAACGATGGGTACAGACGCAACCTTGGCGACTGCGGCGAATTTTTCGTTCGGCTCGAAAGGCAATCCACCAGGAACGGTCGGCCCGATAATCAAGGGCCCCCTGGGGCCGACTCCTAAGGTGTAGCCGTCGGGTTCGGCTCGAGCCACTGCCGACAGGCCAATCACCATGCCGGCGCCGGGTTTGTTTTCCACCACAACCGATTGTTTGAATGCGGCTGCAAGTTCTTCGGCAAGTACGCGTGCAAGAGCATCGGCAGACCCGCCTGGCACCACTGGAACGACGAGTTTTATTGGCGTTGTGGGATACTCTGCAGATACTGCGCTTTTATAGGGGACAGCACAAATGCATGCGGTTAGTAAAGCCAGCATGCCTGTCTTTCGCATAAACTTCATTATGTTTTCCTATTAGGATGAGAGGGTAAGCAACGGCATAATCTATTTCCCTACGTTGATGCTGAATGCGACGTGTGGTGATCGGCACTGACGTTGGCGGGTTTTAATGGTTCAGCGCGTTTATTCAAGAAAGCCTGTAGCCGATCCATTGTCTGCGGGGGTCTTGCGATAGTCGAATTCAGAGCTTCTACAAATAAACCGTCGTCGTGCGACATGTCGTTGATACGGGGTAGAAGATTGGTTATTTGCCAATTGGTAAGCTCGGTATTTGATGCGATGACCGTAGCCAGTTCTTTGGCTTTTGCCAGAGCGTCGCCCTGTTTCACGAGATACTGAACGATCTTGGCTTCCTGTCCTTCAGCAGCAGATAGAATCCGCCCGGTCAACATCATGTCCGCCATCGTTGCGTAGCCAATGATTCGTTGAATCCTGACGGTTCCACCGCCGCCAACGAATATGCCGCGTCGCCCTTCGGGCAAGGCAAAAAAGGTAGTTTCGTCGGCGACACGTATATGAGCGGCCGAGGCCAGCTCTAAGCCTCCGCCGACGGTCGCTCCGTGCAGCGCGGCAACAAAAGGTATGGTTCCGCGAGCAATCAGATCAAACACGGTGTGCCAGGGATGAGGCCTGCGTTTCCCTTGCTGCGGACCAGCCGCCATACGCTCGGCATGCTCGGCCAGATCAAGACCCGATGAGAAGTGTTCCCCGTGACCAAACAAAACGGCGGCATCGGCCTCTTCGCCCGCTAAGGTCACAGCCTCTTGCAGATCTTGCAAGAGACTCCTGTTGATCGCATTTCGCTTTTCCGGTCTGTTTAGGCCGATCAAAGCGACTTTATCTTGTAATTCGTATGTAATTAATGACATATGTTTGCTCCGGGATTTAATCTACAACGATAAGGGCATCGAGTGCCGTGGCGCCTTGTCCGCGCGCCTGGACCATTAACGGGTTGACGTCGATCTCGCTAATGGACGGTTGGGACAGCATGAGTTTTCCGATCTGGGTTACGGCAAGCGCTACCGCCTCGACATCGACAGGCGGGTGGTTGCGAAAGCCATGCAGAAGCTTTGCCATCTTCAGCTTATTAAGCTCATCAAGAATTTCTGATGCATCTGCTTCGGGAGCGATAAGACGTACATCGTTCAACACCTCGACGTGAATGCCGCCGATACCCACCATGACCATGGGGCCCCACTCCGGATCCCGTGTGGCGCCTATAACGAGCTCTAAACCGCTCGATGACATTGCTTCGACCAACATGCCATCCAACGTAAGATCTGGCTGGACGCGATGCACGCTGGCGGTCATTTTTTCCCAGGCGGTGCGCAGGCTGGCTTCGTCTTTAAGGTTTATGGCAACGCCACCAGCCTCGGTCTTGTGCGCCAGTTTCGCCGACTGAGCTTTTAGCACGACCGGATAACCTATTTTGACTGCGGCCTGGACAGCGTCGTCGATGGAACGAACAAGCTTGCCCTCGGGCACCGAGACACCTGCGGCGCGTAGAACCTGCTTGCCGAACCATTCAACCTGTACGCCGCTTTCGAGTTTTGGAATGCTAAGGGGATCGAGTTGAATCGGTTCTGTTGAAATTTTTCGCAGGTTGCCACGGTTTATTAGCTTGGCCATCCCCCTGATCGTACGATCAGGCGATCTGGAGATAACGATTTTGTGGTCTCTTGCCAGGTTGATGAATTCCTGAGGCAATGGTTGCCCGTCATTAAGAATGGCGATTCCGATCGGCTTGTCTGTAGATTCCTGTGCCTGAATAATATTGCGCAGGTATGCCACGAGCAATTCGGGTGCTGACAAGGGCAGGACGGCTACGACAGCACCGATACTTGGCTCATCAAGAAGGGCCGTCAAGCCGATGCAAATCAGTTCGGGCTGGAATAAGGGTTGCGTGCCAAGGTCAAGAGGATTGTTGGGCGGAATGAACGCGGGCACCTGAGGTCGCAGGGCTTCCTTCACTTCATGCGACAGCTCGGGGATTTCAATTCCTATATCCGCACACAAATCATGCGCAATACCGCTGAAGGCACCGGAAAAACTCATAACACCTAATCCCCCCTTTTTTGCGAGCGGATAGCGGGAGAGCAGCTCGGTAACGTCGAGCAACTCGTCCAGAGTTTCTACCAGAACAATGCCTTCGCGGCGCAGCCGTGCAGACATGATGGCGTGATTGCCCACGAGTGAGCCGGTATGCGATTTTGCTGCTTCCTGAGCTTTGACACTTCGTCCGGAATGAAGCAGTACGATAGGTTTTCCGTTCTTGGCTGCTTCGCGGGCCGCCCAAATAAAGCGCTCGGGATTGCCAATATGCTCGGCATAAATAGCGATGACTCGAGTAAACGGATCTTGAATCAGGTAGTTCACAAAATCGCCCAGCCCGAGGTCCATTTCATTGCCGGTGGAAATCGTATATGAAACAGAAACTCCCCTGGATTCTAGCGATTGATATAGATGTGACTGGACGCCGCCGCTCTGGCCGACAATGGCGACAGCATCATTGGTATTCTGGGGAAGGGAAGAGAGCTTCGTTAACTTGACGAAACCGATCATGAAACTATTGGTGAAGTTCGAGAATCCCAGGCAATTTGGTCCAATTACCGACAGTCCACCTTCCCTGGCCAACGCCAGGATCCGATTCTGGGCTTCACGGCCTTCCTCACCCAGTTCAGCAAACCCCCCTGCCAAAGTAATTACGGCCGATATGCGTTTCGTTATGCAAAGGCCAATTGAATCTTCAACGCCTGCTGCGGGTACAGTAAGAACGGCAAGGTCGATGTTGTTGGGAATGTCCGCCGAATCGGTATGAATTTGAATTCCCTCAATTTCTCCTGCGTTTCGTCCCAATAAGTAAATCTGCCCATTAAAACCATTAAGTTTCAAGTTTTGGAGCACCAGGTGTCCAACAGAGCCCTTTCGGCTCGACATACCAACGATCAGGACTGACTTCGGATCCATGATTCTTCCAATGTCAGCCGATGTTGAGCATGCTGTTTCAGCATTTAAGTCGCGATGCATTCCTTTTCCTCTATTGACTACTTCGAATAATGATTGGCCGTATAGCTAACTGGACCTCTACGCGCTTGATCAACGAACTGCCTGCAAGCATTGAAATCACTGTTTGTGCCGGCATAGCCTTCTTTCTTGTTTGAGGCTCTTTTTCGGTCAGCGCATTTGTTGGTTGGTCCAGCTTAATAAAAGGTAAGCTTATATTATTAATGTTCTATTAAATATCAGTATTTTCACTAGTAAGGTTGTTTGTCAGGTAAGCTTATAATTAACATCCAATAATGCGCTTGATACGCAACACTGCATCAAGATTTTGGGACTCATGACCAAGGATTCACATAATAATGACGATCAATAGCAAGGCTTATATTGCTGGTATATACGAGCACCCGTTAAGGCGGGCTGATGGCGTTTCCACTGCCAAGCTGCATGCCGATGTCGCGCTGGGCGCTCTTGCCGATGCGGGACTATCGCTGGATGACATAGATGGCTATTTCTGTGGTAGCGATGCACCTGGCTTGGGTGGCATGACTATGGCCGAGTATATTGGGCTGCGCCGGCTGCGTCATCTGGATAGCACTGAAACGGGTGGATCTTCGTACATACTTCACGTCAATCATGCCGCCCAGGCCATTGCCGCCGGAAAATGCAATGTTGCTTTGATAACAATGGCAGATCGGCCGCTGGCCAGTAATTCGGGGCCGAATCTTGGGGGAATCGACCGTTCCAGCATGCCCAATATCCCGTTCCAGACGGGTGTTCCGGGGTTTCCCATGTATGGCTATGCCATGGCCGCACGTCGCCACATGCACGAATTTGGAACTACGTCCGAGCAGCTTGCCTGGGTAAAGGTCGCGGCATCGCATCACGCTCAATACAACCCTTATGCAATGCGTCAAGAAGTCGTTACGGTCGAAGACGTACTGTCATCCCCGTTTGTTGCAGACCCATTGCATCGCCTGGACTGCTGCGTTATGTCGGATGGAGGTGGCGCGATTATTGTTACCAGGCCCGAGATTGCCAGGCAACTCAAGCGGCCCCTGGTCAAGGTTCTGGGCGCCGGAGAGGCGCTAAAGCATCCCGATGGGGGCAATAACGATATAACGTTTACCGCGGGTGCCTGGTCCGCGCCTAAGGCGTTCGAAGAGGCTGGCGTCAAGCCGTCCGACATTAAATATGCGTCTTTGTACGACAGCTTTACCATCACAGTCATCATGCAGCTTGAAGATCTTGGCTTTTGCGCCAAAGGAGAAGGGGGGCGTTTTGTCGCCGATGGAAACCTGATTTCGGGAGTTGGCAAACTGCCTTTCAACACCGATGGGGGCGGCCTTTGTAATAATCATCCCGGGAATAAAGGTGGAATGACAAAAGTCCTTGAAGCAGTCCGACAATGCCGGGGTGAAGCACATCCCGCTGTGCAGGTTAAGAATCATGACCTGGTTCTGGCTCACGGGACGGGCGGTGTGATTACGGGGTTTCACGCGGCAGGTACTTTAATTCTGGGAGCTGAGTAAATCATGTCCAAGACCAATAAAAACATTACTGCGGCGCCCACGATATTTCCAGAAGATGTCGCCTACTGGGAAGCCGCCAATCGTAACGAGCTGTTGATCAAGCATTGCAGTAGTTGCGATCGAAGCCATTTCTATCCTCGTCCACATTGTCCATTTTGCGGCAATGCCTCCACGGAATGGAAAAAAAGCTTGGGTACAGGGCGAATTTACTCCTATTCTATTGCTCGCAATGCTCCTCGCCCCACGGCTCCGGCTCTGGTCACCCTGAACGAGGGGCCTACGATTCTTACCTCTATTGTTGATGCCGATGTTTTTAACCTCAATATAGATGACGAGGTCGAGGTCAGGTTCGACAAAACCGACGGCGACCAGCTTATTCCCTTGTTTACGACGCGCTCCGCCAACCTTGCCAGAAGTTATTCGCAGAATGCCATGCACTTGCTCGATGCCGAGTCTTACGCAGCAAACTCGCAAGCCGGGCTCAATAGCGTAGCAGTCATTGGCGCGGGAATAATGGGCATTGGAATCGTCATTGCTTTGTTAAGCGCCGATTTATCGGTATACCTGACAGACCAGTCCGATGCGGCGCTAGAGCGCGCTCAGCAACGTATTTTCGAGTCATTGGATCAAAGCGTAGAAAAAGGCCGGATGAGTGCTGAAGACTGCGAGCGTAGAAAGGCTCAACTGACGCTCGGTACCAGTATTTCCGACATCTCGCAGGCCGACCTGATCATCGAAGCGGTTTACGAGAATCTTGAACTCAAGCAGTCGATTTTCCGGGATATCGACCAGCACGCCAAACCAGGCGCCATCCTCGGTACGAACACATCCACACTCGATATCAACAAGATTGCATCGGCAACGGCTCGGCCCGAGATGGTGGTAGGACTGCATTTTTTCAGTCCGGCCAACGTAATGAAGCTGCTGGAGATTGTCAGGGGAGACAAGACTTGCGACCAGGCATTGGCCATCTCAAAGTTGCTGGGCCAACGATTGGGCAAAGTCTCCGTCGTGGTGGGGGTATGTTTCGGATTTGTCGGGAACCGGCTCATGCTTGCGCGTGAACGCCAGGCTGGACGCTTGTTGCTTGAAGGGTCAAGCCCGGAACAAGTTGACCGTGTCTTGAAAGAGTTCGGGTTGCCCATGGGCACTTATGAGCTTCAGGATCTTACCTCCGGTATTGAATTAAGCTTCCGGCGACGCCAGGCTTCCGGAGAAAAGAACTGGCTTGGCGATCGTTTGGTTGAGCTTGGACGTGTAGGCCTTAAGGCAGGAAAAGGCTACTACAAGTATGCAGCAGGTAAGCGTAAACCCATACCTGATCCTGAAGTCATTGATTTAATCAAGGAGGCCTCTGCATTAGAAGGTATAACGCGACGCTCGATCTCCGATGCCGAGGTAAAAGATCAGTTGATCTATGTCATGATCAACGAAGGTATAAAGCTCGTTGAAGAAGGCATTGTTTCCCGTGCTAGCGATATTGATCTTGTGTGGCAGTATGGCTACGGCTGGCCTTCATGGAAGGGCGGCCCAATGTATTATGCCGACAGCCTTGGCCTAAGCACTGTGTATCAGCGTATGCAACAGTTCCATGAATTGCATGGCGACGCTTATAAACCGGCGAATCTGTTGTCTGAACTTGCCCGAACCGGCGCAACGCTTACGACAAGTGCGTCTGCTGGGTTGGAGCATTCAGTATGACGACATACGTCGCACCGGTTCAGGATTGGCTGTTCTTGCTGCATGACCATCTTCGAGTACAGGACTTGGCTTCTCTTCCGGGTTTCGAGCAAGTCAGCCGCGAACTGTCATCACAAATTTATGAGTCTGCCGCCCATTTTCATCAAGAGGAACTACATCCGATCAACCTTCGCGCGGATAGCGAGGGTGCAACATTGTCGGATGGTGTTGTACGAACACCAACGGGGTACAAAGAAGCCTGGCGGCTTTTCCGTGAAGCCGGGTGGTATAAGCTAAGCCTGCCCGAAGACTGTGGCGGCATGGGTTTGCCGCCTGTGATGTCGACTGGCATCACCGAAATGCGTACAGCCACCGGGCAATCATTTTCAATGTACAGCGGCTTCTGTGTTTCCACGACGCGTATGTTGGCCAAGTTCGGTGCTGACTGGATGAAGCAGCATTTGATTCCGCAACTAGTCGATGGCTCAATGACTGCCACCATGAGCATGACAGAGAGCCAATGCGGCACTGATCTGCGACAGCTGCGCACGGTGGCTCGTCCACAAAGTGATGGCACCTGGCTTATAACAGGCGAAAAAATCTTCATCTCTGGCGGCGACCACGACCTGACTGAAAACATCGTTCATGTTGTTCTCGCAAAAGTCCCTGACGCCGATGGCAAAATTCCCAATGAACTCTCTGCCGTCAACGTCTTCATCGTTCCCAAACTTCGGATTGATCCGGAAACGGGCAAGAATGGCGAGCGGAACGGTGTTGAGGTCTTGTCGTTAGAAGAAAAAATGGGGCTCGGTGGTAATGCCACGTGTGCGTTGAGCTTTAACAATGCAATAGGGTGGCGCGTCGCCAGCGGGACTGGTAGCGGTACATCGGCAAACATGGCCGGTATGTTCCAGATGATGAACCATGCGCGCATTAATACTGCGCTGCAAGGCATTGCCTATGCGGAAATAGCCAGCCAGAATGCCATAGCGTATGCCCGTGACAGGTTAAGCGGGCGGACTCCTGATGGGGCTGCCTACCCCGATTTAATCGCCGATCCGCTTATTGCCCATCCCGACGTCCGGCGTTTGTTGCTGGGATCCAGAGCCTTTGTGGAAGGTGCCAGAGCGACCGCGCTAAAGATTTCATTGTGGCAGTCACTTTACGACGTAGCCATTGACCCGGCCGAAAAGCAACGAAACGGCGCGCTATTGGATTTCCTTACTCCGGTGATCAAGGCATTCTTTACCGACAGAGGGTTTCAGACAGCTAACGATAGTCTGCAAGTATTCGGGGGGCATGGCTATATAAGCGATTATGGAATTGAGCAGTACGTCAGGAATGCCAGAGTTCTTCAGATATACGAAGGCGCAAACGGGATTCAGGCTCTGGATTTTGTACTGAGAAAACTGCCGTCGAACGAAGGAAAGACGATGGCTTCTTACTTCAACCTCGTAAGTGAATTCATCTGCAGCTACGAAAAGCATACAGAACTTGCTGAGTTCATTGAACCTTTGAAAAATGCACAAGTAGCACTACACAGTATTTCCAAAGAGGCCCTTTCTGCCTTGCAGAGCGGGGACCGAAATAGTGTCGCCGCATCGGCTTACGATTTGCTTACCGCATACGGCATCTTCACGGTGGCGTGGACCTGGGCCGAGGTCATTGCAACGATAGTTACAGCTTCAGACCTGCGGCATGTCGATACAGAGTCCTCGCGTCGCAAGCTTAGCCTTGCCAGGGTATGGTTTGCACGTGAAGTTAGCCAAATTTCCGGTCTTTGCCGACGAATCTCCATAGGCGGACATGCACTGATGAGCCTGGAAGATGATCTTATTTAAAGTTCAGCGGATACTTCCGCAATTTCGGGCTTTACCAACTACGGGTTGATCCGTTTGCCATAACCGTTGATTGCTTGAGCAAATCAGTGGATTGAGCTTCTGGCGATTTTTACTTTTTTTCTTACGGCTTAGCCGCTTATGCATCAGCATAAGCGGCTAGAAGACAATCTTCCGCCATGCGCCTGAAATGCCCAAACGATGCAGGCATTTCTGCGTTGTTAGTTTCGAGTTTTCATCCCTGACTTCTCAACGATAGGTTCCCAGAACTCGATATCTTCCCTTATTATTTTGTCGAGCTCCTTGCCCGTCGCGAAGTCCGCCGTAATTAAATTCGATTTAAGGATTCGATCTGAGAATCCTCTGGATGTAACAACTTTTTTAACGGCGCCTTCCATTTTTGCAATTTCTTCCTTTGGGGTTCCTTTTGGAGCCCACATCCCCATCCAATGCCGTCCACCACCAACATTTAATGGATATCCTTGTTCAGCTAAAGTAGGCACATCTGGCGCCACCGGGCTACGCGTCTGCCCAATAATGGCAATTATCCGGACCTTATCACCAAGATTGACGATATCCCCGGCCACCATCACTCCTGCTGGAATTTGCCCGCTTATGAGATCGGTAGCAAGTGGAACATTACCTCTATATCCCGCAGCTGAGAACGGCACTTTAAAAATTTGAGTGAAGAAAGTTCCTAACAACTCCGCATGTCCACGAATCGACGGTACGCCATAAATCGCCTCACCTTTGGTTTTTACATATTCCTCATATTCCTTGGCATTAGTAACGCCGATTTTTTCTGACACCACCAGCGCCATCGAATGACTGGATAGTCTTGCAACTGGAGCCATATCAGTAAGGATGTCATAATTCAAAACGCTTGGGCCATCAATCAAATGTGGAAAAACTGCCCAGCCATCTGGCGCGATTAAGTAGGTGTTTCCGTCCGGTTCCGATCGTGCCAGTATGCTGCCCGCAATGCGCCCGCCTGCTCCAGACTTATTCTCGACGATAACGTTTCGGCCTAGTTCGTTGCGCAAGTCTTCCGCCAATATTCTTGCCAGGCTATCAGCGACGCCTCCAGGGGGGTAGCCTACGATTAATTTAACGGGAACTTGCTTTTGCGCATGTGCCGTAAGCACTGGAAGGCAACCAAAGGCTATCAAACAAATCAACGCTCTTACAATCATCTGTCTCATCTCGCACCTATCTTTTATTGGGGTTTATTAAAAGAATTTTGCTGTTTTTCTCCACTATTCGCAGCCTAAATACTAATGTAAGCTTACCATTCTATTTGGTGAAATAAGATGAGTATTTTCCATGTAAGGTTATCTGTCAATTAGGCTTATGGCTGGCGCTGGTTTAGCGAGCTTGCTGTGAGCCCCCATGTGGCGCGTTCGGCCCAGTTTGGATGTCGTCGCCCGGCTACAAAGTCAGTGGTGGCAAGGTGTTTTCCGTCCACGCGTGAAAGACGAGAAGCAGTAGCCGAGTCACTGCCGCCTTTCGGGTTGCAGTGCTTACTGTGGAGCGCAGCAATACTGGTGCTGGCATAGTCCGCTTGTTGCCCTGATCGTGTGTATTAGAGGGGATACGTCAATATCAGACAGGAGCGATCGATCGGTAATGACGTGTGGAACTTTACAAAAAGATGATCGTTAAAAGATCGCGTGGGATCAAAGCGCCGACGAACACAATGCCACGAAGTTGGCCCATTGCACCTGCAGTTCGGGCAACGAATACCCAGCGAAGGCCAGAGCCATAATCGCCAGGACGGCGAAAATACCCGCGTAGCGCCACAGACGGCTTTTAGGTAGAAGGCCGTTTGTGCTCTCGGGTAAGTGAGTATTCAACTTTGACATGGTTAGCATCCGTCAGGCGGGCACGAGGGCAGCCCGTGAGTGCTCTTTAATTGGCAGACACAGGGCGGCCGCAACAACGGCCAGCACGATGCCGACCCACCAGACCATTGTATAGCTGCCCGTCGTCTGATAAACATAACCGCCCATCCACACCCCGATAAAACTACCGATCTGGTGGCCAAGGAAGGCAATGCCCGAAAGCGTTGCGGCGTATCGCAAGCCGTATATCTGCCCGATCAGCCCCTGCGTCAGCGGAACCGTGCCCAGCCAGAATAACCCCATCCATGCTGCGAATATATAGGTGACCATGGGCGAGGGCGGTAGCGCTATAAGGAAGAGAATACCGAAGGCGCGCAGGAAGTAAACGCCGGCCAGCAACGTTTTTTTGCTGCGCCGTTCGCCCAGTTTGCCTGCATATAAGCAGCCTGCAACATTGAACAGACCGATAAGGGCGATGGCCGTTGCTCCATGTGTGGCGGTAAGCCCGCCATCTACCAGATAGGCTGGAAGGTGCAGCGTGATGAAGGCTGTATGGAAGCCGCAGACTGAGTAGCTCCAGAATAAAAAGTGAAACGAACGATCGGCCAGTGCCTGCCGGATGGCGCTTCCAAGGCTGCGCTCACCTGCGTGGGCTGTTGGACGTCCCTTT
>DATCVA010000271.1:0-5303 GCA_036567205.1 Eoetvoesiella sp. | reverse complement strand
GGATGCAGGCCCACTGCTGTTTGATGTGTTCCACAACAACAACAACAACAACAACAGCAACAACAACAACAACAACAACAACAACAACAACAACAACATGGTATTCCCGACAACATCATAAAACGATCGCCCGCCGCGGCTATTCGAGAAATCCGAATAGCGCTTTCGTTCATTAATGATTGCGGTTGCGCAAGGCGCTGTATAGTATTTTCTGCATCGGCCTGCCCTGCTTGACGCACGGAGCAAGTCGGCACCTTAATAATTATTCCTACACTACAGAGGCAAGCAAATGCACACTTTTACTTCACAACGCCCTCGCATCCTCCTTCATCGGCTAGCTAGTGCCTTGCTTGCACTGACTCCCCTGGTTGCCACGGCCCCCGCTTTCGCGCAAGAGTTTCCTGCCCGCCCCATAACCATGATTGTCGGCTACCCTCCAGGCGGCTCCAACGACATAGTCGCCCGTCTTGTTGCACCGTCAATAGGCGAAGCCCTGGGCACCACTATTGTGGTCGAAAACAAGGCCGGCGCCAGCGGCACCATTGGCGCCCACCATGTCGTTCAGGCCAAGCCCGATGGCTACACTTTGCTTCTGTCCAGCGTAAGCCCGGTTGTCCTGTCCCCTCAAACCATGGCCAAACCGCCTTTTAACTCATTGACCGATCTTGTACCCATCAATACCGTGGGCCTTACACCCGAGGCAATTGCCACAGGACCGGCCCTTAAAGTAAAAACACTGAAAGAATTGCTGGATCATGCCCGCACCAACCGGGTCACCCTGTCGTCCTCTGGCGCGGGCGGACTGCCTCACCTGACTATTGAACTGCTCAAGCAGAGCTCAAAAGGCAATATCGACCACGTACCTTATAAAGGCGCCGGCCCTGCGGTAACCGACACCCTGGCAGGCCATGTGGACGGCATCATCATGGATCTTCCGCCCTTGTATTCGCTTATCAAAGACGGCCGCCTGAATGCCCTGGCGGTTACCAGCGAAAAGCGCGTCAGCTTCCTCTCCGAAGTACCTACAGCGCAAGAAGAACTTCCAGACTTCAACGTTGTTAACTGGGTAGGCATATTTGCTCCGGCCAATACGCCGCCTGACGTTGTAGCGCGCATCGATGCGGCCATCAAAAAAGCAATCGCACGCCCCGATGTTCAAAAACAGCTTGAAAACGTCGCCGTAGTGCCCTCCGTCATGTCCGGCCCCGCTGCCTTTAAAACCTTCTTCGATGGCGAATACAAACGTTGGGGCACTGTGCTTAAGCAAGCCGGTGTAAGCATGACCAACTAGTACGGCCTCGCTTGGCGCTGGGCTACGTAACACAGCCCAGCGCCAGCCGGGAGGGATTGGTTCACCGCATCCCCAGCCGCTAAAAAAGCCTGTGCCAATCTAATGACTGGCACAGGCTTTTTTTAAACATTCAAATAAGATTATTTCAGATCAGGGGTTGGCGAACACTACCGTATCCGTCGTTTCAACTTTGCAGAAACGGCCAATACTTCCAATTGAATTGGCATGCTCCTCGGTGCTATGAGCCGCGCAGGCATCTTCAAGCAAAACGACCTCGTAGTCGCGGTCATGCGCATCGCGCACGGTGGCCTGTACCACGGCCTGCGTTGAAACGCCCGAGCAATAAATACGCTGCACGTTCTGCGCCCTTAGCTGTGCCTCGAGCGTGGTGGAATAGAACGGACTGACCCGGTGCTTGACCACATCGATATCGCCCACTTGTTTGTCCAGGTCTGGATGAATCTCGGTACCCCACTCACCCAGTTTAAAAAGTCCATTTTTGGGCGCGCCGGAAAAAATAGGCGATGCAGGGGGGCATTCGGGATATTCGGGTGAAAATCCTACCCGTACGAACCCGACCAGCACCCCTGCCTCACGTGCTTTTTTAATTGCCTTACTGGTTTTGGCAATGATTTGACGGGCACGGACCTGATCGCCCATAGGGCCTTTTCCACTGGGACCGTCATCGTGGACAAGGTCGTTTTCCATATCCAGAACAAGGTAAATCGAACGAGGTTGACGCATAGTTTGTATTCTCTTGAAAAAAGTTAATTAAAAAAAACACGGTCAGTCGCACCAAATGCCGCCATTGACATCCAGTATTTCGCCCGTAATGAAAGATGACTGCGGCGCAGCCAGAAAAAGTACCGCCGAGGCTATCTCGGCGGCTTCGCCCATGCGGCCGACGGGAATCAGATCGCGCAACGATTGAGGAAAATTAGTCGTCATGGCGGAAGCTACCGGCCCCGGTGCTACGGCATTAACAGTAACCCCGGTATTAGCCAGCTCTTTTGCAAGAAACGCTGTCATCATATGCACACCGGCTTTGGACACCCCATAGGCCACGTTGCTTGCTCGATCCTGTTCGCGCGCATCCAGCCAGGGACGCGGATTACCGCCATTTTTCCCAATAACCGAACCCAAATTCACCATGCGTCCAAACGCTTGTTTGCGCATGTGCGCAATGGCGGCCTGGCAGCATAAAAAAGTACCCTTCAGGTTGATCTGCATCACACGGTCCCACTCGGCTTCATCCAGGTTCTCGGCGCTGCCCATAGAAACAATGCCCGCGACGTTCACCAGAATATCGAGTCGGCCGTAGTTCTTGACTACCCCGTCGACGCAGCGCACGACGTCGGCGCGGTTAGTTACGTCGAGACTAACATGCTCAACAGGCGAATCCGAAGGCGAGTCGGTGTCGACGCGCGCCAAGTCGGCGGCAACGACCCTGGCCCCATGTCCGGCAAGCGCCAGCGAAACAGCACGCCCGATGCCGCCAGCCCCGCCTGTAACCAGCGCCACCCGCCCTTCCAGAAAATCAGTACTGTACATTGTCGCTATCTCCAGACTTTATACACCTTCGTCCTGAACATTCCGTCCAGTACCCATACGCAAAGTTCATACTTAACTGCCGTGCCGGCCATCGGACAGGCGTATCGCCGCCCGCACGCGTCCGTCCAGCACAGACTGCCATGCCGCTTGAGCATTATGCTGAACAGCGCCATGACGGAAGCAATCGATGAATTTTGACCGAATGCGTGTTTCATCCATTTCCAGATCGGCAGCTTTGAAAACACTACGGATCAATACATTCCCTTCGTGCTCAAGAGTTAAAACAGCAGCGGGATGGCCCGGATTATCGGCCAAACCTTCGTCCAGCTGAACACGTGCAGCCATATCCAAAACAGCCTTGTCAGACAAAACCGAGTCGTTGAGCGACGCAAGCGACGGCGCGCCGTGAACCAATGCAAAGGCAGTCATGAACGGAATGCTGTATTTTGCGTCTTGAAGCGTTTCCGGCTGGCGGCGCGCCTGCAACGGCCGGCACAAGCGCGCCGCCGAAGCGTTTACGGCCACACGCACCCCTGCCGCCGGTTGCAAGGCAAAAATATCGCGCGCGGCAATACCCGCGGCCACATACGGATGAGACAAGCGGCAGCTAGGCCATGGCTTGATATCGACGTCAAGGAAATGCCAGCTGGAAAAGTCCAGCAGGGCCTCGCGCTGAGACTCTGTTAACGGCCTGCCCAAATAAATCTGGAACAAACTGGCCGCGCCATCCAGAGCCCCTTCGGGACCGTCCATACCCGCCCGGGCCAGCAAGGCCGCCTGCACGCCCCCTTGCGCGGCAAATGCCGGATAAATGGCACGCCCGTTCGAACCAATGCCAAAACCAGCCTGCTTACCGCCGGCCGCCTGCATATAAGCCAGTCCAATGCTCGACACAAGCTTTCGAGGCGAAAGCCCAAGCACCAGTCCCGCAGCAAAGCTCGCGGCGATGTAGCCGAGCAACTGGGTCAGGAACCATTCCGACCCAGGACCATCACCCTGCGGTGCGCAAACCACGCCAAGGCGGCATATCAGTTCATTGCCCAACGCTACGGCTTCGATAATTTCCTGGTCCGAAGCGTCGACAAGTTCGGCGGCCGCCAGCACAGCGGGCAGGATCACCGTGGCCGGATGCAGGCGTCCGACGTCGTGAATATCATCGTAGTCGAGTATATGGATGAGAGACGAATTAATAAACGCCGCCGCCATGGCCGAGGCCTGGCCGCCGCCGATCAACTGGCACACGCCGTCACCAGCCGCTGCTTTTTGCCCTTCCAGCACAAAACGTGCCAGCTCTGACGGCCGTGCCGCTGTGGCAATGCCCAGCGCATCGGCAATGTGCAACCGGGTTTTAAACAGCATATCGCCGGGCAGCGACTTGCGCGCAGCAAGCAGCGACTGCACCAGACTGGCGCTAAGCGGGGCTTGCGCATGGACCTTCAGGATATCGCTGCTCATGAGTTCGCACCTGCAATGTGATTTGCCGCCAGGCGGCCAAACACCAGGCCTTTAAGCACTGAAGTAGCCCCAGTGTAGTTGGTGTAGTACATACCTACCGTTTCACCTGCGGCATATAGGTTTTTCATGGGCAGCCCATCGGTATCCATGACCTGGCCTGTGGCATTGATTTTTACGCCGCCAAAAGTAAAGACGTTCGACGAAATGATAGGGTAAGCAAAGAATGGGCCTTTAGTCAAAGGCTTGGACCAGTTCGACTTGGGCGGGTTCAGGCCCTGGGTTGATTGGCCATCCAGATTCAGAGGGTCGTAATTCTGGCTTGTGGGGCAAGCCTCGTTGAACTGATGTACCGTCATAGCCAAGGCACCCGTTGGCAACCCTAGCTTTTCACCCAGCGCCTCGAGCGTATCGGCTTCAATCGCCGGTTGGTCCGTGCGAATCGCCAGCCGGTAATTAGGCACGTCTTTAACTTGCTGATCCAGGATAACGTAGGCAATGCCTTCTTGCTGCTCGTAGATGCGACGCGTCACACGCTCGTAGTAGGCATCGACGGTGCCAGGCGCTTCGTCGGTGAAACGTTTTCCATCTTTGTTGACCAGAATCCCATAAGGGAAAATAAAGACGGCAGGTTCGGAAACTCCCGAACGCGGATCCACCGGTTCAGCGTGATAGCTGCCGAATTCGCCACAAGGCGCTGCGCCGGCCTCAAGCGCCATTTCTATACCTTCGCCGCGGTTGTAGTACCCGCCTTTGCAAACTGGCCGCAGGTACACAGAACGCGGCCCCAGGTATTTGGCCAAAAGCGCCGGATTCCCTTCAAAACCGCCCGAGGCCAATACCACCTTACCCATGAAGCGTATGCCGCCCCCTTCGTGCTGCTGGGCCAACACCCCCTGCACTTCACCGAAGTCATTCAAAATCAGACGACGTGCAGTGGTGTTATAAAAAAACGTAACACCTAATTGCTCGGCGCGAGCCGCCAACGCCTCGACCAGCGCTTCACCGC
>DATCVA010000270.1:0-9040 GCA_036567205.1 Eoetvoesiella sp. | reverse complement strand
TGAGTTTGCACGAATTTTCGACTATAGCGGTAGCAAGCTCGAGCGTGCGCGACTTGCTGCGCGGGATAGTGGCGCTATTGTCTTGCTTAAAGGGGCCGATACGGTTATTGCAGCGCCGGATGGGCGAGCTATCATTAACGCCAATGCTCCCCCTGATCTTGCCACAGGAGGAACAGGAGACGTGCTTACAGGCCTGATAGCAGGTCTGATGGCTCAGGGGCTTGAGCCTTTTTTTGCTGCAGCGGCTGCCGCTTGGTTGCATGGCGAGGCAGCACGTTTGTTTGGACCGGGCCTGATTGCCGAAGATCTGCCGGAAATTTTCCCCAGGGTTTTGCGCCGGCTTAGAAAACGCGCATTCATGTAGGCGGCTGGCAAGCGTTACACTTGCGTTCTGTTTACTCCGGCTGCGAAATTTTGTAGCTTTGCTTGAGGCGCTTTATGTCCGATGTAATCGCTCTGATTTTCGATTTTGATGATACGCTTGCTCCCGACAGCACCTCGGGGTTTCTGACTTCGATGGGAGTCGATGCCGGGCATTTCTGGACGCAACGGGTCGGTCCGTTGTTATCCGAGCACGATTGGGATCCTGTACCGGCCTATTTATATGAAATGATAGAGCTGTCCAAGTCGAAAGAGCATGGACTTATTACCCGGGAACGTTTGGCGCAGTGGGGCGGAAGCCTGCCGCTACACGACGGTGTGGAAACATTGTTCAGTCGCTTGAGGGCCGTGGTCAGGGCAGAGCATCCCCAGGTGCGCCTTGAGTTCTACCTGATTTCCAGCGGTATTGGCGATGTGGTCAGGCACACGCCGATTGCCCATGAGTTCACCGACATCTGGGCTTCGGAATTTACTTATGGTCCGGACGGAGGAATCCATTTTCCGCGACGTATTGTCAGTTTTACCGATAAAACACGGTATTTGTTTCACATTCAGAAAGGCATCATAGGCGCTTCGTCCCGCAACAAGCCTTTTGAAGTCAACAGAAAAGTAGAGCAAGATAAACTTCGAGTGCCGTTTCAACAGATGATATTTGTGGGCGATGGCTATACCGATATCCCGTGTTTTTCCCTGATCCGCAGTGCGGGTGGTGTTGCATTTGGCGTGTGGGATCCTAAGCATCGCGATAAACGCAGCCGGGCGTGGGGGTTTATTCAAGAAGGCCGCGTATCCAATCTGAATCAGGCGCGTTACGACGAGCAAGCCGAGCTTTATCAATGGCTTGAAGAAGCTGTCGAAAGCCTGGCCGGACGAATCGCTTTAAATTCGCGGATATATGGCGGCTGATACCCCTTTAGACTCTGACTCATTGTCTGGCGCGCCCCGTGAGGCGGCCAGTTCAGTCCTTGCGCTATACAGCAGTGCTGACACGGTTGCAATGCAGGCCGCATTGCAACAAGCACATATGGCCTGGGCGGCTGGTGAAGTTCCTGTTGGCGCGGTTGTGGTGGACGAAACGGGCAAACTGATCGGCAGCGGTTTCAATCGCACGATAACCGATCACGACCCGACCTGCCATGCTGAAATCGTGGCGTTAAGGCAGGCCGCCGGTACAGCAGGCAATTATCGCTTGCCGATGGCAAGCGTGTTCGTGACTTTGGAGCCCTGTGTCATGTGCCTGGGCGCCATGTTGCATGCCAGGATAGGGCGAGTTGTTTATGGTGCATCCGACCCCAAGACGGGAGCCTGTGGCAGTGTTTTAAGTCTTCACACGAATACAAAACTTAACCACCATACGATGGTGTCGGGCGGATTGCTGGCCGACGAGTGCGGCGATTTGCTTCGTCAGTTCTTCAGAGAGCGGCGAGCTAAAGCGAAACGTCCTTTATAGGCCTATATGTGTCGCCGCTATGGATGGGCGTCCACTATACTTACGTTTTTCTTTTGTCTTGACGACCACAACCATGACGCACCCCGAGCACCCCCATCATTGCGAGCATTGCCATCCGCGCGGTATTTATTTGATTTCGCCGTCGGGGGCGGTATCTGAGCCATCGGCGCTGGCATTGGCGCAAGAAAGGCTTGCCGAGCTGGGTTTTAAAACAAAAGTCGATAAAGCGGCATTACTCGTACATGAGCGTTTTGCCGGCAGCGACAAGGAACGCCTGGCCGGTATTGAGCGTTCGCTAAAGCAAAAGCATCCAATCGTCATGGCCACGCGCGGCGGTTATGGCTTAAGCCGATTGTTGCCATTTATTAACTGGAAAGCAGTGGCCGATAGTGGAAAGATTTTCATAGGCCAGAGCGACTTTACGGTGTTTAACTTGGCGTTGTTGGCGCAAACCGGGGCACACAGTTTTGCGGGCCCAACGGCTATTTTCGATTTCGGCGCCAAGAAAATGGATGACCTTACCGCGGCCCTGTTTGTTGAAAGCATGGATGAGGAGCTTGAAATACTTAGCTTCGAGTCGCCGGACTCTGATCCGGTGGACGCGCGTGGCGTTCTATGGGGCGGCAATCTTGCCATGGTGGCGTCGTTAGTGGGAACGCCCTATATGCCTAAAATAAAAGGTGGTATTTTGTTTCTCGAGGATGTCGGCGAGCATCCTTTTCGCATTGAACGCATGCTTACGCAGTTATGGCATGCGGGTATTTTGGCGCGTCAGAAGGCGATTGTACTGGGCCGCTTTAGCGAATATCGACTGGCGGCTCACGATAACGGTTTTGATCTGCCTTCGGTGGTCCGATGGCTGCGCGAAACGGTCAAGGTGCCTGTGGTGACCGGCCTGCCGTACGGACACGTCAAGGTGAAGGCAACGCTGCCAGTTGGCAAGAAAGTGGGTATTGCCACTGAGGATGGCATGGCGCATTTAGTGCTTGAAGAGCATTTTTAAGCAACATCTTTGTAAAACTGGCGGGCATTTCGGACGAAGTTTTGGGTAACTTGTTAAACTATCAGGTTATTCAGACCTCTAACACGCGAACAATCTAAGTGATATCCACTGCAAATCTTACTATCCAGTTTGGCCCAAAACCCCTATTTGAGAACGTCAGCGTCAAGTTTGGCGAAGGGAATCGTTACGGACTGATCGGCGCTAACGGCTCCGGCAAATCCACCTTTATGAAAATCATAGGGGGTGATCTCGAGTCCTCTGCCGGCAACGTATCGCTTGAGCCTGGTGTCCGGCTGGGTAAATTGCGTCAGGACCAATTTGCATTTGAAGATATCCGCGTGTTGGATGTTGTGATGATGGGCCACGAAGAAATGTGGCAGGTCATGACCGAACGTGATGCCATTTACGCTAACCCGGATGCCACCGAAGAAGACTATATGCATGCGGCCAACCTAGAGGCCAAGTTTGCCGAGTACGATGGCTATACCGCCGAGGCGCGTTGTGGCGAGTTGCTATTGGGTCTTGAAATACCAGTTGAGCAGCACAACCTTCCTATGCGTGAAATCGCACCTGGCTGGAAGCTGCGAATCCTGCTGGCGCAAGCGCTGTTTTCGAACCCGGATGTGTTGTTACTGGACGAGCCTACCAATAACCTGGACATCAATACCATACGCTGGCTCGAAGAGGTGCTTAATGGTTATCAAAGCACCATGATCATTATCAGCCATGATCGCCACTTTCTGAATCAGGTTTGTACACACATGGCCGATCTGGATTATCGCGAAATCCGCATTTATCCAGGTAACTACGACGATTACATGCTGGCATCGACGCAGGCGCGCGAACGCGTCGTGGCGGCGAACACCAAAGCGAAAGAGCGTGTTGCCGATCTGCAGGACTTTGTACGCCGTTTTGCGGCAAACAAATCCAAATCGCGCCAAGCCACCTCGCGTTTAAAGCAAATTGACCGCATCAAGGCAGGTACCATCGAGGTTAAGCCCTCGTCCCGCCAGAATCCTTATATTCGATTCGAGCAAACCAAGGTATTGCATCGTTTGGCGGTTACCGTTGAGTCGATTAGCAAGTCGTTCGAACATCCGGTAATTCGTCCGTTTTCGACCATGATCGAAGCCGGCCAGAAAATTGCCATTATTGGTGCGAACGGTGTAGGTAAAACAACGCTGCTGCGTATGCTTGCTGGCGACCTTGCTCCGGACACGGGCAGCGTCAAATGGTCTGAAAATGCCGATCTTGGCTATATGGCGCAAGACGTATCCGATCAATTTCAATCGGATACGAATTTGTTCGACTGGTTCATCGACTACCGGCAGGCTGGTGATGATGATCAGTCAATACGCTCGGTGCTAGGACGGTTGTTATTTTCAGCCGACGATATTCCCAAGGCAGTCAAGGTGCTTTCGGGGGGTGAAAAAAACCGTTTGAGCTTTGGCCGGTTAATGCTGGGCCGCCATAATGTCATGTTGCTGGATGAGCCCACCAATCACCTGGATATGGAGTCGATCGAGTCATTGCAATATGCACTTGAAACTTATGCGGGTACTTTGATATTTGTATCGCATGACCGCGAATTCGTTTCCGGCGTCGCCACCCGTATCATCGAAATTTTGCCTACCGGCGAAGTAAACGATTATTTGGGCGGTTATGACGACTACCTTAATTCACGCGGGATTGAAGTCTAACGGTGCTTTACACATTGGCTGGGCTTGCTACCTACCAGGAAGACATAAAAAAAAGTCGTTTCCTGGTGTGGGCGGCGCCCATTCAATCTGCGCCCGAAGCGCTGCGTTTTTTTGCCGGGCACAGTGTGCCGGCCGCCACCCATAATTGCTGGGCTTACCGCATAGGGAATGAATATCGCTTTAACGACGATGGGGAGCCTGGCGGTACCGCTGGACGACCCATATTGCAGGCGATTGAAGGACAGCAATGCGATCGCGTGGCGATTTTGGTGGTGCGCTGGTTCGGAGGCGTCAAGCTAGGGCCGGGGGGCCTGATTCGCGCTTATGGCGGTACGGCTGCCCAATGCCTTCGACTGGGTGCCAAAGTCGCCGTGGTCGACGAGGTGACTGTGCAATGCAGTTGCGCGTTTGGCGATATGGCTATTGTGCAGTCGCGTTTGGCGGCACTTGAGGCCAGGGTGGTAACCGAGGCGTTTGACCCGTCTGGCGTAGCGTGGGAGATTGTTCTTCCACGCAGCCAACTGCCAGACTTCATCGATCAGTTAACCAACCTGACGCGCGGCCAGGGAAAATACCGAATTGAAGGCGACGAGCAAGTTGTTTAGCGTCGCCTGTCCGGTTTAGGCGCCCCCAGCTGTTTTTTGCTGTTCAGCAATATCTGCATGGACTTGCGACATGTCTATTGCTTTTACCTGAGTAATTAGTTCGTCGAGTTGTCCCGCAGAAAGGGCGCCCGGTTGGTTAAATAGCAATACTTGCTCGCGAAATACCATGAGTGTCGGGATGGAACGTATGTTCATGCCGGCAGCAAGCTCTTCCTGCTCTTCAGTATTTACCTTGGCAAAGGTAATGTCGTCGTGCTGGTCGGAAGCATCGTCAAAAATGGGCGCGAAATTGCGGCAAGGACCACACCAGGGGGCCCAAAAGTCTACGATTAGCGGCTTGCTATCCTGAATGGCGGCCTGGAAGTTGTCTTTGTTTAAGTCGATGGTGCTCATAGAAAATCCGGAATAAAAATGGCGGCCTGAATACAGCCGCCGGTCTGGAGACAGTACTGGGCCTAAGTGTACCCCTTTATGTTTAGAGGAGTTTTACGGTTTATGTCCATTTATTCAGGGAAGAACGCATATTTAATGACGAACAGGATGGCGACCAGCAAGGTTGCCATATGAATATCCCGAAATTTGCCTGTGATGGCTTTGAGGGCCACATAGCTGATAAAGCCAAATGCCAGGCCGTTGGCGATTGAATAGGTAAACGGCATGATAATGACCGTTAGTGCGGCAGGAGTGGCCTCGGTAATGTCGGACCAATCAATTTCTGTTACTTCACGCAACATCAGCCCTGCTACATAAAGCAAGGCCGGAGCGGTGGCGTAAGCCGGTACCGAACCGGCCAAAGGCGAGAAAAACAGCGCCAGCAAAAACAGGACGGCAACGGTAAGCGCCGTCAGGCCTGTACGCCCGCCAGCCTGTACGCCGGAAGCGCTTTCAACGTAGGCGGTAGTGCTGCTTGTACCCAGGAATGAGCCCGCCACGATAGCGGTACTGTCAGCGAACAGAGCGCGCCCCAGGCGGCTGGGCTTGCCTTCCTGGATTAGATTGGCTCGGGTTGCGACGCCAATCATGGTTCCTGTGGCGTCGAAGACCTCGACCAGCACCAGTACCAGAATGACATGCACGAAACCGGTATGGATTGCGCCCAGGATGTCCAGTTGGAGAAATGTCGGCGCCAGGCTGGGCGGCGCTGCAAATACACCATTGAATTCGTTGTTGCCGGTAAGCATGGATAGAACCGTAACAACCAGGATGCCGATAAGTATGGCGCCGCGAACCTTGAGAACATCAAGTGCGGCAATAATGAAAAAGCCCAGGATGGCGAACAGGGCGGGGGCTGACGTAAGGTCGCCCAGAGCCACCTTGGTGGCCGGGTTGGCAACTACGATGCCAGAGGCGCCCAGCGCAATGATTGCCAGGAACATGCCGATACCGGCGGCAATGGCGCAGCGCAGCGATTTGGGTATTCCGTCGATTAACCAAGAGCGAATACCGGTTATTGTAAGCAATACAAATATGACGCCGGAAATAAATACCGCTCCAAGCGCTTGTTGCCAGCTGTAGCCCATGGCGCCGACGACGGTGAAGGCGAAAAAGGCGTTCAACCCCATGCCTGGCGCCATGCCTATGGGCCAGTTGGCCACAAAGGCCATGATCAGTGTTCCTAATGCCGCTGCCAGGCATGTGGCTACAAACACGGCATCCCGGTCCATGCCCGTGCTCGACAAGATTTCGGGGTTAACAAAAATAATGTAGGACATGGTCAGGAAAGTAGTTATTCCTGCCAGAATTTCAGTACGGACCGAAGTATCGTGTTGTCTTAGTTGAAATAGCTTTTCGAGCATATGCGCCCCGCGTGGCCTCTGAATGATTGAATGTGGAACTCAATGAGTTCCGCAATTCTATGCTTATTTCAGGGGGTATGGGCTTATATGCCTGCTCTGGCCCAAACGGAATTTTTCTGGCGCGTGTCGCTATTATTTTCAAATCGAAATTACTGCGCTTCGGCAGCGTTGGCTTTCCACAGCAATGACAGGTCACGGTGAAATCGTGCTTCAATCGGCAACTGATCAATTAGCCATTGCTCGGGAAACTTGACGTCGAGCATGACCGAGACGACCAGTCCTCGTTGACTGGCGCTGAAAGGAACCCGAAGCTCTTCGGGCAAACGGCGGGTACGGTCGGGATTGCTGTGTACTTTTGCTGGCAACCAGCTTCCGTCGGGAAAGCCCACTTTGAGCGACTGTCCCGGCTGTGCGTAGGCGACGTTGGCAGGGTCCAGATAAACCCAGATGATAGGTCTGGAGTTTTGCTCCAGGCGCATCAACAGCGTACCGGGCCCAACATTCTCGCCTTCGTTAACTAATATGTCGGAAATGACGCCTTCGTCTTGCGCGGTCACATTCAGTGTGCGCAAACGTTCCTGCAGCCACTGCTTTTCAGCGTTTTCGAGGGCTATATTATGGGAATTGCCTGGATGATTATGCAATTGATCGGTGCGTTGTTCGAATGACAACAGTTCATTTTGGCGTTGATCACGCTGCGCGGTTGCCGACCGAATCTCACCGTTGGTGGCCGCTCCGCGCTTAAGCAGAGTTGTCGCCAGCATTAATTGATGTTCCGCTGCGGCCAGTTGCCGCTGCAGGACTTCGCGCAATTTCTGTTCCACTGGCTGCTCTGCGACGCTGGATTTATCATGCAGGGCTTGCAGTTGACCCAAGCGTTGTTGCCAATCCGGGTTATCCATCTTGACCAATAATTGTCCGCGCTGCACATGATCGTTACTTTTTACCGTTAGCAGGCTTATACGGGCAGCGTCGCGTGCACGGATCTCGACGACGGATAGTTGGACATGCCCAGGGGCATCGACTACCCATGCCGAATAGGTCAGCTTGCCAACAAACCAAAGCAGTGGGCTGGCTATCAAGACAAGTATCAAATACCAACGTAGCCGAAAGGCCATACGCCTTCCCGGGGCATAAAGAACCTTCAGGCCACGCTCGTGAGTCGGGTGACGTTCTTTGCTGCTATCGAATCGAATCTTCATAGCTATTTCTCATGATCGAAAGAGCGGGGGTAATCGGCCCAACTCTGCCAGTCGATGCCTGTTACACCGGCAACCGTCAACTGCTTGCGCCATCGCTCGACTTGTTGGGCCAATTGCTGGGGCGACGTACCCGCCCAGCTTTCCTCTGCTGAAAGTTGCGGTTCTACGCTTTGCGCCAAACGGAATGCCAATTTTGGCCATCGGCGGGCTATTTGCTGGGTCATGGTCGCGCTGCGCTGCGCGTTATGGGTATAAATCATTAGACTGATGTTGTTTACGCCGTGTCCTGGCAAGTTGCACGGGACGCAGAATTGCCCCTTCTTCGGTGTTGCAAACCAGCGGTGGTGGCTAGACAGCTCAATTGGCCATGGACTGGCATCAGCTGCTGCCTTTACGGTATCGAGCCAGTCCTGCAATCGGCTCTGGGGAACCGGCCAGCCGAGTTGCTCGACCTCCAGATCCAGATGCAGGCTGGCAAAGGGAAGCCCCCTGAGTTTTTTTATCAATTCAAGCAATTGATTGCGCTCTGCTTGCTGTAGCCAGGCGGGGTCGCCTAGCAGCAGGCTGATATGCATTCCTTGCTTGTCGGCATCCTTTATTAATGAAGAGATCGTTTTTTGGGTTGTCTCGATGTTTCGTATCTGGGCCGCGTTAAGACCCAAGTAAATCTGGCTCATCCCTGCCCGCTGCAACGCACGCAGCTCGCCCGTCCTGAGCTTCGGATCAAGCAAAGCGGAACTATTCCAAACGTATACGCCTTGTTTCCATGAGGCCGACGACGGCGCGGGCCGGGCCTTGGCGGGCAGTGGGCGAGGGTGTGAGGACGGAGCGCTTTGGTTTTGCGCTTGCCAGTGCAGATATTGATTGCCAAATAATGGCTCGGGATTTGAGTCGTCTTCTGCA
>DATCVA010000269.1:0-3882 GCA_036567205.1 Eoetvoesiella sp. | reverse complement strand
TGCCACAACATCGCCAATCCATGCCATGGACAAGGGTATAACAGCTGCTGCGGTGAGCCCCGCCAGCAGACGGCCGGCTAGTAGCGTCGAGAAGTTCTGTGCAAAACCGCAAAGCAATGCACTGAATGCGCTCGCCACGCTTACCAGCGCAATAACCTTGTACTTCCCGAACCGGTCCCCCAGGGGACCAAATATGATCTGCGCAATACCATAGGCTATGGCGAAAAGGGTAACCGATGCAGATGCCATGCCAAGCGAAATATTAAATTCAGCGGTAAATAGAGGCAGCAAAGGATCGATGATCCGTGCGGATACGGACACAGAAAATGCAGCTAGCGATAAAAGCGGAATCGCCATCAAAGGTAAAGCATCTGTCCTAGCGGCATCTACACTGGCTCGCCCTTCCATGGCATTACCCATGCTATTGCGATTCGAAGGAATTGTGAATCCCTAATTTACGGTTAGCGGAAACGGCGACGTCCAGCATTCTGGGCGGTGCAAGCTGAAGGTTCGCCATTAAATCAATAAAATCGTCTTTCTGCCGCCCCGCGAGGCGTCTATTATTTTTCTTTTCCCAGGCGATGGAAG
Organism: Eoetvoesiella sp.; assembly: GCA_036567205.1. Taxonomy (GTDB): domain Bacteria; phylum Pseudomonadota; class Gammaproteobacteria; order Burkholderiales; family Burkholderiaceae_B; genus DATCVA01. The sequence continues at coordinate 3,294 of DATCVA010000269.1, read as the reverse complement.
AGACGTAGTGACCGTTGTAATCATGACCGGGCCAGACTAAGGTGTTATCCGGCAATGCAAACAATTTCTCAACCACACTTTCGTAAAGCGTTTTTGCGCTACCCCCCTGGAAGTCCGTACGGCCGCAGCCGTTTATCATTAAGCTATCACCCGTAAACACATTATCGTGCCACAGGAATGACATGCTTCCCGCTGTATGACCGGGCGTACAAAGTGCTGTTATCTGGTCCGTATCGCCAAAGCGTATAACCCCGAACTCCTGTAGCTGTAAATCTGCACCCTCAAACCTGCATAAGCCAGCCACAGCTATCTTGGCACCAGTCATCTGACGGAGCCTGCTCGCAGAGGTAATATGGTCGGCATGCACGTGCGTCTCGAGAATGTACATCAGTCTAAGATTCAGACGCTCGAGTTGCAGAAGATCCCGCTCGTAATGCCTGTCTACGGGATCAATAATAATAGCTTCGTTGCTACCCTGCGCCACCACAATATATGTATATGAAGATGACTCTGGATCAAATAGCTGTAGTGGCCGCATACTAATCTCAGAAAAAAGATTCACGGCGCCCCGATACAGGCGCCTAATACGTTCTTTATTGGTTTGAACTGGAACACCGCTTTAAATGAGCGTCTAATGTCGCATTAAAAGCACCGGGATTCTCTATGTTTGGCAGATGTCCTGCAGAAGGTATCGACACAAAATCTGCGTTCTTACAGCTTTTTGCAAATGTACGCATGACATCGGGCAGCACACCATCGTTCTCACCAACGATGAACGTGACGGGGGCGGAAAAAGAAGGGGCTGTGTCATGATAATCGTAAGCCTGCAATGCGCGCGCCGTGGCAACAAACCCTTCTACCGACGTCTGGCTTATCATCGCCCGTACACCATCTGCCGCAGCAGTTTCAAGAAAATCAGATCCAAACCATCGCGCCATGGTGGGCTCCACCAGCGCCGACATCCCCTCGCTACGAGCCGTTTCAATACGAGCGTCCCAGGGCCGCGCAAACTCCTCGGGTGAATCTGATCGTGCATCGCATATGACAAGGCTATGGAAGCGATGAGAATACCTTTGCGCCAAGTCGAATCCAAGAATTCCGCCAAGCGACAGCCCCACAAAATGCACTCGATCAAGACTTAATGCATCGAGAAGAGAAACAACGTCATTCGCCAATAGACTAGTAGAGTAGTCATCGCCGGCATGAGGGGTTTTCCCGTGACCGCGACTGTCGTAGCGGATAACGCGAAAATTTCTGCGCAGGACATCGGCCTGTGATTGCCACATACCGGAATCGGTCATAATTGAATGGCTAAACACAATGCAGGCAGCATCAATGGGACCCTCGTCAATGACGAAAAATTTTCGTCCGCCGACCTCAATGATTTCTTGAGGACGACACTCATTGCTATTCATGTGAAAAAAACTCCGCAGATACCAATAAAGTCTTGCTTTGCTCTGCCAGCATCGGGCCGTCGACTTCGCTTTGAAGCTTAATCTGGCGCCATTCTTCGTCTGCTGCGAAGGCGTCCCATGCCGCAATACGCGCCTCTTCTGAAGGAAAGCACGTTAAGTAAAAAAATACGTTCACTTCCTCTGGTGAGACCCAGCAATTCGTCACCTTAATACCGAGCCGCTTGAATACGGGGAGTGTCTTATTCACAAAACGCGATGTCAGGGCGTTGTACTTACCTGGATGCGCGGTATATTTCTTCAATTCGTAAATCATCTTTGTTTTCTCCTTTACATAATGTGGGCCGGTCTCTATAGCTGCTTCAGAATGTGCCCCCCATTCGGACCACGAACCGTCGTAAACGGATACGTCATCTTTACCAACCTCATGCAATGCAAGCGCCAGCACACATGCGGATACACCCGAGCCACAGCTACAGATGACTGGCAATTCGAGATCTGCACCCACTGCCTGAAACTTCGCGGCCAACTCTACTGAACTAAGAAAAGTCCCGTCGGATGAGTCGAGTAGCATGGTGTAAGGCAAATTAATACTGCCGGGAATATGCCCCTTGCGTAGGCCAGACCGAGGCTCATCTTCGAGCCCCTGAAATCGACCTGCGGACCTGGCATCCACGATTTGCCCGCTCGAGCGAACCGCCTCGTTCACTTGCTGGAAAGTTCGCACCTTACTGGCCGGGCTTCCCGCGTGGAAACCTCGTCCTTGTGGTGGCTGTGGCTGTGCCGTCTTACCAAGGGGCCGTTGCTCTTGTATCCATTTAGACAGTCCGCCGTCCAGCACTGCAACGCGTGTATGTCCAAAGGCTTGAAACATCCACCACGCCCTTGCCGCTCCAAGTACTCCCTGCGCATCGTAAATAACCACGAACGTATCGTTGTCTATGCCAAGTTCACCGACATGCCGGGAAAATTGGTGGGCCTGAGGCAAGGTATTTGGAAGCAAACTAGCGGGCTCACTTACAGCGTTCAAGTCCAAAACGAAGGCGCCGGGTATATGCTGATTGTTGCCGCTTACATTTGAAGCTTTATCAGCAACTGAACCCGACAACGTCGCTTCGATGACGCACATTTTCGGAGCGCCAAGATTGCGCTGAAGCCAGTCCGTGGTGACTAAAGCGGAACGCCCCACGGCTACCCCCGTCTGAAAAGGTAATGAGCTATCAACCATACTATTGAGTCCTAATACCTGTCGTTTCCACGAATTCGCTCCATTTCTTCGTTTCACTTTCAACAAATTTGCGAAACTCTTCAGGCGAATTGCCTCCGGGAATAGCGCCCATGGATTCCATGCTCTTCACGACGCTGGGGGTCTTCAAGGCGCTTTGAACTGCCTGGGCAATACGGTTCACGATTTCCGGTGGCGTTCCAGCCGGTGCCAAAAGCCCGCTCCAGCCATCGACCTGAAAACCTGACAGGCCCGACTCACCAATGGTGGGAACATCTGGCGTCTGAGGAAAGCGCTCGGCGCTAGTCAAGCCAAGTGGACGCAACCGCTTGTTCGCAATCCAGGGAAGAGCGTCTGAATAATTGGCGAATGTAACTTGTACTTCACCAGCGACCGCAGCCGTAACAGCTGGCGCACCGCCTCGGTATCGCACATGCAGCATGTCTATCCCAGCCATGTGCTTAAAGATTTCACCACTATACGTCGTCAGACCACCGGCCCCGGAAAAATTGAGTTTTCCAGGATTCGCCTTCGCATAAGCGATTAGTTCCTTTACCGTATGGACCGGCACAGACGGATTCACCATCAAAGCCATGGGGTTGGTGTTGATAAGCGTAATGGGCGCAAAATCTTTTAACCCATCGTAGCCAACGTCAT
>DATCVA010000268.1:0-11800 GCA_036567205.1 Eoetvoesiella sp. | reverse complement strand
GGTAATCCATTGCGACAAGCCATTATGCAACCCGGTCCGGCCGTCCAGAGAGACCCCCGCCTTAAGCCATACCCATGGCGTTTTACGAGTCATGCGCGCTACGAAACCTGGGTTAACTGCCAGGGCCTCGGCAAGGCAAACCGAGCTTAAAACATGGATGCCCGCAGCTTGCAGCCTGGCAATACCCTTGCCCGATACCAAGGGATTAGGGTCTGACATGGCCACCACAACCCGGGCGGGCCGGGCTTTGATCAGCGCATCCACGCAAGGCGGCGTTCGCCCATAATGACTGCAGGGTTCTAGCGTAACGTAGACTGTCGAGCCGGCGACTTCGTGCCCCCGCTCAATGGCCTGACGCAGCGCCATCACTTCAGCATGCGGCCCTCCGGCTGCCTGCGTAACCCCCGAGGCCAACACCTGGCCTTCCTGGACGATCAGGCAGGCCACGCGCGGATTGGGCGAGGTAACATACAGCGCCTGAGTGCTCAGGTCTATGGCCTGCTGCATCCACCGGCGGTCATCAGCGCTACCTTCGCCGGAAAGCGAACTCACGGGTGATCTTTCCGGCCGGTTCGAATCGGCAGAGTACTCAACAGGAAACATGCACTATCTACGCCTCGCCTTCTGCGCACAATTGATCTGGAAATGGAATTAGCGGGGCGGCACTTTGAACTCGTCGATTGCCTTGACGAACTCGCCAATATCTTCGAAGCTTTGATACACCGAAGCGAAACGCACATAGGCGACTTGATCCAGCTTTTTAAGCTCGGCCATGACAAGCTCTCCTAATTGTCCCGAACTGATTTCCCGCAGTCCGCTGGTAAGCAGACTTTCTTCGATACGGGCAACCGCAGCATCGACGCTTTCAGTGCTGACGGGGCGTTTGCGCAAAGCCAGATTTAAACTGCCCCGCAACTTGGTCACATCGAAATCAGTACGCGTGCCATTACGCTTGACCACCGCCGGCATTACCAGTTCGGCCCGCTCGTAGGTTGTAAAGCGGCGATCGCAGCTGACGCACCTGCGCCGGCGGCGAATCGCATCGCCCTCTTCAGAGACTCGAGAGTCGATGACCTGAGTATCGAAACTACTACAGAACGGGCATTTCATGAGGTTGAGCGCCCTCCGGTTTAAGAAGGGATCCGGTTATCAGCTGTAAACCGGTAAACGAGCAGTGAGCTCGTTTACACGGGCACGCACATCGGCGATGGCGGTTTCGCTGCGAGGGTTGTCAAGTACATCGGCAATCAGGTGCGCAGTAAGCTCGGCTTCCCCCTCTTTAAAGCCGCGGGTTGTCATGGCTGGGGTACCCAAGCGAATTCCGCTGGTTACAAAAGGCTTTTCGGGATCGTTAGGAATGGCGTTTTTGTTGACCGTGATGTGGGCCTGGCCCAATACGGCTTCAGCCTCTTTGCCGGTAAGGCCTTTAGGACGCAAGTCGACCAGCATTACGTGGCTTTCGGTACGGCCCGAAACGATGCGCAAGCCGCGCTGAACCAGCGTACGGGCCAGCACATCGGCGTTTTTAACAACCTGAGCCGCATATTCTTTAAAGTCGGGGCTGAGCGCTTCCTTGAAGGCAACGGCCTTGCCGGCAATAACGTGCATAAGCGGGCCGCCCTGAATTCCCGGGAAAATAGCGGAATTAATGACTTTTTCGAACTCGGCTTTCATCATGATGACGCCGCCGCGAGGCCCCCGCAGCGATTTATGCGTGGTGGAGGTGACGAAATCGGCATAAGGCACGGGGTTGGGATATGCACCGCCCGCGACCAGTCCGGCGTAATGAGCGATATCGACCATAAACAATGCGCCATTGTCGTGCGCAATACGGCCCATGCGCTCGAAATCGATGCGCAGCGCATAAGCCGAGGCGCCACCCACCAACAGCTTGGGTTTGTGTTCTTTGGTAAGCTGCTCGAGCTGATCGTAATCGATCTCTTCGTTGGCATCCAGGCCGTACGACTTGAAGTTATACAGCTTGCCCGATGAGTTCACCGGCGAGCCGTGCGTAAGGTGGCCGCCTTCGGCCAGGCTCATGCCCAATACGGTGTCGCCCGGCTTCAGGACTGCCATATAAACACCCTGGTTGGCCTGCGATCCCGAATTGGGCTGCACGTTGGCCGCTTCAGCGCCGAACAATTCCTTTAAACGGTCGATGGCCAGTTGCTCGACAATGTCCACGTACTCGCAACCGCCGTAATAACGCTTGCCGGGATAGCCTTCCGCATACTTATTGGTAAGCTGGGTGCCCTGCGCCTGCATGACGGCGGGACTGGTATAGTTTTCAGAGGCGATTAATTCGATGTGTTGTTCCTGGCGAACGTTTTCCTTTTGGATCGCGGCCCAAACATCGGCATCAACTTGGTCAAGAGTACGTGAACGGTCAAACATTAGGCATCCTAGATTTTTGTGGGGCATGAACAATGCGGGCTATTTTAGCGCGAATGGCCCGCTGTTAATTGAAATGCGCCACAAAAGACGGCTAACGCCACGTTTCCGCACCGAATTCCGCCCAAAACACGGTTGTACTCAAGTTAGATTGCAAAAAACTCAAGCAAGCCAGGTTACCCGGCTTGCGCGTCGGTCAGCAGACGTGGATTAAGCGTATACCAGCCGGTTATGGATGCCTGCGCCAGCACATGGCCCTGTATCGCTTTCAGTACATCGGCCCCGGTAAAGGTTCCTTCCAGCGGTACAGCAGGGATATCAAGCGCATATACGGTAAAAACATAACGATGCTTCAACGCGTCATTCCAGGGCGGGCACGGGCCGTCGTATCCAAAATAATCCCCATTCATATCACGGTCGGCGGCAAACCAGCCGGTGTAGTCGTTGATGCCCTGACGTGTGCCGTTAGGCGCCAGCGGTCCGCCTTTGCCGCGCGGCGTTATACCATTTGAATAAGACCCTTCGGCAATTTGCGTTGTATCGGCGGCAAGATCGACCAGCACCCAATGATAAAAATCAACGCGCGGCAAATCGGCCGGCACTTCGCGCCCTTCCTGATTGACATCATCCGGCTTGCTGGGCACATCGGGATCGTGGCAAATAACAACGAACGACTGTGTGCCCCGGGGCGCCTCCGTCCACGACAATTGCGGATTGGCGTTACCGGCCAGCGCTACGTGAGTCGCCCCGTCGATTTTGCAAAACGAGTTGTGTTCGGGAATACGCTGTTGATCTAAAAACGATGTGCTGGTGATCTTCATAAGAATGGCCTCCTGCCTCAGTGATCTATCCGTTTAGGGTGACACGGGCAAACTTGCGCTTGCCCACCTGTACAACGTAGGTACCCGCGCCCAATTGCAAAGATTTATCTTCAATGCGGTCACCATCGACACGCACACCGCCCTGTTCGACGTTGCGCTGGGCTTCGGCGCCGGAGACGACAAGGCCTGCCTCGCGCAGAACCTTCAAGATACCCAGCGGCGCGCCGCCAATTTGCACCTCAGGCATCTCGTCCGGTATTACACCATCGCGAAAACGCGCCTCGAACCGTGTCAGAGCATCGTGCGCGGCCTGCTGGGAATGGAAGCGGGTAACGATTTCCTGAGCTAACAATACCTTAGTATCGCGCGGATTGGCACCCTCGCTAACCTGTTTTTGTAACAAACCAATTTCGTCCATAGAGCGAAATGACAACAATTCAAAATAGCGCCACATTAATGTATCGGAAATGGACATTAATTTGCCGAACATGGAATCCGGCGTTTCTGAAATGCCAATGTAATTGCCCTTGGATTTGGACATTTTATCGACACCGTCGGTACCTTCCAAAAGGGGCATGGTCAAAATGCACTGCGGCTCTTGACCGTATTCTTTCTGAAGCTCGCGTCCCACCAGCAAGTTGAATTTTTGATCGGTACCGCCAAGCTCCAGATCAGCCTTGAGCGCGACTGAATCGTAACCTTGCATTAATGGATACAAGAACTCGTGCACCGAAATAGGGATGCCGCCTTTAAAACGGCGAGTGAAGTCTTCCCGTTCCATCATGCGTGCCACCGTATAACGCGAGGCCAGTTGAATTATGCCGCGCGCACCCAAGGGGTCGCACCATTCAGAGTTATAACGTATTTCGGTTTTGGCGGGATCAAGCACCAGGCTGGCCTGAGCGTAATATGTTTTGGCGTTTTCCTGGATTTGCTCGGGGGTTAAAGGCGGACGCGTAGCATTGCGGCCGCTGGGATCGCCGATCATGGACGTGAAGTCGCCGATCAAAAATATAACTTTATGCCCCAGATCCTGCAGCTGGCGCATTTTATTAAGCACCACCGTATGCCCCAGATGAATATCGGGCGCAGTCGGATCCAGCCCCAGCTTGATCCGTAATGGCTGGCCGGTGGCGCGGCTTCGGGCCAGCTTCTTGATGAACTCGGACTCGACCAGCAATTCGTCGCATCCTCGTTTAACAACACGTAAATCAGCTTCAACTTCTGGGGTAATGGGGGCTTCGCAGGACGACATATAAAAACCGTTATTAGTAAAAAAGCGAAAAAATACTCGAAAAATACAGCGTAATAAGCTAGCATAGCGTGCTGAAGCGGGTGCCGCATGCCTTTATCGGGCATTCCCGGCGCATCAAACGTCACTTACGCAACACAATATTATCAGAGTGTATAACTCCGGCCTGGCCGGCAAAGCACCCTGTGGCCCTTAAGTATTTACTTTTTGGTCGAAACCACTTATCGAAAATCCAATTACCAGGCTCTAGTTTTATGTTCAAAAAAGGGACACCCGGCACTCCCTCGATGACAGGCACACTGCACGCCCGACATCGCACTTCTCACTACATTAGAAATGGCCTGGTTTTTATGGCTCTCGGTTTGTTTGCCGCGGCAGCAGCCCTGGCAGTAGTTCGACCCAATCTCGACACAGAGCCTCCCGCGGTGTATCAAGCCCGGCAAACCATAAGTCTACCCAACCCATTCCCCGAACCAGCGTTCAACTTTTCTGCTCCCTTCATCAGCGAAACTCAAATTCGACGCGGCGACACGCTGGCGGCGCTGTTACAACGCCTGAATGTGCAAGAACCGAAGTTACAGCCTTTTTTAGTTCACGATAAAAATGCCCGCTCGATTTACAAACTCTATCCGGGCCGCACTATTCAGGCGGCACTGAATCAAGATGGCGAATTAGAGTGGCTGCGCTACTACCATACCCCAGGCGCTACCGAGGGCGAGCAATTCGTATCCAAATGGCTTGAAGTTCAGCCTGACGCTAACGGTGGTTTCGTTGCCGCCGAACACAGCCAGGTCGCCGAGACACAAGTTCGTATCGCCGAGAGCGAAATTACAAGTTCACTGTTCGGCGCAACCGATGCGGCTAATATCCCCGATGCCATCACGCTGCAAATGGCCGATATTCTGGGCAGTAAAATAGACTTCCTAACCGATCTGCGCCAGGGGGACCGCTTCAGCATTGTCTATGAAACACATTTGTATAATGGCCGGCAAATCGGTTCCGGCCGGGTACTGGGGCTGGAGTTCAAGAATAAAGGCAAATCCTATGAGGCTGTGTGGTTTAAGCCCAAACAAAGCTCAGGCAGTTACTACGATTTTGACGGGCGCAGCCTGAAAGGCGCTTTCTTGCGCAACTCGTTGAAATTTTCCCGTATCAGCTCAACGTTTGGTATGCGTAAACACCCAGTTCATGGAGTTTGGCGCGGCCATAAGGGGGTAGACTACGCAGCGCAAAGCGGCACCCCCATACACGCCACAGCCGACGGCGTCGTCGACTTCATCGGCAAGCAAAACGGCTATGGCAACGTCATTATTCTGAAGCACCACAATCAGTACTCCACCTTGTATGCCCACCAGCGCGCGTTCGCCAAAGGTTTGAAAAAGGGCGATCATGTCGACCAAGGTCAGCTTATTGGCTATGTGGGCGCAACAGGCTGGGCCACCGGTCCTCATTTGCATTACGAGTTCCGCGTTGCCAACCGCCCGATCGATCCGCTGTCGGTGGATTTACCCATCGCTCGCAAGCTGGAAGGTTCCGATCAAAAAGAATTCCAGCACACAATGGCCAGCTATCAACAGCAAGTTCAATGGCTTGCCCAGTGGCAAGATGAGAAAGTTCAGTTGGCCAGCCGTTAGCTGACTAACCCTTTTAGTGTCGGCCATAGTGTCTGAATCTCTTTTCATAGGCTTGATGTCCGGCACCAGCACCGATGGGGTCGATGCCGTACTGGCCGACCTCTCCGATCTTACACGGCCGCAGATCAAAGCACATGTCTCGCTGCCCATGCCCGACTTGCTGCGGCAAGAATTTTTGGCACTTAATATCGCAGGCGACGACGAATTAAAACGTGCTGCAATAGCCGGCAATACCCTGGCGCGCCTGTATGCGCAAGCCACCCATCACCTTTTGGCACAAACCGGATTAAAGTCCGCGGACATCGCAGCGATTGGCGCACACGGCCAGACCGTCAGGCACGATCCCGCCGCCGGCTACTCGATTCAAATCAACGCGCCCTCGCTGCTGGCTGAACTAACCGGCATTGACGTCATTGCCGACTTTCGCTCCCGCGACATCGCCGCTGGCGGCCAAGGCGCGCCATTGGTCCCGGCCTTTCATCAATCGATTTTCAGTTGCGGGCACCCTCGCGCCGTCCTGAACCTGGGCGGCATAGGTAATATCACCTTGTTAAGTCCGGGCAAAGAAGTCCGTGGATTCGACACCGGTCCGGCCAATGTACTGCTGGATCTGTGGTGCCATGAAAAAACCGGCCAGGCATTCGATGAACAAGGGCGCTGGGCGGCCAGCGGCACAACTAATCATGCCATGCTCGAATCGCTGCTACACAGCGAACCATGGTTCACCCTGCCCCCGCCTAAATCCACAGGCCGAGATCTGTTTAATTGGGAATGGCTGCAACAGCGTCTGGCGCCCTTTGTAAAGCAAGGCCTTGCCAATAACGATGTACAAGCGACTTTACAAAGCCTGACCGCACGCACAGTGGCTGACGCAATCAATAGCTATGCACCCGAAACCCGCGAGGTATTGGTGTGTGGCGGCGGAGCGTTGAATATGGCGTTGATGCGCGATCTTGAACACTATCTTAAGCGTCCGGTTTTCCCGACATCAGAGTTGAACGTGGCCGTTCAATTGGTAGAAGCTCTGGCATTTGCATGGCTGGCCTGGGCGCATGTCAATGGCCACGCAGCCGGGCTGCCAGCGGTAACGGGTGCGCGCGCACCGCGCATTTTAGGATGTAAATATCCGCGTTGATGCGCGGAGTTTACCTGCACCTTAACCTGGCGCCAGGCCAGGTCAGGTCAGCCCCGGCCTGCGTACTGCCGGGTTGTTCAAACTTATGCGGTAAACGACGAACCACAGCCACATGTCGAAGTGGCATTGGGATTGCGAATAACGAATTGGGCACCTTCAAGATCGTCTTTGTAGTCGATTTCAGCACCGAACAGGTACTGGAAGCTCATGGGATCGACTAAAAGCTGCACGCCTTCTTTATCGATGGTGGTGTCGTCGTCATTGATGGTTTCATCGAACGTGAAACCATATTGGAAACCGGAACAGCCGCCACCTTGCACGAACACGCGCAACTTGAGTTCGGGATTGCCTTCTTCGGCTAGCAAGTCTTTAACTTTAGCTGCCGCCGCATCGGTAAAAACCAACGCGGGAGGTGGTGTTTGAAGATCGACGGATTCGGTCAGGGTATTCATTTGGCACTCCAGAGCAACCTGTTGGTTGCACAATAAAAAAACGTTCAGCTATAGCGTAACAGTTGACGGGGTTATTCGACAGGCGACAAATTGACCGTGCGTGAAACCCGGACTGCTTTACCCTCGAGGATGTTAAGCGTAACGGTTTTGGGCACGAAGCCCTCGGGCAAGCTTAACACGCCGCCGCTGCGCTGAAACTGATCAAAACTTAAAGCCAGTTCGTTAACATCGGCGCCTGCATCGCTTACATCGGCCACATTAACAACAGCTTGAGCAGGTTCTAGTTGTATTTTAACTGGTTTCCCGTGTTGCAAGCCATTGGCCACAAATTGCATAAGGCCATTGAAGGTTTCGCCGCCGGGAGCATTGCGCATGAGCAACACCCGATACCGTAAAGTGGAGCCGGTTTGCTCGATATCAAGAGCCCGGACACTGACCGCCCCATTAGGCCCCGGAGGCAACAGCTGATCAAAAAAAGCGAGCTGGTCGCGCGCCCGGCCAAGCTCATTCTGGGTAGCTTGCAAGGTTGCCTCGAGCGTTCGCCGGGTACTTTCCTCTACCGCTAGTTGCCCACGCACGAAATCAACCTGGGAACGGGCCTCGGCCAGATCGTACTGACTTTGCGCAACAGTAACGCTAAATTCGGTCTCCAGCTGCCCATACCGCTTGCTTGCCTGGTCTTTAAACCAGAACCGGGCTCCGGCGTACCCCAGCGCCAGCCCCACCACAAGGGCTAGCAATACCTTAGGCCACGTCGGTGCCGCCCTGGCGGGTACCGCGCCAGGTACGCTGGTTGACGTTGACGCTACTTGATCGGGTCCGCTGGCGGAAGCGTGGACTAGCGCGGGTTCAACCGGCGCCACAGCCGAATTTTTGACCGCGACACCGGATCGGACTCGCTTTTTTCTACTCATGCTTAACTGACCCGTTTAAACCCAATGAGTTCCGCATTGAGTGTGTAAGCAAGCGTTATGGCAAAACCGCAATATGCTCCAGACCGGCCGCCTCGGGCAAGCCAAACATTAAATTCATATTCTGTACCGCTTGACCCGACGCCCCTTTGACGAGATTATCTTGAATGACCAGCACCACCAGTTGATCACCATTTTCCGGACGATGCACAGCAATGCGCAAATGATTCGAAGCACGCACGGAACGCGTTTCGGGCAGGCTGCCGGCAGGCATTACATCGACAAAGGCTTCGTTGGCATAATGCGTTTCGAACAGCGCCTGGAAATCGGTATCGAGCGCTTCAGGCAAGATGCGGACATACAAGGTAGAAAACATGCCACGAATCATGGGTACCAAATGGGGCACAAAGGTAAGGCCGACCGGGCTGCCTGCCAATTTATCGAGCTGCTCGGAAATTTCAGGATGATGCCGGTGACCCGCTACGCTATAGGCTTTGAAGTTATCGCCTGCCTCGGAATATAGCGTGCTTACCTCTGCCTTGCGCCCCGCCCCTGAAACGCCCGATTTACAATCGGCAATGATGTGTTTTGTATCGACCAATTGGCGGCCGTCTTGAATTAAAGGGGCCAGGCCCAGAATAACCGTGGTGGGATAGCACCCGGGGTTCCCAATGACTTGCGCCTGCGCAATTTTGGATCGATTTACTTCGACCAGTCCGTACACCGACTCGGCCAGCACAGCCGGACAAGCATGGGGCATTTTGTACCAACGTTCAAAAATCTGCGTGTCCTGAAGACGAAAGTCGGCGGCCAAATCAATAATACGGACACCGTCTTTTAACAAGGCTTCGGCCTGACTCATGGCGACGCCATGAGGCGTCGCGAAAAACACGACATCGCACTCATCCAGCGGAGCCTGGTCGGGTGTCTGAAAACGCAGATCTACCCGCCCACGCAGATTGGGGAACATTTCGGCCACCGGCATGCCATCTTCTTTACGCGATGTAATTGCCTTGAGCTCTACATAGGGGTGCTGGGCCAACAAACGCAACAACTCAACGCCTGTATAGCCCGTGCCGCCGACAATGCCCACTTTGATCCGGGAAGTAACTGCCGAAGCCATAATATTGTCCACAAAAAATAATCGTCAAAATAAGATTATGCAACAACATGCGCCGTTGCGCGTACCGGGCATGACAAACCTGGCATACAAAATCAAAAAAGCCCCGGCAATTGCCGGGGCTTTTGGCCGCACAAGGCCCGGAGGCCTTGCCGCGCAGCAAGATTAACGCTTGCTGAACTGTTTGCGACGACGTGCCTTGTGGAAACCGACTTTTTTACGTTCGACTTCACGAGCATCACGCGTAACCAGGCCAGCTTGCTTAAGCGAAGGCTTGAGCGCTGCATCGTAGTCGATGAGAGCACGGGTAATACCGTGACGCACTGCACCGGCCTGGCCGCTTTCGCCGCCACCGTGAACGTTCACGTGAAAGTCAAAGGACTCGAGATGATTCGTTAGCGCAAGAGGCTGACGAACGATCATGCGTCCGGTTTCGCGAGCGAAATACTCGTCAACGGGCTTACCGTTAACAACGATTTTGCCCGATCCTTTTTTCAAGAACACTCGAGCCACCGACGTTTTGCGGCGGCCTGTTCCATAGTTCCAATTACCGATCATGACCTATCCTTAGAATTCCAGCGGTTTGGGCTGCTGAGCTGAGTGAGGATGCTCGGCGCCGGCATAAACCTTGAGTTTCTTGGCCATTGCATAACCCAGCGGGCCTTTAGGCAACATGCCTTTAACCGCTTTCTGGATAGCACGGCCAGGGAAACGCTGTTGCATTTTTTCGAACGTGGTTTCGGTAATACCACCGGGATAACCCGAGTGACGGTAGTAGCGTTTGTCTTGCGACTTATTGCCCGTAACAACGATATCGGCGGCATTGATAATGACAATGTAATCGCCTGTGTCAACGTGAGGCGTGAATTCTGGCTTATGCTTGCCGCGCAAACGACGTGCGACTTCGCTGGCCACACGACCGAGGACTTTACCCTTGGCGTCAATCACGTACCAGTCACGTTTGACTTCATGCGGCTTGGCCACAAAGGTCTTCATGATGGTTCCTAAATATATAAAAGTAGCGCGCCGGACATCCGAAGCGCCTTATTTTCCTTCCCCAATTGCCTAAGCGTTGTACTTCGCCCGTGCAATGTTTAGAAAGGGAAAGCCCAGTATCTTAACATACTCCATTGTTTTTCCAAGGGATATCGTGCAATTGCCGTTAAGACCTGATGCCAAAATGCCAAAAACCGCCAAGCGGCGGCTTCTGGATTCCGGGCACAAAAGGCACAGGCACGCCGTGCCAGCCAGCCAAAAACTATTTATTCTGGTTGGCCAGCGCAATACCCAGGTAATTATCGTAAGAGCCCTCTGCAACACGGAACCATGGCACGATGCCGTCACGGAAGCCCATGTAGTTGTCATACACTTTTTTGAACATCGCGTTTTTATCGCTGAACTCTTTGTAGACTTCGCTGGACGCTTTGAATGACGCGTCCATGACATCGCGCGGGAATGCTTTCAGAACAGCCCCGTTGGCAATCAAGCGGCGCAGCGCTTCGGGATTATGAGCGTCGTAGTCGGCGGTAAGCTGTACACCGGCGTAGCGGGTTGCCAGCGCAATAAGCTGCTGATAGTGCTTGGGCAGATTATTGTATGCACCGTCGTTGACATACAACGAAAGCTGCGCCGAGCCTTCCCACCAGCCCGGATAATAATAATATTTGGCGACCTTTTGGAAGCCAAGCTTTTCGTCATCGACCGGCCCTACGAACTCGACTGCGTCCAGCGTACCTTTTTCAAGGGATGGATAAATATCGCCCGGTGGAATTTGTTGCGGCACAACACCCATGCGCGACAAAACTTCGCCCGCAAAACCGGCGGTACGCATTTTAAGGCCTTGAAGATCGGCAATGGTTTTTATTTCTTTACGATACCAGCCACCCATTTGCGTACCGGTATTACCCATGGGGAAATTGACAATATGACGCGGCGCGAAAAGCTCGCGCATTAGCTTCAGGCCGTCGCGCGGCTCCAAATCCAGTGGTTCTATTTTGATCGAGCAAATGGCCATAGCCGGGCAATAAGTTAGGGAATTTACCGTCGTTACAATTATTGGGCCACGGTGTAGTATGCGCGAATGG
>DATCVA010000267.1:0-4234 GCA_036567205.1 Eoetvoesiella sp. | reverse complement strand
ACCGAGCCAGAATGGAAAATATCCAGGCCCCATACGGGCCGATGTGCCCATTGAATAGCTCGTCGCGCCAATGGCGAATCCGACGCCTAATACAACGAACATAATCCCGGACCAGAAGTCCTGCTTGTTCTTAAGCTGCATATAAACGATTTCTCCCAATTGTTTTCATTCCGATTGTGTAATTGCTCGGTATTTATCGTGCTTACTTACTCCCTTGAGTTAAAACTAAGGGGCCGTAAGCGCAACGTGGAATGATAGGGGAGCGGAAGGCGTCTGTACGCAATGAATCATTACGATAGCATTACCGTTTGGCAATGTTTGTCAGGAATTTGACAGCTAGCCAGCTTGTTTTTCGGGTGTTTTTTTAATGGGGAACTCGATATCCACCCTGAAACCAGGCGCGGCATCACGGAAGCTAATCGTGCCGTCATGCAATGACACAATGGCTCTGACCGATGCCAGCCCCAGGCCAAATCCGGGAGTATCCAGGTTGACTCGAAAAAAACGAGTGCCTAGCAATGCAAAGTATTTGCCTTCCACCCCAGGACCATCGTCATGTACCGTCAGCCTTGCGCTGCCGTTATATTGAGCCGTTTTAATTGTTATACGTGCTCCGTTACCCGTGTATTTTATAGAGTTTTCAACCAGATTTGCTATAACGCCAGCCAATAAATCGGCATCTGCGTGGATCCAAAGTTCGTGTCCAGCTTCGCTTCCGCCTTCCCTTTTCTGCTCCAGCACAATGTCTTTCTCGTCGGCCAGGGCTTCATATAAGTCAATTACGTCCTCTACGATTTTATCGAGCTGTACCGCCTGAAATGTCTGGCGCCTTACTCCGGACTCAGCCTCGGCAATCAACAGAAGCTTTTCAGCCACGGATATCAGATCCATGATTTCAACAACAGCGAAATCAATCGCCTCGGACATAGCCGCCGAGTCGGCTCCGCTATTTTGTGCTTTATGTAATTTAGCCAACGCGCGGGCCAATGGCGTACGTACGTTATGGGCGATCGAGTCGGAAACATTGCGGACGCCGTTCATCAGGACTTCGATCCGATCGAGCATACGATTGATGTCGTACCTGAGGTGCGCAAACTCGTCTTCTTGAGAGGCGGCAGGAATACGCCGCGTCAGCTCGCCAGTACCAACATGAATTGCCGTTTCCCGGATGGCTTCAATACGCCGCCGTAATTCACGCCGAAAAAGATACGTACCGACAAGCACAAGCAGCAGCGCCACTAACGTTGCAGCGGCGCTGGCTTGTCCGATGAGAGACTTGATTTCTTTTAAATCATGAGTATCACGCCCCACCACCAGCGTGTCGCCATCGTCCAGGCTTTGTATCCAAAGCAAGCCAGTCGCCTGGGCCCCATCGCGCGGTACCGGCAGCAACACTGGCTCTGGTGCGCGCTTAGTAAAATCACTGGTTAAAAACAAATCCAGATTACCCGCTAACTTTTCGCCTTGTCGACCAATTAACAGATACATTTCCGCATCCACGTCTGTCTGGTCGCTTAAGAGTTCGTCAATTTCCGCCTGAAGGGCGGCGCGCCCCTTCTGTTTATAGTGAGCCACCAAACGGTGTGCTGTTATGGTGATTTCCCGTGAGAACTGCATCTGTAAAACATTGACAATCTGCACGTAAACGAACACTAGCAAAATGATAGTAGTGCACATCGCAAGCAGGCCATAGTTAAACGTCAGGCGAAACGCTACCGAACCCCAAAGCCTGCGCCACAAGGGGGCTATTTGCCTGTTGCTCATGGTTCCTTTCTTGGGCTAGCCGAGGATGCTTCCCCATCGGACAGCATATAGCCAATTCCTCTTACAGTACGTATCAGGCAGGGTGGCGCATGCTCTCCGTCCACCTTCTGCCGCAACCTGCTTATTGCTGCGTCAATAACATTGGTTTGCGGATTGAACTGGTAACCCCATACAGCTCCTAGCAGCATCGTTCTGGTTAATGTCTGCGCCGGATGCATCATCATGTACGCAAGTAAACGGCATTCTCTGGGTTGCAGCGCCAGAAGTTTGCCCGAGCGGGTAACCCTTGAGGTCGTCAAATCCATTCTAAGATCGGCAAACTCCAGAACGCGATCAGCCTGGTTGTTTTTGGATCGGCGTACCAAAGCCTCGGTACGGGCTAATAGCTCCATAAGAGAAAATGGTTTGGTCAGATAATCGTCGCCGCCCAGTTTTAAGCCCCGAACGCGATCGTCAAGCGTAGTTAGTGCACTGAGAACCAGCACAGGAACTTTTTTCCCCAGGCCACGCAATGTAGTCAAGATGGACAGTCCGTCAACCTGATTGGGAAGCATGCGATCCAGGACAATGACGTCCCACGGTTCGCTTGTTGCACGCCTTAGGCCCTCGACGCCGTCGTAACAAACAACAGGCCAGTGACCCATTTCCCGGAAACCGTCAGCTATGTAATGAGCATTGTCCCGATCGTCTTCGATAATTAAACAATTCCACATCAATTTGTCGTTCTCCTTATTAGTGGATGTTAAAACCAACGTCTTTGCCAACCAGATACTGTACCGCATAAAAAAAGCGCCTTCTGCCGTGCGCTATTCGTGGCGGACGACGTGGGCAACACGATAGGCATGTGAATCCCGTTAGCCGGTGAGCCTGCCTTGCGGTTTATATGTAGGCCAGAAGTGAAAGTACGTGGGCAATAATTGCAGTTTACGCATTCAGCATCTGATTCCGGGCAGCACCATCTCGAAGATGGTCGCATCTTCCTGGGACTGTGCACGAATTTTTCCCCCATGTGCTTCTACAATCGATTTGACGATTGCTAACCCAAGACCTGCGCCTTCGCCGCTGCGATGGCGCGATGCATCGGGCCGATAGAATCGTTCGAAGATGTGAGCTATATGCTCTGAAGGGATGGGCGAGCCAGGGTTGCGAATGCAAACCCGGATATTTTGGGAGTCTTTTGTAAAGATCGCTGTAACGATATCTCGTGCAGGAGTGTATCGGATCGCGTTTGACAATAGGTTGCTCAACGCCCGGCGTATCATCAGCCGGTCTCCGAGAATACAGACCTGTGGCCCCACAAGCTCTAAGCGCACCTCCCGCTCTTCGGCCCAGGCGCCAAAGTAGTCGAAAAGGTTACGCATCTCGACTTGAAGCTCGATTTTGACGAGTTCGGGTTTAAGTAGGTTGTTGTCCGCTTGCGCGAGAAACAGCATGTCGCTCAGCATTTTCGCCATGCGTTCATACTCCTCTAGGTTGGAGTACAAGACTTCGCGATATTGTTCGACGCTGCGCGCTTGTGAAAGTGCGACCTCGGTCTGGGTTTTCAAGTTCGTGATGGGGGTGCGCAACTCGTGCGCAATGTCGCCTGAAAAGTCCGACAGGCGGCGAAATACGTTCTCCAGGCGCTCAAGCATGCCGTTGAAAGAGGTAGCCAGCTCGACGAGCTCATTGGGAACGGCGTCCGGCTCCAGCCGTGTATGCAATTGATCGGATCCGATTCTGCGTATCTGGCGGCTGATACGCCGTATTGGCGCATGGCCTTGGTGCACGACAAACCACGTCGCCAGAATCGCTATCAGACAGGCTGCAATCGTGATGATTCGAAGGTAGTCCCGAAAACTTTCCAGGTAATGCAGATGAAAATTGATACCGGTGGCGACTGCGATGGTTAAGATAGGCGGGGCAGGGAAGCTCTCGATTCCGACCCGTAGCACAGCTCCTCGAAATGTCTCGCCCTGATTTTGCCATATGCCAACCGTGTCGATAGTGATCTTGTCTACAGGCCGGGCGATTTGAGCAAATCTACCCAAGTTTGATCCCGGCGTTGCATAAATCTGGGCGCCGGAGTCCGAGGAAATACGATATTGAGCGTTGTGGTGGCCGGATACAGCATTGGCAAGTCGCCGATTCAATTCTGCCGGTGCCATATCAGGCGGCAGCGTGGCCAGCGTATGCTTTAAGGCCTGAACAACGGCATTCAGTTCATCGACATCTTGCTGAATAAAGTGGTTGTTGATTGACCGCTCTACGATCCAACCGAATGTGAGCAGTACGACTGTCATGACCGCTCCAATGGAAACGGTAAGCCGTACAGCTAGCGATGCCGGGCGCCGCTTCATGGGTCAGTCCGGAAGGGT
Source organism: Eoetvoesiella sp. (assembly GCA_036567205.1). Lineage (GTDB taxonomy): Bacteria > Pseudomonadota > Gammaproteobacteria > Burkholderiales > Burkholderiaceae_B > DATCVA01. The sequence continues at coordinate 113 of DATCVA010000267.1, read as the reverse complement.
CACATCGAGCATGTAACCCATGCCCCGCACCGTATGAATCAGCTTAGGCTCATAGTCGTCGTCAATCTTGGCGCGTAGACGTCGAATAGCGACATCAATGACATTGGTGTCGC
>DATCVA010000266.1:0-6024 GCA_036567205.1 Eoetvoesiella sp. | reverse complement strand
TTTTTCAGGGGTTGTTGTTCGTGGCGGCGTATCGCCTGCCTGGGGGACTGGCCGCGGTAGTCGGCGCTATCCAGCCACTGCTGGTCATGGCGTTGATATGGGCTGTAGATCATCGCAAGCCGATCAAGTTGGCAATGTGGGCCAGCGTGCTGGGTGTTGCGGGCATGGCGATCCTGTTGCTGTCCCCGAGCACCACTTGGGAGCCGATCGGCGTTGCCGCTGCGTTGGCCGGAGCCGCATGCATGGCTGCGGGAACCTATCTGACACGCCGCTGGCGAACGGGCATGCCAGTGCTTGCCCTGACCGGCTGGCAACTGTTACTGGGGGGGTTGATGTTGGCGCCAGTCGCCTTGGTGGCGGATGCGCCACTGCCAACATTGAGCCTTACGCAGATGCTGGCTTATGCCTACCTCTCTATTGCTGGCGCTCTGTTTGCCTATGCGCTGTGGTTTCGTGGCGTCGCGCGATTGTCGCCGGTGGCTGTGTTATCGCTGGGGTTGCTGAGCCCATTGACGGCAGTGATTCTGGGCTGGGCACTGCTGGGGCAATCCGTTACGGGCGTGTCGCTGGTCGGGCTCGTGATGGTGCTTGGAAGCATCCTGGCGGTGCAATGGGCCACAACCCGGCCGGTTTGACCAAATCATGGTCATTATTTTTCTTAAAACGGTTCAATGTCGCTATCGGCACCAATGCGTTCTCCGTTCGCCCGGACAAATCCGCCCAATGTTTTTCCTTGGCTGTTTGCTTTAGAGTGCCTGCTTGCAAATCGTTTAGAGGCAAGCAGAATGCAAAACTGTTGCACTAAGTGGTATAGTTGTTCAACGATAAGAGTGTTCCGAACCCGAGTCTTTACCCGTTGGATGAAGACGGCGGGCCTGATAGACAACGTCTTATGCACAGCCGTGTTCGAAATGATCCAAGGACTTATCGATGCTGATTTAGGCGGTGGCCTCATTAAAAAGCGGGTGGCTCTACCCGGCCAGGGCAAGCGCGGCGGAGCACGGACCATCGTAGCTACAAAACTGTCAGATCGTTGGTTTTTCCTGTATGGGTTTGGTAAGAACGAACGGGCTAATATCGACAAAGACGAGCTAAAGATGCTGCGAGAGGTGGGCAAGGAGTTTCTGAGCTTCGATGACCGTCAACTGGCGACCGCTTTGAGGGCGGGTGAAATTGTGGAGATGTGCAATGCCAACGATCAAACGTAAGAGTCGTATTCTTGACGAGATGCATGAGACTGCGCGAGGGCTGCGCAGCGCCGGGCTTATCAGCAAGCGTCGCATGAACGAGTTCGATGCGTTACGCCATCTCAACGTGCACGAAATGCAACCGCAGCAGATCAAGACATTGCGCGAGCAGGCTCATTTCAGCCAGGCCGTGTTTGCCGCTGTGCTCAATACCAGCGTGTCCACAGTACAAAAGTGGGAAGTGGGTGACAAGAAGCCAAGCGGTTCATCTCTGAAGTTGCTTAACCTGATCGAGCGAAAGGGAATCGACGTGGTGCTGTAATCGTGTGCAGCGCTGACAACGCTCGTTTTATTTCACGTTGTGCCGTGAAGCATTCCCAACCGGCGGGTGCAGTATGCCGTCAAGAAAGACGTCCACGCGATATGTGATCACCTCTTCCAGATTATCCGGCACTGGCAAATGGTAGACCCATTTACGTACGCCCATGTAAAAGAAGCTGCTGTGAAAACCCCACAGAACCTCATTTTCCAATTCTGATTGATGCGGTTCAACGGGCGCATTGTCCTTGCGTTCATGACGCAACTCTTGATTGATTACGCTAAATATCCGTTGATGCAGCATCTCCAGATAGCGCCGGTTCAACGTCGAGTCCTGTAGACCTGCAAACAGGAAGATGCGCACCCATTCGTTGCTGAGAATTGCTTGCGTATAGCTGGTGAAATAAGTCACTAAACGCTCCCGCAAGGGACGGGATCGGTCGCCCAGCCATTGTTCCCATTCGGGATTCCAACGGCTTATGAAAACCTCCTCATAAACCTGTTCGATCAATAGCTGTTTGCTCGGGAAGTAGCGATATAGCAGCGGCTGCGTGATTTGCAATCCACGTGCCAGCTCTCGGGTCGTCAGCGCGAATCCCTTTTGCGCGAACAGTTCAATCGCCTGATACAAAATTTGCTGACGCCGATCCGCATGAGGCAGGTAATTACGAATCTCTTTTGACGCTGTCTTTCCGTTGGTGTTTGCCATACTCGGGAAAACCCTTTTGTGAAAATCGTTGACGTTTCGAAATTATCGCACGATAATTTTGTTTATCAGACGATAATTTTAAGGAGGGTCATTAATGATTGATCAACATCAAGCAGCCAGCACGACTCGGCAGATTTCTTGCCGCACAGCGACCGCAACCGAGATGAGTAAACGTGTTGCACGCTTTGCAGAGTTGAAAGGCGCCTCTGATGGGCTACCTGACATGGCACACCCGGAAGGCCTGCGAACCTTGATTAATGTGATCGGCTTTGCCGCGCCTGATGCAGACAAGAATGTTCACTCGCCGGTTGGATCCGCGGCATCGGCCGCCGCTGCAATCCCGATCAACGAAGGTTTCAATCTGGGGTTCGCGCGCGCCAAACCGGGCTGCGGCGCATTCGCGCATGTGCATGACACCAACGAGACATTCATGCCCCTGACCGGCCAATGGCGCTTTTTTTTCAACGAAGGTGAAGAGCAAGGCCATGTGGATTTGGGGCCGTATGACGTCATTTCTATGCCTCCAGGTGTCGCACGCGGCTTCACCAACATCACCCAGGGGGACCCCGAGGCTGAGTCACTACTGCTTTATGTCATTGCCGGTGTTCAGCCGCAGGTTGAATACACGGCATTGGCGGAAGAGCGTTTTCAACCTTATTTGACTGTTAAACAATAAACAAATTCTAGGATAAGAAATAAGAATGGACCACACAAAAGAAAAGGTGTTGATCTCACGTCGAAGCTTGATACAGGGAGCTGTGGCATCGGCTTTCGTTCTAGCCAGCCCGCGCCTGTTGCGTGCGCAGCCCTCCAAACCAATTAAAGTGGGTTTTGTTGCGCCCTTGACGGGCCCCTATGGCGCTGATGCCAGATTGGAGGTACTGGGAGCTCAGTTGGCAATCAAGCAGTTCAACGAATCTGGCGGTCTGAATGGCAGGCTAGCGGAACTATTGGTGAGGGACTGTCGACTGAATGCTGGCGAAGGCGCCTCGCGCGCAATGGAACTTATTGAGTCCGACCAGATAGACATCATGGCGGGGCCCTTTGGACCCGCAGCCTTTTCAATCAACAGCGTAATCAAAAATAAGGGCGTGCCTTACACCCCTATCGCTAATTCCGACTCTATCAATGCTGCGTCAGAATGGAGCAAATATCTGTTTCACGAGGGCATGACGCCGACAGCTACTGCCGGTGCGCTGGCGCGTCATGTGGTACCTCAGGGAGCCAAGCGCATCGTCATGCTCACTGCCGAATATGTATATGGGCAGGAAATGGCAAAGGGATTTCGTGTCGCAGCAGAAGCACTTGGGGCAGAGATTATCGGCGACCTCCGTCATCCCCTTGGTGTTAATGATTACTCAACACTATTCCCACGGATCCTGGCGTTAAAACCGGACATGCTGGTAATTAACAATTTCGGTCGCGATCAACAGGTGGCACTTAAGCAGGCCCAAGAGTTCGGATTGAAGTCGAAGATGAAAGTGGCGGTTCCGCTCATGGTCCACACAGCGCGTCAGGTCGATGGCCACCAAGTCTATAAAGACGTGGTGGGTTGCATCGGATACTACTGGGGCGTTGAAGATACGCTGCCCAGCGCAGCACGGTTCAATGCTGGATTCCGCCAGATCGCCCAAGGTGTCAACCCTTCCGATTATGCCGCGCTGGGGTATGCCAGTGTCGTTGCCCCTCTTCAGGCAGCCCGCAGCGCCGGTTCGAGTGAGCCCGATGCGATCATCAGCACCTTGGAAAAAATGCGTTACGACTACTACAAAGGACCACAGTTCTATCGGGCCTGCGATCACCAGTCCGTTCAATCAGTGTTCATTGTTGAGTCAAAGGATCCGCGCGAGGCCAAAAGCAAGGATGACCTGTTCAAGATCATTGGAATCGAAGAGGGCGCGGAAGATCGACTCATGACTTGCGCCGCCCTTGGGTTCAGTTCATAAGTGGGGGAAACATGGAATGGACTCTTGAACTGATTCTGCAGCAGGCCGCAGCCGGCCTTGCTCTCGGATCCATCTACGTATTGCTGGCTGTAGGGCTTACGCTCATCTTTGGCCTGCTCAACGTCGTAAATTTTGCTCATGGCGCCTTCTACATGCTGGGAGCGTATATTGGCTATGTTGCGCTAGAACAAACTGGCAGCTTTATCGCTGCGGTAGCCATTGCAGCCATTGCTGGCGGGCTAATCGGTGCAATCTTCGAACGCGTACTGATACGCCGATTGTACGGAAAGGGCATTGACTATCCGCTGCTTCTCACTTTTGGCGCAGGCTACGTAATCGTCGACTCCGTGCGCTGGATCTTCGGGCGCGAAGGAGTCCATATCGCTACACCCGAAGCACTTGCAACGATTGTCGACTTTGGCTTCGGCCCGCTGCCGGGCTATCGCGTATTCCTGATCGGCGCTACTTTCGTCCTGGTTACTTTGCTATGGCTGCTGCTGGAGCGTACGCGCTGGGGTCTGGTGATACGAGCGGGCGCACAGGACGGTACCATTATCCGCATTCTCGGCATCGATATTTCGAAGGTCTGGCTGGCGGCGTTTGCCCTGGGCTCCGGCTTGGCTGCCCTATCCGGGATTCTGGCAGCGCCAATGCGAGGCGTGTATCCAGACATGGGGTCGGCCATTCTGGTGGATGCATTCGTGGTAACGGTCGTTGGCGGCATGGGATCGTTGTCGGGCGCCGTGGTCGCTGGTTTGCTCATCGGCATGGTAGTAAGTTTTGTGACACTAGTGGCCCCCCAGTTTCAGGAGCTGGCCATCTACGTTTTAATGACGCTAATGCTGCTGGTACGGCCACAAGGCCTGCTCGGACGGCGGGGCGCTTTGGGTTGAACCACATGAGTATTTCCATATCAAAACAAACGGTGGCTCCGCTGCAGCGCGCGGGTATGCCCACTGGCGGACGCTGGGCCGATCTTCTGGGAACCTTGGCGGGATTGGCATTGCTTCCGCTGTTATTGCCATATTATTCCCTGGTAACGGCGATGCTGATCTTTGCTTTGTTTGCCTGCGCCTACAACTTGGTGTTCGGCTACGGAGGCATGTTGTCTCTGGGGCATGCCGCCTTGTTCGGTGCCGGAGCGTACGGAGCCGGAATGCTTGCCGTTCACGGTCAGGTGCCATGGGCACTGGCGCTGGCAGGTGGTGCGTTGGCAGGCCTTATTGTCGGGGTCGCATTCGCTTTCCTGTCGTTGCGCGTACGCGGCATATATTTCGCCATGATTACCTTGGCATTGGCACAATGCGTGTACTTTCTCGCGTACCGCAGCGCCGCCTGGACGGGTGGCGATAATGGGTTGCGCGGCGTACCGACATTAAAACTTGATCTGGCAGGTGTATATGTGTTTGGCTCCACCCCCTTGAGCAAATACTATCTTATCTTTAGCTTCGTCGCAGCGGCTTTGGTGGCGCTACGTGTTCTGCTCCATACGCCTCTTGGGCGGTCTCTTTCCATGATCCGTCAAAACGAGCAGCGCGCTGAAGCCTGCGGTGTACCTGTGCTGAGAGTGCGCCAGTTCACATTTGCGTTGTCGGGTCTTCTATCCGGGTTGGCTGGTGCCCTGTATGCATTTCATCTCGGCACAGTCCCTCTTGAAGCGTTGTCAGTACCATTGTCAGGTCAGGTTGTCATGATGGTGTTATTGGGCGGCATGGGCACTTTTGTTGGTCCCGTGCTTGGCGCGGTCGTCTTTCTTGGCGCAGAGCACCTTCTGTCCGATCTCACTTCACATTGGCAACTGTTTACCGGTATTCTCTTCATGCTCTTGGTACTGTTTTTCTCCAAAGGCATCTGGGGCGGCTTG
>DATCVA010000265.1:0-7900 GCA_036567205.1 Eoetvoesiella sp. | reverse complement strand
ATCCGTGTCGCGCTATTCAAGATAGGTCACGAGCACAACTCTGCTATGCATTAAACCCATAGGTGGAAGCCGAAAATGCAGACATACTTACTGAAAGATACATCAAACTAAAAAGGCGAGTAAAGATGGATTATGGAATAGCAGGGCGACGCGCCATCGTGTGCGCATCGAGCCGCGGGCTAGGTAAGGGATGTGCGATCGCATTGGCGCGTGAAGGCGTGGCGATCACGATTAATGGGCGCGACCCAGAGGTGCTGGCGCTTACTGCAGCACAGATCGAAGCCCAAACGGGCGAAAAGGTCACCATGGTCGCTGCAGATGTCACCACCGACGCGGGTCGGGCCCAGCTGCATGCGGCTTGCCCCAACCCAGACATTCTGGTGACAAACGCAGCTGGCCCGGGCCCAGGCAGCTTTCAGGACTGGGGGCGTGAAGACTGGCTCGCCGCGCTGGATCAAAACATGATCACACCGCTGGAGCTCATGCGCGCGGTGATCCCTGGAATGGTAGAGAGGCGCTTTGGTCGCATTATCAACATCACCTCCAGCTCGGTCAAAGCGCCCATTGGCATATTGGGCCTCTCAAACGGCGCAAGAGCCGGACTCACCGGTGCAGTCGCGGGCTTAGCTCGCCAGGTGGCTGCCCACAACGTGACGATCAATAACTTGCTGCCAGGCGCATTCGATACGGATCGGCGGGCAGCAATCATAGCTGCTGGCGCTAAGGCCTCGGGCCGCGCAAGCGACGAGGTGATGCAGGCGCAGGTTGACGCCATACCGGCAGCGCGATTTGGCCACATTGAAGAATTTGGCCAGGCATGCGCCTTTTTCGCAAGCGCCCATGCCGGCTTTATTACCGGCCAGAACCTGCTACTCGATGGGGGCGAATACCCTGGAACGTTTTAAGTCTCCTTAGTTCGGATCTTTTTGGTCCCGTTGGGCCGTAACATAATTGATAGGACAAGTTTGATGAAGAAGCTTCCCGCCTTTGAAGGCATTGAAGAGCAAAGCAAGACCTACGCAGTGCAAGAACGTAAATGGGTTGCACGCAGCGCCTCGCTTACGGTCATGGAGTTCACCTTGGCCCCAGGCGAAGAGGTGCCGCTGCATTGGCATTCGGACTGCTACGACATTTTCTACTGCATAGAAGGCAGCATGAAGCTCGCGTGCGTGGATGTGGACACCGGTGAGCCGTATGAGGTGCAGACCCTCGAAGTGGGCCAGGCGGCCAAGGCCGAGGCCAAAGTCGCCCATCGCCCCTTTAATCACACCGACCGGGCCTGCCGGTTTTTAATTATTCAGGGCTTTGGCCACAAGGATTTTATCTTGTTCGATAAAAAGGCCGCGTAGGCCCGCAAGTAGTTTTCTAGGTTTTTAGTTGGAGCGAGACAATGAAGAAGATTTTCACCTTAGCCGCAGTCGCAGCTGCCTTTTCGTTAGCCACACCGGCCATGGCCGCAAGCGACTTTCCCAGCAAGCCCATCGAGATTATTGTGCCGTTCTCCCCAAGCGGGGCGACAGATCTCATTGCGCGGCAAATTGCTGAGGAAATGGGCAAGACGCTTGATCAGGCCATTATCGTGACCAACCGCCCAGGTGCATCAGGCGCCATTGGAACGAACTACGTGGCAAAAGCCGCACCAGATGGCTACACGCTGCTCTTGGGCGTGACAACGACCCACGGAATTAATCCAACCTTCAATACCAAGCTTGGCTACGACCCGGTTAAAGACTTCACCCCGATAAGCCTTGCTGCGACTATGCCGCACGTGCTGCTCGTCAATCCTGATTCGCCAGCTAAGACGCTTGCTGATTTTATCCAAGCGGCAAAAAGCGCGAACCCCTCTTTCGCTTATGGGTCGGCCGGCGAGGGCTCTCCCCAGCACCTGGCCGGTGAAATGCTCAAGGCCAGCATGGACTTTGATGCGGTTCACGTACCCTACAAAGGCGGCGGCCCAGCGATTGTGGATCTGATTGGCGGACAAATTCAGTTTATGTCCTCTGGCTTGTCAGAGGCCATGCCCTTTATTACATCCAATCGTTTGCGCGCGCTCAGCGTGGCGGCCAGCGAGCCAGTGCCAGGCTTAGATGTGCCTACCTTTGAGCAGGCCGGCCACCCCTTTGAGCTTACGGCCTGGTACGCATTCTTTGGTCCGGCCGGCATGCCCGAGGACGTGACGAAAAAGCTAAATGATGCGATTGCCGCGGCGGCCAAGACCGATCGGGTCAAGGCGGCTTTTGCCAACCTGCATGTCACCCCCGTGGGCTCCACGCCCCAGGCGCTAGCCCAGCATGTAGAGAACGAATTGGCCAGGTGGAGCAAAGCGGTACAAGCTGCAGGCGTGCAGTCGCCCCTTTAAATGAAGGTAGCCCGCAGGCGCTGGCCGCCTTGCGGGCGAACCACACGCATAAGCACATACGATAAGGATACGAAGAGTGAAGCAATTCGAAAGTACACGCGTAGCGGTCGTGCAAGCCGCCCCCATTGTCTTTGATCGCGAGAAAACGCTAGAAAAGGTGCGCGATCTGTCGGCCGATGCGGCCAAGACGGGTGCCAAAATAGTGCTCTTTCCTGAGGCGTTTGTCTCCGCGTATCCGAAGGGCTCAACCTTTGGCTCTGTCGTGGGTACGCGTTCTATGGACGGGCGCATTGAGTACCAGCAATATTGGGAAAGCGCGGTAGACGTACCCGGGCCGGCGGTTGATTTTTTAGGTAACGTCGCCCGGGAAAACCAGATTTATTTGGTCATTGGCGTCATTGAGCGCGATGGTGGCACGCTGTACTGCTGCGTGCTCTTTTTTGCACCCGACGGCACCTATTTGGGCAAACACCGAAAGCTCATGCCAACGGGCTGCGAGCGCCTGGTATGGGGCTTTGGTGATGGGTCAACTATGCCCGTTTACGACACGCCTTTTGGTAAGCTCGGCTCAGTGATCTGTTGGGAAAACTACATGCCGCTCATGCGCGCAGCCATGTACGCCAAGGGCATCAATATCTGGTGCGCCCCGACGGCCGATCCGCGCGACACCTGGATTGCCTCCATGCAACACATTGCCATTGAGGGTCGCACCTTTGTGCTCTCGTGCAACCAGTACACAACGCGCGCCGATTTCCCGGCGGACTTTCCGTGTGAGTTGGGTGATGCGCCCGATACCGTTATTTCACGCGGAGGTAGTTGCATCATCAATCCCTTCGGTGAAATTATTGCGGGGCCCAATTTTGAGGGCGAGGCCATCATCACCGCTGACATCGACGCCAACGAGGTGCTACGCGGAAAATTCGACTTTGATGCCGTTGGGCACTATTCGCGCCCAGACGTCTTTCAATTGCGCGTAAACGAGTCGCCGCAAACGGCAGTTACCAGCTATGGCGCGATCAAGCTTGAAGCAGACGAGGCGGTATAGATCGCGTCGACGCGGGTTATCTACGCTAGGGTGCGCGCAAGGGCATCGTCATTATTCTCTGCAGCGATGCGCGCACCTGGCCACCTTCCATCATTCACGAGTCTGAGGGTCGTTTCACGGACAAGCCGACTGGTCTGCCAAAGGTGGCTTGGGTCCATAGGCGTTTTGCCCAGCACAATGGCCACGCAGCGCTCAACGGGCGGGTCCGATAAGGGAAACGCTTTGAGTTTGCCGGCCTGCACCTCTTCGATGGCTGCTGCAAGCGGCAAGAGCGTGCAGCCGCATCGCTCCATGACCAAGCGCTTCATGAGCGAGTTAGAGCCATCGCACTCGAGCGCTACGCGTGGCTTAAACCCTACTTTTGCGCCCAGTGATTCAACCATGACACGTATGCCATGCTGGGTGCTGGGCACAATAAGCGGCAAGGCGGCAAGCTGATGCGCGGGGCACGTCTTGCCCTGAAATGGAAAATCCGCGGCGGTGATTAAGCACATGCTCTCCATGAGGACCGGATCATAGGCCATGGCGCCGGGGTGCTCGGGACGATAGACGACCGCTAGATCAATCTCGCCCTCATTAAGCGCAGTGATGACTTGGTAAGCCAGCCCCTCTACAAAGCGCAGGCGCGTCTCGGGGTAGGTTTGCGAAAGCGCATGATGTAGGGGACCCAGGAGCACGCGTGCAATGGTGGCTTGTGCACCGATCCGAAGGCGTCTGGGCCCGGCTTTCACGCTATTTCGCATAGCTTGCGCTGCTTCGGCCAGCGTCTCATCGATCTTTGTGGCGTAAGCCAACAACTCTTTTCCGCGGTCCGTGAGGACAACACCGCGACCACTTCGGTAAAAAAGGCGTACACCGATCTCTTTTTCCAAGGCCGCAACGCGACGGCTCACCGATGACTGATCCGCACCGCGGTCTATCGCGGCACGCGAGAGGCTACCGGCGTGTGCGACGGCGGCGAACAAGGCTAGGTCATCTGAGTTCATAGAGCAGCATCCAAGTTTGCTTTTTAGTATAGGCGTATGTGTCAGCGCCGGTGTAATACTGACCCACTTCGTCGGAGTAATTTTGACCCACCTGGGCAATGATCCGACATTTTCCATTAGAAATTAATCAAGGCGAATAAATAGGCGTAAATTTAGCTGGCAAATCGAACGCTTTCGCACCATCCCACAAGCCCTGCATCCATGTTCTTTGCTGCATCGCAATCGCCAGATTCAAGATTGGTTTTCGGCTTTGTGTCGTGATGTAACCCGCCTTGGCAAAGAGCTTGTAGCGCAGCGTCTGTAATGTGTGTTGAACGGATTGAGAAGCGTGTTTCACCGCGCTTTTTTTGAGCAGGACCTGCCGCAATAAACTCATCAGGTTGTACGCCAACATCACCGTGTTCAACGTTGCCTCGGTCGCCCATAAATTCATTGGAATCAACGACTTGCGCTAATGGCTTCCATTAGAAAGTGGGGGCTAATGGAAAATGTCGGTTTAAATGGGCAATGGGTAAGCGTTTAAGTTTTGCCATTCGCCTGGGCGTGAACCGGTTCCGTTACCATCCACGTTTGCTGAGGATTGGAAAACTGAATACCCAGTTCTCTGAAGCGTGCAAGAATCCGAGCGTTGAAATCGCGTTGTACCGATGCGCGGGCGCTATCTACCGTAACTATTTTGCCGGCGATAGTAATTAATGCCCCATTAACCTGGTCTATGCCCCAGATTTCCGCATCGGCCAATATCAGGTCTTTCAGCTTGGGGTCGGCCCGCATTTCGGCGCCGACGCTCTTGATTGCCGCGCAGACCTGATCAATGTCCGAGTCGGCCCTGACATTGACGTTGATCGAGGCGTTGCCAATACCTCGGTTGTTGTTGGTTACGGATGTCACGGAACTAAACGGTATGACATGCAACGAGCCGTCGCCGGCGCGCAAGCGCACGGTACGAATCGACAAATACTCTACTGTTCCCGAAAGGCCGGCTACAGTGACGAAGTCTCCGACCTGCATGGCGTTTTCCATTAAAAGAAAAATGCCGGTAATAAAGTCTTGCACGAGTTTCTGCGATCCAAAACCCAGGGCAACGCCGATAATGCTGGCGCCAGCGACCAACGGCGCAACATTCACGCCCAGCTGGTTTAACGCAGTCAGCAGTACGATCATGGCAATGGCGATGAACAAGGTGGTACGCAGGATGGGCACCAGGGTACGCAAACGGGTGGCACGTGCGGTATCGCCGGCTCTGGTCCAACGATCGAGCCGACGGCTGATGGACAGATTAAGGGCTTCCCATGCGGTCAGGGCCAGGATGCAGGTAATGGCGATGGTTGCAATTGCCGAAGCCAGGCGGCGGCCTACCGATCCGTCGTAAAACCAGGCCTGGGTGTCTATGCCCCAGACTTGCAGTAGAACAATGAAGGCGGCAACGCCAATCAATATTGAGACTGTGCGATGTACCACTAACTGGTAAGTGCTTCGATCGGCCGTGTTCGAGCTTGCCTGGCCCAGCGCGCTTTCACGATGCTTGATAAAAGAGCGGTCAATCGCACCCAGGACAAAGATTGCCACCAGACCGGCGGCAATTACCACCACGGCCGACCAGCCGAAAAAGTGAAGCAGGCGCTGAAATCCGTTGCTGACGCCGGCTGCCCATAGCAACCATAGGGCGATAATAAAAAATGTAGCCAGAAAGGGCCACAGGTCGGCCAGTACAGCACGCATTCCGGATAAGCCCGCGCTTGGGCCGGCCGCGCCCCGGATGGCGGCGGCAGCGGTTTTACGGCTGCGCCAGACCATGATAAGAAGCAGAATATGAACACCAAGGCCGACTAGCTTGGACAATGTGGACTGAACGTCGCGGGTGGCGCCCATTTCCCAGGCAATGTCAGCCAGCGCCGCGCCAAATACAGCGACCACGACTATCCATGTAAACCAGCGATTTAGGAATAGTGCAGTTGTTTGCGTAAGGTGCACGAGGCGCAGCTGTGGCTGGCGAGGGGAGATCATCAGCCTGATTATGGCTAGCGTGATGCGAGTGGCGGCATAGGCGCCAATAACAAGCAGCGCTGTTTCATAAATTGGCAGAGCTCGTCCGCCCAGGGTGTTTAACAACAGACTCGATACGGCCAGAAACCCTGTCAGGGGTATCAGGCCGAATATGCAATAAGCCAGTGAAAACGGCAGGCGGCGCAGCAAATGCCAATATCGATCCGCAGCACGCGCTGCGGGCACTGACGAGTCAGAGCCCGATTCGGCTGCATCGGCGGCTTCGTAAACCCTTACCCCGCTTTGCGAGCGGGGAACTGTCTGGCGGCTGGCGGCGCTTTGCGCCAGCCGGTTAGTCGGCCGTTTTAGTGCCCACCGCAGTAGCCATTCGGCCAATAGTGCGCCCCCCAGAATGACGATCAGTTTCCACAAGGCGCTCAGGGCTGCCGCACGTTGTTCAGGTTCGCCCATGGCTTGCTGCCACCATGGCCTCAGGGCGCCAATTTCAAGCACAGTGCGGCTTGTTAGCCGCAACCAGTCGGCGACGGCGTTGAGCCGCTCACCCACCGAGCTGAAGACCTGGGCCAGTAATCCATTTTGCTCCAGCGCAATGGGCGCCTCTTCCTTTGGCGTAGCCTCTGCTGCCGGCTGGGTTTGCGCCGGGGGCTCTGTGGCTTGCGCGATGGCGCTAAGCGTTTGTTCAAGTTCGGCGCGCTTGCTCTCGTCTTTCAGAATGGCAAGAGTGCGAGCCGCCTGCTCGGGCGTCAGGGCCGGTTGTGCGGCTGCAGGTTCGTTGGCCAGGGCATTGTTGAACAGCGTGCAGGCCGCTGCTAACAATATTAATAAAAATGTCGTATGAATGTTTTTCAAAGAGAAATGCATAGGCGTGATTAGCGTGGTTTGTTTGGCCAGTAAGGTTTCGCTTTGTACTTTGTTGTACGGTAGTCAGTAATGCGAAGCATTGCAATCCCTGTGCCTGCCTGCATTGGCTCTCTACAAAAAACGGTCCAGCATCCGGCGGCTGGCTTTGTCTAATATACGCATGTCGCGGATCAGGAACTGCACTGAATTTATATCGATGATCAACAGCATTGATGCAGACAGCCTGCGTATGTCTTCTTCGGCTTTAAGCACCAATACCGTGTCGCCTCGATCGGTTTGCACATCCCAGCGGCTGGGGGTGGCATAGCTGGATACCGAACGGATGCGGCGAATTTCGGGTATGAACTCGCGGCTGGACAGTTCTTCCTCTACGAGTTGCCGGGTGTTTTCGGATAGATCGTCCAGCGTGTCGATCCACACCAGTTCGCTGCCATCCGCGCCAACCAGGGCGATACCCTTGTTGCGTGCCGAGATAGGAAAGCTGCGCGCTGGTATGACCGCGTTGTAGGTCCGGTTGCCGATAAGCAATATCAGGCGGCCGAACGGATCGCGTGTTAATTGGAAATCATGTCTGGTCATTCGTCCAGCCCTTTATTCACGTCCTGTTCATTGTCTTCATCGGACCATTTGCTGTTGCCCGAG
>DATCVA010000264.1:0-3922 GCA_036567205.1 Eoetvoesiella sp. | reverse complement strand
TCGCTTATTGCCGAGTGCACGCTGTTGACGTTGGGCGGGTCGTTAAAACGCAAAGAGATGCTGTCGGCCCGGTTAGGCGATGTCCTGGCCGAGTTGTATTTATTGTCGGCGATGTTAAAGCGCTGGCAAGATGAGGGTCGGCACGAGTCTGACCTGCCCTTGGTTAAATGGTGCGCCGACAGTGGCTTTGCGACGATCGAGAAGCGCTTTGACGAGGTCTTGCTTAATCTGCCGGCCCGTAGCGTTGCTGTGGTGCTTCGGGTGCTGTTGCTGCCTCCAGGCTTGCGGGCTAAACCGCCCAGCGATGCGGCAACGGCTGCCTGCGCCAATATATTGCTCGAGCCCTCCGAGTCACGAGACCGTCTGGTTGGTGCGGTGTGGAGCCGTTGCAATAGTGCCAGCGTCGAACAGCTTGAACATGCCTTCGAGCTGGCGGTGGCGGTGCAACCTTTGCGCGACAGGCTAAAGCACAGTGGTGTCAGCGACTGGCGTGTCGCCCACGCCAAAGGCGCCATTACCGATGCGCAGGCGCAGGCGCTGCAGGCCGCTGAAGCGGCAGAGGAGGCCGTTATCAAGGTCGACGATTTCGCTCCTGGCGCATTTGTCCGCTCGAGCGCAACTTAGTGTCCTGTCTGGTTAATTGGTCCACTTGATTTCGGCGCCTGGGCCTTTGATACAAGGCGCATACAGCCGAACGTGGGAAGGCCAATGACCAGGCAGGACACTGGCGGCACTTGTTTTTAATCGACTCGAGCCTTGCTCTGGATCAGTTCAATCTTGTAGCCGTCCGGATCTTCGACGAAAGCAATTACGGTTTGGCCATGCATCATGGGGCCGGCTTCGCGCGTGACGTTGCCGCCTTTTTGTTTGATCTTGGCACAGGCGTCATAAGCGTCTTCGACTTCGATCGCAATATGGCCGTAGCCGTTGCCCAGATCATAGCCGGGCGTCTCCCAGTTATGAGTCAATTCAAGGACGGCACCTTCGCTCTCGTCCTGGTAGCCCACAAAGGCCAGGGTAAACTTGCCATCGGGATAGTCCTTGCGGCGAAGCAGTTTCATGCCCAGTACATCGACGTAAAAAAGTAGCGAACGATCTAGATCGCCAACTCGCAGCATGGTATGTAATAGTCGCATCAAAATCTCCTTGATGAATTGATTGCAGAAATGCCCGGCTGATGGCGCGGGCCAGGGAAAGCGTTATTCCATTTCTAAATTAACCGTGAACCGTGTTGGTTTCGTTTGCCGTACAAATGTACTGCATGCGCTTCGCCTTCGCGCTGCCAATTGATTTAGAAATGGAATTAAATAAGCGGCAGCGAAGCAGGGTCGTGCTGGCGCAGTGCGTTGCGTGCCTGTTCGAAATTGGGGAGTATGCGGCCAACTTCGCGCCAGAAATTTTTGCTGTGATTCATTTCGCGCAAATGGGCGATTTCATGCGCTATGACATAGTCGATAATGTCGTGTTCGAAATGAATTAAACGCCAGTTAAGCATAATGCTTCCGTCGCTGCTGCACGAGCCCCATCGGGTGGCAGCCGACGAGAGCCGCCAGCGTTTGATTTTTAATTCGCTTCTGTGCAGGAAATGGTTCAGGCGCTGATCAAACCAATCGGTTGCGCGTAATTGCAACCAGGCATGGACGCTATCGCGTACTCGATGACGTTCAGCGTTGCCGGGCAGGGCCAAATACAAGCTGTCGCCGTGATCGGGTGCAAACGG
Source organism: Eoetvoesiella sp. (assembly GCA_036567205.1). Classification (GTDB taxonomy): domain Bacteria; phylum Pseudomonadota; class Gammaproteobacteria; order Burkholderiales; family Burkholderiaceae_B; genus DATCVA01. The sequence goes on along the minus strand of DATCVA010000264.1, from coordinate 2,202 downwards.
CGATCCCTCGAAGCGGTGGCCGCGCGGCGCTTCGCCCAATTTCAAAATAATGCGTTTGCCCAGATAGGGAATGGTGCCGCCATCTTGCCAGTGCGTGTCAGCCGTTGCCAGGTGTTCCTGGCGAGCCTGCCGGGCGCCGAGCTTGTTCAGGATCCAACGGGATTTTTCAATGACCACTGCGTCGATCTGGCCCAGCGTGACCCAACCCGGCGCAGTCACTTGCAGGCCGTCATCGTTAATGACCAGGCCTATGCTTTTACGCCTTGATCGCCGTAATACAAAGCCGATAGGCTGGGTATCTGTCAGCACCTCACGCCAGCGGGCGCCCACCGGCAAAGAGGGGGGGCAAACCGTGGGAATGGCCGTTGTTTTTTGATGTTTTTCGGAAGGCGCCAGAGGCTGGCTTGCTGCGCTGGCAGGCAGGGAATCGGCGGCAAACAGATCTAGCTGCTCAGTTAGAACCATATCGCTCGGGGTTAAGTTGGCGCATTTCATTTTCGATCCAGTCCTGGACTTTTCGGTTTAACGCATCGGCGTCCAGCCCACGGCTGTCGATCATGGGCCCCACAGACAGGGTAACCAATCCTGGCTTTTTAACAAAGGCATTGCGGGGCCAGCATTCGCCCGCGTTATGGGCTATAGGAATAACGCCTGTGCCGGTACGCGTGGCCAGAAGGGCGCCGCCCAGCTTGTAACGGCCCGTTTTGCCTGGTGCAATGCGCGTACCTTCAGGAAATAAAAGAGGCCAGCGGCCTTCATCGATACGTTGTTGTCCGATTTTAACGACCTGTTCAAAGGCATCCCGTCCTTTGGATCGATCTATAGGGATCATGCGCAGCAAGGCCAGTCCCCATCCGAAAAAGGGTACTTTATGCAGTTCTTTTTTATAAACAAAACAGACTTGGCGCGGCATGTAGGCGGGGAAAAACAGTGTTTCCCAGGCTGATTGATGCTTGGACAGCAAGATGGCCGGACCGTCCGGGAAGTTTTCAGCGCCTTTGATCTGCCAGCGTATGCCGAGTATGACTTTGGCGCCCCAGATCGCCAGCCGGGGCCAGCCGGCTGTTAGCCTGTAGCGCCAGTGCAGGGGCAGCGGAGACCATAAAATGCAGGCAAATGCGTAAGGAATAACCGTGATGGTTAAAAATAAAAAATACAGGACCGAGCGTAATACCGCCATACTTATGCCTCTAGCCAAGAGTCGACGACGGCTGCCAGATTTTCTTTTATTTGAGTGCCTGCCGGAAGATTTCCATTAGCCAGTGTTTTCTGGCCGTTACCGGTCATAACCAGCCATGGAGCGCAGCCGGCCGCGCTGGCCGCCTGCAAATCGCGTAATGAATCGCCGACCGCCGGAACATCCCGTAAGTCAATGTCGTAGCGCTGTGCAATGTCCAGGAACATTCCCGGTTTGGGCTTGCGGCACTCACAGCCATCGTCGGGGCCGTGCGCACAAATGAAAACGGCATCGATATGGCCGCCAGCCTGCATAAGCTCTTGCCGCATTTTTGAGTGGATGGCGTTTAACGTGTCCATGCTGAACAGGCCGCGCGCCAGGCCCGACTGGTTGCTGGCCACCACAATGCGCCAGCCTGCTTGAGACAGACGGGCAATTGCCTCGAGGCTTCCCGGTATCGGTATCCATTCGTCGGGGTTCTTGATGAACTCGCTGCTGTCTTGATTAATTACCCCATCGCGATCGAGTATGACAAATTTCACTGCGCTAACCTTGAAATGTCGGCTACCTGGTTCATGACGCCATGCAAGCTGGCCAATAAAGCCAGGCGGTTTGCGCGTACGGCCGGGTCGTCAGCCATGACCATGATGTCGGTAAAGAACGCATCGACGGCGTCTTTGGCTTGAGCCATGGTGGCGAGGCTGCCGGTGAAATCACCTTGTGCGAACAATGCTTCGGCCTGCGGCTTGAGTTTAACAATCACTTGAGCCAGCGCTTGTTCAGCCGGTTCGGCTAGTCTGGCCGTGTCAATCTGTTCGATGGCGCCATCGGCTTTCTTGAGCAGATTTGTGATGCGCTTGTTGGCCGCCGCCAGGCTTTCAGCCTCGGGGCGCCGGGCGAAGTTGGCGCAGGCCTGTACACGCGCCTGTGCTTGATGCAGCGGTGGTTCGAGAGCCAGTACGGCATCGACTACATTGCGATCAAAATCGTTAATAAGCTGATGACGGTAGCGCTCGTAAATAAAG
>DATCVA010000263.1:0-3640 GCA_036567205.1 Eoetvoesiella sp. | reverse complement strand
CCGGGCAACGGCTGTCTATCAAGGTAATGGGCGATGCGCTGGAAGCCTTCCCCCAGCTTGCGGCGCTGCCCGGTACCGAAATTAATGACAACGATCAAAATAGTCAGAAACCCATTATTCATTTGGGGGCGCCCCTGCGCGCCAGCGCCGAGGCGGTTGCGCGCCTTGCCTTGCAGGCATGGCGGCGTGGTGAAACCTTGCCTCCTGATCAGGCCAGTCCTTTATATGTTCGCGACAAAGTCGCCTACACCACGCTCGAACGCGAGCAGGGGCTTGGCGGTAATCCAAAGGCCAATTCCGTTCTTATCGCAATCGAACCCATGACACTGGATTGCCTGGACGCTGTGACGGCGATCGAGCAGTCTGTTCAGTCGTTTCCCTGGACTAAAGGCAATTTTTACGATGCCCTCCAGGCGGGCTACGGCGCATGGGTTGCGCGCGAGGGGGACAAAATCGTGGGCTTTTGTGTAGTGATGTTCGCGCCTGACGTGGCGCATTTGCTGTTGATTGCGGTTGCTCCCGACGAACAGCGTAAAGGCGTCGGCAAGCAGCTTCTGCGTCAGGCCGAATGCGAGTCGATCAGCCGCCATTTACCACAGGTCATACTCGAGGTGCGGCCTTCAAATCAAAAGGCGGTGGCGTTTTATCGGCATCGGGGGTTTAAACAGCTAAGCACGCGCAAGGGCTATTATCCCAATGGCAAGGACGGGCGCGAAGACGCGTGGGTGCTTGAAAAAAATCTGGATAAAGCCAGAGTTGCTTGCCATGATTGAACCAGGTAAACCAGAGTCGCCCCAGCTCAACGCAACGCAATTGGCGTGGCTGCAGGAAATAGGTATAGACAAGCGGTTGCTGGCGCGTTTCAGGCAACCCGGCAAAGTAGCGGCCGTCACCAATCCTTCAGCAACGGCCCGTTTACGTGCACAGGTTGCGACACCCCCTCCTGTGGCGGGCCAAAAAGTTGAGTCTTTACAGCCGGCTATTGCCCCTCAATCCAATGTGCTTGCCAGTCCGCTAACCCCTGCCGCCCAGCGCTCAGAAGTCGGGCAGGCAACTGCTCCAGGCTTGACCAGTACGGCTAAGTTGCTTAAAGGCGCTCGACCCGATGTACCGGTGCCTCAAGACTGGAACGAGCTCGAGGCCCATGTTGCGTCATGTCAGGCATGCTCGTTGTTTGGCGGGCGCAGCCAAACAGTTTTTGGCGCTGGCGCTACCGACCAGGTGGACTGGCTGATTATCGGTGAAGCGCCAGGCGAGCACGATGACAGGCTTGGGGTTCCATTTCAGGGCAAGGCTGGCGAACTGTTAAGGGCTATGCTGGGGTGTGTCGGTCTTGGTCCGGAGTCGTCGGTGTTCTACACGAATCTTATAAAGTGCCGGCCACGCGGTAATCGGGCTCCTCGGCCCGAAGAGATTGCAGCCTGCATGCCGTATTTGCAGCGGCAGATTGCATTGCTTAAGCCGCAGCGCATCCTGGTGCTGGGGCGTCTGGCAGCCCAGGCATTGTTGGGCGATGAATCCAATTTCGAACAGTTGCGCGGCCGCACCCATATATTTCACAGCGAGACAGGCGCCGATATTCCTGTGGTTGCCACCTATCATCCAGCCTCGCTCTTGTCCCGGCCGCAACATAAGGCTAATGCTTGGCGTGATTTGAATCTGGCACTTATTCCATTCCCAAATCAACCGTGACCTTTGTCGGCGCAGCAGTCGTACAAATGTACTGCCTTTGCTTCGCCTTCGTGTTCACAATTGATTTGGAAATGGAATGAGCTCCAAATCAACCGTGACCGGCTGGAAAATCTTAATGTATGGCCTGGCCGTGACCGTGTTGGCCGATCTGGTCCTGCAAAGTGGGATCGGCCCGGTGGTTCAGGCGGTTCCAATGAATAAATACAAGCATAAGCATAGCCACCAGCAAGCCGAAAATCACGATAATTGTGTTAATGGGCAGGTTCAGCCAAAGCATCAGGCTGTAAATGGCCAGCATTAACAGAATATTGAGTTGTTCGTTAAAGTTCTGCACAGCAATCGAGTGCCCGGCCGACAGCAGCACGTGGCCCCGATGCTGCAGCAGCGCATTCATGGGCACTACAAAAAAACCCGAGAGGCCGCCAATCATCAGCAAAACGCTATATACGGCCCAGCGTTCCTGTACGATGGGCATAAGCATGACGGCAAAACCCATGATGACGCCAACCGGCAAAACGGCCAGGGCCCGTTTTAGCGGAACGCGTCCCGCCAGAATAGAGCCGACTACCGTGCCGATGGCAGCCACGCCCATCAGCACTGATGCCTGGTCAAGGCGATAGCCCAAGTGGCGTGCACCCCATTCAATAACAATGAATTGCAGCGTAGCCCCCGCGCCCCAAAACAAGGTTGTCACGGCTAGCGAAATTTGGCCGAGTTTGTCGTGCCACAGGATTTTTACGTAGCCTTTGAAGGTAATAAGCAATTGCAGGGGGTTGGTCTGCTGCTTGGGGTAGCTGACGCCGGTTAGAGGAATTAAAAGGTTGCAGGCCGCAGCCAGAAAATACACCACGGAAATGATTAAGATTGCGCCTTCAGCACGGGTCTGAACCAGATGATCGATCCAGGCATGCTCCAGCAGCTTTCTGGACACTTCGGGGTTGATGAGCACGCCGCCAAGCACGGTGCCAAGAATGATCGATAAAACGGTCAGGCCTTCGATCCAGCTATTGCCCTTGACGAGTTGGTCGGGGCGCAACATTTCGGTCACTATTCCGTATTTGGCGGGAGAGTAAGCCGCCGCCCCAATTCCCACCAGCGTATAAGCGCAAAATACCAATACCAGTTGTCCGCCGGTTCCAAGCCCCAGGCTTTGGTAGCTGAACATGACCAGGCATCCCAATACCTTGACCGCGTTTGTGGCGAACATCACGCGTCCTTTGGGAAACGAATCGGCAAAGGCTCCTACAAACGCGGCCAGGGCGACATAGGCCAGCGCGAACCACCATTTCATCATGGGAGCCATCCAGTCGGGCCCATGTAAGTCGGCGATCAGGGCTATCGCAGCGATAAGCAAAGCGTTATCGGCCAGAGACGAAAGCGCTTGGGCCGTCATTACGAGATAAAAGCCTTTTTTCAACGGGAGGTCTCTGCAGAAGGGTTAACCAAGGAAAGGCGACAGAAAATCATGCGCGAAAAAGCCCGCAGTATGAAAGGTAGAGCCCGATTTTAAGGAAGTTGCAATCAAATAACAAAAATAGTTAACGAGTATAGCGTCACAGACTCTTTTGTATAGAAACCGGGCGTATAAATTATTCGGTGGGGTTCGAATCCGTGGTGCGTTATTATACGAAGCAGCTGTATGCTTGAAATTTTCGGCCCTTGTTCTGGGCCGTTTTCGTAGCCGCGTCCATGGTGTTGGATCATGCGGTCCCAGCCTATTTTTTTATAGCTCGCTTATTGTGCGTTTGACTCAGATAAAACTAGCCGGTTTTAAGTCGTTTGTAGAGCCGACGGTCATCCCTACACCTAGTCAACTGGTTGGGGTGGTTGGCCCTAACGGCTGTGGAAAGTCCAATATTATTGATGCGGTGCGCTGGGTACTGGGGGAAACCAGGGCCTCTGAACTGCGCGGCGAGTCCATGCAGGATGTGATTTTTAATGGCTCGGG
>DATCVA010000262.1:0-2779 GCA_036567205.1 Eoetvoesiella sp. | reverse complement strand
GGCGTAGAAATTACCAGCCAGAGGCTCGTGAAAAAGCGAGCCATTAATCTGGAGCACCAGCACCAGGAAAAGCGCCAGCGCCCCTGCTGTTGCCAGCGAAAGGGTTAAGCCGGCACGCTTGTATAAAGCGCCCAGTGCAGGCGGCCATGCGTAATCGGAGTAAGTTTGGGCACGCACCGTAGCCAAGGCCTGCGGAACGTTAACCGCAAACTCGTGCGGCGGCGCATACTGGCATGAATACAAACAGGCGCCACAGTTGTGACACAAATTGGCCAGATAGTGAATATCGGCTTTGTTAAATTCAAGCAGTCTTGTCATCGCCGGAAAAACGGCGCAAAACCCTTCGCAATAGCGGCAGGCGTTGCAGATCGTCATTACCCGGTCAACCTCGGCTTCATCGGCCGTCAAGGCCAGATTGGGTTGCACCAGTGAAACGGCTTCTAGGGTCAGTGCTTCAAGTTGCTGCATGTTCGGTTCCTGCACGAGATAATGTTTCTTCCACAGACTGTCGTTGACGCAAAGCCGACGCGGCGGCCTGTGTACCGGCAATACGGCCAAAAGCGGTACCGATGCTCATGCCCACGCCAGCGGTATAGCCCTTTCCCAAAACGTTTCCAGCCATAACCTCGCCAGCAGCAAACAAATTGCTGCTGGGTTGGCCATTAAAATGAACCGCAGCCTCTTCGTTGATCTTGACACCCAGATACGTAAACGTAATGCCCGGCCTTAACGGATAGGCATAAAACGGCCCGGTATCGAGCGGCCGGGCCCAATGAGTTTTGGGTGGGGTCAAACCTTCGGTGTGGCAATCGTCCAGCACGGCGTGATCGAATGTACCCACACGACAGGCTGCGTTGTAGTCTTGCACTGTGCGCATAAAGGTATCTTCGTCCAGGCCCAGCTGACGCGCCAGCTCGGGCAACGAATTGGCTTTCGTACCCGGGAAGACCGGTGGCATAAACCGGCCAATAGCCTTGGCATCGATAATGGAGTAAGCGATCTGGCCTGGTTGCTGGGCCACCAGGCGCCCCCAGATAGCGTAGCGCTTGGGCCAGAAGTCTTCGCCTTCATCATAAAAACGCTGGGCATTGCTGTTAACCATAATGCCCAGCGATACGCAATCGATCCGTGTGCAAATGCCGCCGTCATACAGCGGAGCCCGTGCATCGATCGCGACGCAATGGGACTGCGTTGGATCGCCGATAGTGTCGGCCCCCGCATCCAGCAGAAACTTAAGCAAAACACCCATATTGAAGCGCGTTCCGCGGATCAGGAAATTGTCGGCTGGCCATTCTCCGGCCTCGTTCTGCCCCCAGGCTTCACGCAGCCACTCGCGATTGGACTCGAACCCGCCACTGGCAACCACACAGGCTCTAGCCTCGATGCGTTCATTGCCAATGCGCGCGGCGACAAACCGGTCTCCGTCCAGCTCAAGGGAGTCGACGGGAGCGTCATAACGAATCTGTACGCCCAGGGCTTCGGCGCTTCGGTAATAAGCGTTCATAAGCGCCTTGCCGCCGCCCATAAAGAACGCATTGGTACGCGCCACGTGCAAAGCGCCCGACAAGGGCGGCTGAAAGTGCACGCCATGCTTGCGCATCCAGTCGCGGCAGGTCGACGACGCGCGAATAGCAATACGAGCCAGCTTTTCGTTAGTGATGCCACCGGTTACCTTAAGCAGATCTTGCCAGAACTCTTCTTCGGGATAGGCGTCAACCAGGACATCCTGAGGAGCGTCATGCATACACCGCAAATTGCGCGTATGTTGGGAGTTTCCGCCCCGCCACTCTTTGGGGGCCGACTCAAGGAGCATGACACTTGCGCCCGCCTCACGCGCCATAAGCGCGGCACACAAAGCGGCATTACCACCGCCAATTACCAGGACATCAAACATTTTTCACTTCTATAAAATAGATTGAAGACATAGCGGCACGGCTACCGCACTGACTGCGCACTATGCTCGCGGTCATGCCATTTCGTTAAGTTCTTGACAAACATATCGACAACCCGGTCATAGTTCCCGGCCGAGTGCCCTGCCGCATGAGGCGTAACTATTACGTTATCCAGATCCCAAAGGGCTGAATCGGGACCTAGTGGTTCTTTTTCGAAAACATCGAGGAAAGCACCGGCAATCTGTCTGGACTTGAGCGCATTGATGACGGCTTGCTCGTCCACAACCTCGCCGCGCGCAACATTAACCAGATAAGCGGCTGGCGACATCAGCGATAAAGCCTCGGTGTCGATAAGCTTTAAGGTTCTATCAGATAAAGGACATGCCAGAATGACCCAGTCGGCCTGAGGCAAGACACTTTTGATTTGATCGTAGGTAACGGTAGCTTTCACTTCGGGCACCACCTGGGGGCCATTACGCACCACGATACTTTCTATGCCAAACGCACCCAGCAAGCGAGCAAGATGGCGGCCGATTGGCCCCCATCCCACCACAACAGCCGTTTGGCCATTCAGGTCTTGCGGCAACTCGGATCCAATCAAAGGCGCCCATTCATGGCGGGTTTGCGCCTGTTGCAGCTGTGGAAAACGCCTGGCCAGCGACAATATGCCCGCTAGTGCCGTATGTGCGACGATCTCGGCATTGGCCCCTGATGAAGCGGTGACTTCGATACCCCGGGCCTGCAGCTCGCCAAATATCGGGCGATCCAGCCCGGCGGAATGCGTATGGACCCACTTTAACTTGGTCGAGGCGCGAAGCGCGGCATAAAATCTTTCCAACTCTTTGGTCAGAACATATTTTGTCGACACACCGGTGATGTCACGTGAA
>DATCVA010000261.1:0-2951 GCA_036567205.1 Eoetvoesiella sp. | reverse complement strand
GGCGATATTGCCGCCCTGACGCCGGGTAGTTTTTCTATTGTGCTGGGCAATCAACTGGCCGGGGCCCTGGGTGTACGAACCGGCGACACGCTACTGGTTATGGCGCCGCAAGGTTCAGTGTCGCCGGCAGGTTTTGCGCCGCGGATGCGGCAATTTACCGTATCGGGAATTTTTTCTTCCGGCTATTACGAATATGATGCGTCGCTGGCGTTTGTGAATTATCAGGACGCCGCAAAAGTATTTCGCGACAGCGGAACCAGCGGCGTGCGGCTGCGTATTGCCGATATGCAGCAGGCGCCTCTGGTGGCCCGGCAATTGATGCAGGATTTACCTCCGTATGTGCAGGCCAAAGACTGGACCGAAAACAATCGGACCTGGTTCGCGGCGGTACAAACTGAGAAGCGCATGATGTTCTTGATTTTGGCGCTGATCGTGGCGGTGGCGGCGTTTAACCTCTTGTCTTCACTGGTTATGGCGGTTAAGGATAAACAGTCCGATATTGCTATTTTACGTACGCTTGGGGCAACCCCCAGGGAAATCGCCAGAATATTTCTGGTGCAAGGTTCGTTGATCGGTGTTGTAGGTACTTTGCTGGGAGTCGGCTTAGGCATGTTGATTGCCTACAATATAGACGTGATTGTGCCGTTTATCGAAGGCCTTTTCGGGGTGCAGTTTTTACCGCAGCAAATTTACTTCATTAGCGCTTTGCCCTCCAACCCACAGCCCTCCGATATCGTCACGATTGCCGTGACATCGCTGGTGCTGTCGCTGCTGGCGACGTTATATCCCAGCTGGCGCGCGTCCACGCTTCAACCCGCACAGGTGCTACGCCATGACTAATACCGTTACACAGCATGCGCTGATTGCCAGGAATCTGGTAAAAACCTATGAAGAAAGCGGGACCCGCATCGAGGTGCTTCGCGATGTAAGCCTGCATGTCGAGCAGGGCGAAATGGTGGCTATCGTAGGTGCATCGGGTTCTGGCAAAAGCACTCTTTTGCATACCCTGGGTTTGCTTGACGAGCCCACCTCGGGCACGGTGTCTGTCGATGGCATGGCTGCAGAAGGTTTATCCGAAGGTCAGCGCAGCCAATTGCGCAATCGCAGTCTGGGTTTCGTGTATCAGTTCCATCATTTGCTGTCCGAGTTTTCGGCGCTCGATAATGTCGCCATGCCGCTTATTGTGCGCCGCGAGAATCGCAATAAGGCACGCGAGCAGGCTCAGATCGTGCTGGAGCAAGTCGGGCTGGCCGCGCGCCTGCAACATTATCCGGGCCAGCTTTCAGGGGGGGAAAGGCAGCGCGTGGCGCTGGCGCGAGCCCTGGTTACCAGGCCAGCCTGTGTACTTGCCGATGAACCTACGGGGAATCTGGACCGTTACACGGCTGAAAGCATGTTCGATTTGCTGGTGCGAGTGAACAAAGAGTTTGGTACGGCGTTCGCCATTGTCACTCATGACCCCGCGTTGGCGGCGCTGGCCCACCGGCAGTTGTTTATGGACAAAGGCTGTCTGGTAGATACGGATATGCCATAGCTAGGGGAGCTCTGAATAAATCTCCGCGCAGCACGTCTGCTTACCGCTCGACTTGTTCAGAGAGTTCCTGGTCTGTCTGTGCCAAAATAGCCGAATAGGTGCCTTTATGCTAATTGACACGCATTGCCATTTAGATGCTTCCGAATTTGCTGCTGACCGTTCAGACGTCATTGAGCGGGCAGGTGCAATGGGCGTGCGGGCTATTGTGATTCCCGCTGTGGACAGCGCCAGTTTCGGGCCTGTGCGCGACTTGGCTCACGCCTTTGCTGGCGGAAACTACGCGCTGGGGATCCACCCAATGTATGTGCCGCAGGCCATTGAGGCCGACCTTCATTCTCTTGAGGTTCACATCAAGGCGTCGCTTGACGACCCCAGGTTTGTTGCTATCGGTGAAATCGGGCTGGACTTTTTTGTGCCGGAGCTGGCTGAAGACCGTATGCGTGCCAAGCAGGAAATGTTTTACACCGCACAGCTCGATCTGGCGCTTCGTTACGAGCTGCCGGTACTGCTGCATGTGCGCCGCTCCCAGGATATTGTCCTGAAGCATTTGCGTCATCGCTCGCATATCGGTGGCATTGCCCATGCGTTCAATGGAAGTTTTCAGCAGGCTGGGCAGTACATCGAACAAGGTTTCGCCCTGGGTTTCGGGGGGGCTATGACGTTCACACGTGCGCTGCAAATTCGCCGTCTGGCACAACAGTTGCCGCTGGAGTCGCTGGTGCTGGAAACAGATGCGCCCGACATTCCTCCCGCCTGGCTGGATGCGTCTGCGTCATTACGCCCGCGTAACGAGCCGGCCGAGGTGGCGCAAATAGCGCAGGTATTAGCGGACCTGCGTTCGTTGCCATGCGATCAGGTAGTAAGTGCAACGGCTGCCAACGCGATGCGGGTGTTGCCTCGCTTGCGTGGCGCGTTGAACGACAAGTGAATGCGGGTATTAGCCGCTGGCTCCGGCTTGTCCTGTTAGGTCCCCTTTAGCTCCTTTTCATAGCTACGCTTTTCCATTTGGGAGCGCATGGCGTGACGGGACGTTTAAGCGTTTTAGCGGTGGTTGCCGCCACGGGCGCGGTGCAGTGCTTTACGCAGATGCCGGACTTTCAGGTCTGGATATACCTGGTTGCCGGCACGGCCGGTTTATCGCTGGTTTTTCTTGCTCTGCAACGTCGCTACAGGTGTTGCGGGGTGCCGCTATCGCGGATATTGATACCGGTGTGGGCCGGCGTGCTTGGGTTGCTGGTTACCGTAGCCCGGGTTGAATACCGCCTTGCCGATGAGCTCGCCTCCGGCAACGAGAATCAAGTATCCCGAGTGGTATTGCGTGTGGCCGGTCTCGTCAAAATCAATCCCGAGAGCCGGCAGTTTGAGGCCGATGTCATTTCATCCAAACCAGGCGGTGTCCCATCGCGTATTTATGTAT
>DATCVA010000260.1:0-8706 GCA_036567205.1 Eoetvoesiella sp. | reverse complement strand
TAAGACCCGCAAGATGGGCGACATGATCTGGGTAGAGGTCGACCTGGAAATGGACGCCACTTTAACCATTGAGCAGGGCCACGCCATTGCTGTCAGGGCCCGCGACCGGGTCATGCAAAACGAATCCGTGCTGGATGTCATGACGCACTTCGATCCGGTGCACGTCGACAGTACCGCCCCGTCAGCGCAAAAAACATCAAAACAGTAAGCCCGCCCTGCCGCCCCGCAATATTGCAATTCGCCATGAAGATGCCGCTGTCCAGGTCGGCGCCGTACCAGGCTATATGCGTGCCAACAAGTGAATCCCAAATAATAAAACATTTTTTAAATACTGGACACGAGAAAAAAACTACCTTACTATTCGCTCCATGAAAATAACTGACTCCGCGCGGCAAGCTACCCGAGCAAAGCCAGAGGCGCACGAGACAATGGCGCCATTAGGAACGCAAACACTTGCGCGCGGGCTGGCGGCCATTGAGGCCGTCGCTGCGGGCGCGTCGGACTTGCATGCTGTGTCAAAAGCCCTTGGGACAACCCGCAGCACAACACACCGGCTTGTAAGCTTTCTTTTACAAAGCGGATGGCTGCGCCAGGTGGACGGCAGTGGCTTTTCCCTGGGGCCTCGCCTGATTGAGATGGGCACTGTGGCCCTTGATCAAGTTCCCCTGGCCGTCCTGGCCCGCCCGCATTTACGCAAGCTTGCAGACCTGACCGGCGACACCATACATTTAGGCGTCCAGGACGGCGAAGACGTCTTGTACCTGGAGAAAATACCGGGCACCAAAGGCCTGGAAATGCGTTCGCGCCCTGGATACCGCATGCCTATGGCATCGACCGGCGTAGGCAAATCACTCATGCTGGATATGCCTGAGTCAGAATGGCAGCATCATTTCAACCGCGCCGTCCAAATCGCCCGCAACGCCACGATTGTGCCGCCGGGCTTGCTGGAGTGGCCCGAATACCTTGTGCGCATGCGCAGCTATGCCAGCTCTGGAAGTGCCGTGGACCTGGAAGAAAACGAAAGCGGAATCCGTTGCGTCTCTGCACCCGTTCGCGATGCGCGCCGGCACATAGCGGGGGCTGTCAGCGTGGCAACCACCGTACCGTACATGCCTCTGGAACGCATCGACACGCTCATCCCCCTGGTGCGCGACTGCGCTAATAGCATCTCGCGCGAACTGGGCTGGAAGAGCCGTGACGATTGAACCCGCGCTAGCTGGCCAAATACAGGCCGGCTTGCAAAAGACATTGGCAACGCAATAAAAAATTATGGACTATCAATTCGATTTCAGTTTCCTGGCCGAATACTGGCCTGTTTTACTCGAAGGAGTGTGGCTTACCATCCAGTTGGCAACGGTCTCCATCATCCTTGGCTTCCTGGTCGGCGCGGTGTTCGCCGTGGCGCGGATCAGCCGATTTGCCCTTGTGCGCGTGGCAGCCGGAATCTATATCGAAGTCGTGCGCAACACGCCGCTTCTGGTGCAGATGTTCATCATCTTCTTTGGCTTGTCGTCCCTGGGCATGAAATTGTCGGCGAATACCGCGGCGGTGCTGGCTCTTGTCATCAACACCAGCGCCTACACCTGCGAAATCGTGCGTGCCGGCCTGGAATCCATACGCAAAGGACAGCTAGAGGCCGCCCATTGTCTTGCCCTGACCAAATGGCAGGTTCTACGAAAAATCGTGTTTCCGCCCGCCATCGAAAACGTATGGCCCGCATTGACCAGTCAATTCATTCTGTTGATGCTCACAACCAGTGTCACGTCCCAAATATCCGCCGAAGAGCTAACCTCGATAGCAAGCCGCGTTGATTCAACTACGTTCCGGTCATTCGAGATTTACATTGTTGTAGCAGGCTTGTATCTGGGCTTGTCGTTCTTGTTCCGGTTCGCATGCTGGCTGATCGGCCAGGCCGTATTCGTACGCCGCCGGCGCCTTGGCCCATCTATCTAGCAGGAAGCAATATGACTGATCTTTCTTCAGCCCAAATACAGGCCATTGCTGTCAGTACGATGTGGACCATAGGACTGTCTCTGGCGGCCTTCACCGGCGGCGGCATATTGGGATTGACTGTGGCACTGGGCAGGACATCCAGGTCCTGGCTGCTGCGCTGCATTGCATCCATTTATGTGCAAGTCATCCAGGGCACGCCTTTACTTATTCTTATCATGCTGATGTATTTCGGGCTGGCCATTGCCGGCTTCGAACTCTCGGTCTTCTTCGCTGCCAGCATTGCCATTGTGATCTATGCCGCCGCCTATTTCGGCGAAATCTGGCGCGGAGGCATCGAGTCAGTCTCGCGGACGCAGTGGGAAGCTGCCGAGTGCCTGGCGCTGTCACGCACTCAATCGTTATGGCTGGTGATATTGCCCCAGGCGCTGCGGATCTCGACGCCGCCGACAGTCAGCTTTGCCGTGCAGGTCATCAAGAACACATCCCTTGCATCGGTGATCGGCGTAGCCGACCTTACCTATACCGGCAAACTCATTAACAACTCAACATTTCAGCCCTTCCTTATATTTACCATGGTGGCTGCCATTTATTTCTGTTTGTGCTTTCCCCTAGCCATGTGGAGCCGCAAGCTGGAGGCTAAACTTAATGTCAACAATAGTTAAACTTACCAACGTCCATAAAAGCTTCGGAGCGAACAAAGTACTGCATGGCGTGTCGTTCGACGTAGCCCAGGGTCAGGTAGTGGCCCTGATAGGCCGCAGCGGATCGGGCAAGAGCACCGCCTTGCGGTGCATCAACGGGCTGGAAGCCATTCAAAGCGGCGAAATCGAAGTCTGCGGACATAAGGCGCACGACAGCAAAACGTCCATGCGTCATCTGCGTATGGACGTGGGTATCGTGTTTCAAAGCTACAACCTGTTTCCTCACCTGACGGTAGAACAAAACATTACCCTTGCCCCGCGCTGGGTGAAGAAGCTGAACCGGAGCCAGGCGCGCGAGCAGGCCGAAAAAGTGCTGTGCCAGGTCGGGCTGGAAGACAAAATCCACGCCTACCCACAGCAGCTTTCAGGCGGTCAGCAGCAACGTGTCGCCATTGCGCGGTCTTTGGCCATGCAGCCGCAAGTCATGCTGTTTGACGAAGTCACCTCGGCCCTGGATCCAGAGCTTACCGGCGAAGTCCTGCGCGTCATGGAAGACCTGGCGCGCGACGGCATGACTATGGTGCTTGTCACCCACGAAATGGCTTTTGCGCAACGTGTGGCCAATCAGATCATCTTCATGCACAACGGCAAAGTATGGGAAACGGGGACCGGTGAAATCCTGGACAACCCGTCAACCCCGGAACTGCGGCAGTTCGTCGGCAACGGGCTGTAAGCGCCTGATCGGTCCCGCAATAGAAAAAAGCCGATGATCCCATCGGCTTTTTTGTACGATAACCAATAACAACGCTTAAGCCTTGAACAAACCCTGGGCAGTGAGTCTGGCAACCGCATCGCGAAAAGCACGCGCATTCGCGCCAACATCTGCCGCCTTCATGCCAGCCTTGTATAGCGCCGAACCCAGGCCGAAACCATTGGCGCCGACACGCAGGTAGGCCTCCATATTATCGGGCGTGATCCCGCCCACAGGAAGCAGCCTGTAGTTACTGGGCACAACCGCGCGCCAGGCCTTCACCACGACAGGCGTAATTTGTTCGGCGGGGTAAAGCTTCAAGGCGTCTGCGCCATTAGCCAAAGCCGCAAAGGCCTCGGTTGGAGTCGCCACGCCCGGAATGCACAGCATTCCGGAAAGTTTCGCCTGACGAACCACCGCCGGATCGCTGTGCGGCATGAAAATCAACCGTCCGCCCGCAGCAGCTATGTTTTTTACATCGTCGGGCGACATCACCGTGCCCCCGCCAATGATGTGATCCGGAAAATGTTTGACAAGCAGCTCAATACTTTCCAGAGGGCGTGGCGAGTTCAGCGGCACCTCGAGTATTTGAAAACCCGCTTCCAGTACTTGCCCGGCAACATCCACCACCTCTTCGGGCTTGACGCCCCGAAGGATGGCAATCAGCGGAAATTTATCTAGATAAGAGTGAAGATGCACGAATTTTCCTTGTCGAAATCAGGTTTTATGCGTTATGAAATCAATGAACGCTCGCGCGCGATGGCCAGCAATCCACGCGAACTGGCCTGCTGCGTACAGTCCGAGCTATCGACGCCAAAGACGGACAGCGCAGTTTGATAACGTTCAACGAGCGATGGCTTGCAAATCAGGTGAACGTGGTCCGGGACAATACCAGCGGCCATCGACAGCGCCTCGCGGACTTCCTCGCCGATTACAAGACCCGACAAATAGTCCGACTGCAGATCATCGGCCAACTTGCCAAACAAGCCCAGGCCCCGCACGGAAAACAATCGATGCAGCAATGCGCCATCGGCCGCAAGCTGGCAGGCTTGAATAAAGCTGCTGCGCCCCTGCTCCCAGGACGTTGTATCTTGCGACGGCATCATGCGCGACAATATCGAGTGTTGCCGCAGCAAGGCAAAAAGCTCGCCCGTCATGAAGGTATGAAAGCGTACGATGCGACGCTTTTCCACCAGCGCCCATTTGCTATGGGTGCCTGGAAGAACGAATATGCCGCCGTCCAGGCCCAGCGCGTCCAGTGCGCCGAAAATTTGCACCTCTTCGCCGCGAATTACATCGGGCACCCCATTTGCGTGGTAGTTGACCACGCCAGGAACAAAGCCGAAAGGCATACTGGTTTCGTTCGCCCAGATCAGGCCGTCGCCAAGCTCGTCAAAACCAGCGGGGCACGGCACATAGGGAGCCTCGTACCAGCCCTGCCGGCTGCCTATCATGCCGGCAGCCAATGCCAGGCTATCAGGATAGTCATGCAGCCAGTCGGCGACCAGCCTGCTGAACACTTCGTGAAACCCGCGATTCGCGACCGATAAAATGCCCTCGTTCGTGCTGGCCCTGCGAAGCACTTCGCCATGCACATCCATTAACTCGGCGCGTAACGAAGAGGTTCCCCAATCCAATGCAATTAAATGTGAAGCGCTGGACATTTCAGGTAATAACCCCAGGTTGCCATGGCACGAACTCGTTCTGCCCATAGCCGTGAACTTCGCTCTTGGTGCGTTCACCCGAGGCGCATTCCAGCATCATTCGGAAAATACGCTCGCCCACCTGCTCTATTGTCTCGACGCCATCGACAATCGTGCCGCAGTTGATGTCCATGTCCTCTTCCTGGCGTGTCCACAAAGCAGTGTTTGTGGCCAGCTTGATCGATGGCGAAGGCGCGCAGCCGTAGGCCGACCCGCGCCCAGTGGTGAAGCAGATAAGATTGGCGCCAGAGGCTACCTGCCCCGTGGCTGAAATGGGATCATATCCAGGCGAGTCCATGAAAACGAAGCCGCGCTCCGCAATCGGTTGCGCATACTCGTACACATCCATCAGATCAGTGGTGCCGCCCTTGGCAACCGCGCCCAGCGATTTTTCAAGAATGGTGGTAAGCCCGCCCGCCTTATTTCCAGCCGAGGGATTGTTGTTCAGCTCGGCGCCGTTACGGGCGCAATAGTCTTTCCACCATTTAATTCTATCCACAAGCTTCTGGCCGACTTCGCGCGAAACTGCTCTGCGCGTCAACAAATGCTCGGCGCCATAAACCTCTGGAGTCTCGGACAGAATAGCGGTGCCGCCGTTGCGGACCAGCATATCAACGGCCGCCCCCAGAGCGGGGTTAGCCGTAATACCTGAATAACCATCCGAGCCGCCGCATTGCAATCCGACGACAAGATGCGATGCCGGCACAGGCTCGCGGCTGACCCGATTCGCCTCGGGCAGCATTTGCCTGACTGTTTCTATGCCATGCGCCACCGTCTTTGCCGTACCGCCGGTCTCCTGGATCGTAAAGGTCCTAAGCTTGGCGCCTTCCTGGAGGTTGTGCGTAGACATCACATCACCGATCTGGTTCGCCTCGCAACCCAGCCCAACGAACAAAACGCTATGAAAATTGACGTGCCGGGCGTAGCCAGCCAACGTGCGGCGTAGCAAAGTCATGGACTCGCCCTGCGTATCGATCCCGCAGCCTATTGTGTGAGGCAAGGCAATAACCCCATCAACATTGGGATACGCGGCCAGAGCATCGGGATGAATATCGCGCCGAAAATAATCGGCAATCGCGCGCGCAACAGTGGCCGAGCAATTCACACTTGTCAGAATTCCAATGTAATTGCGCGTTGCGATACGGCCGTCGTCGCGCCGAATTCCCATGAAGGTTGCCGGCTGCGAAGACATAACGGTTTCGCTGCGGCCTGCGCAATAATCATAGTCGCGGTCGTACTCGACCATTGCCAGATTATGTGTATGCACATGCTGGCCCGGGGCAATATCCTGAGTCGCAACGCCAATCAGCTGGTCGTAACGCCGGACGAACTGGCCCTTGGTAATACTATTGACCGCTATTTTATGCCCGGCTGGAATCAACCCCTTTACGGGCAGATTTTCACTTTGAATGACGGTACCCGTCATTAACTGTCGTGTAGCAATTACGACATCGTCATTAGGATGCAATCGAATGACGCTAGCGGCATCAGTCACGGTAACTCCAAAAAAGAAAGACGCAACCGATTTAGTTGGTTGCGTCGTAGAGTGCTTATTTTCCAGTCCATTCCGCAGGCAAGGAAGCCCCATGATATCGCTTATAGATATCGTTAAGCTTGCCATTGGCCAGGTTGGTTTTGACCCACTCGTTAATCCAGGCAGTTAGTTCGAGATCGTTTTTCTTCAGGCCCACCCCAATCGGGAAGGTCTTCAACACCATCTTTTCTTCCAGTCTTTTAGACGGGTCCATTTTGCCGTTAAGCTCGGCAACCAGAGCCGGCGCCGCCACATAGATTTCCTGTTGTCCGCTGGCGATGGCAGTCAATGATGTAGCGTTATCGTCATAGCGCATGATTTTCACGCCCGGAACGCCCTTGGTATTTTCCGTGATCAATATATCGTTCGTCGAACCGCGGGCCACGGCGATGGACTTGTCCGCAAGGTCTTGCACTGACTCGACCTTAAGGCTGGCAGGCGCGAACACCGCCGACTGAATCATCGAGTACGGAGAGCTAAATCCGACGACGCGCTTGCGCTCTTCAGTAATCGAAAAAGACGCCATCACGGCCTGGACTTTGCCGGTCGACAAAATTGGAATCCGGTTGGCCGGAGAAACAGGAACGATCTTAAGCTTGACGCCCAAATCCGCCGCCAGCAACTGGGCAGCCTCGACATCGGACCCACTGGGTTTCATTTGCGCATCGACAATGCCGAATGGGGCCTGCCCTACGTCAACGCCAATAGCGATTTCGCCGCGATCTCGAATGTCCTGCAAACTGTTGGCCGCCATCGCTGCCGGTGCTGCGCAAATGACAGCCGCACCTATGGCAAGGTTCTTCATCCAGCGGGGAAAATGACTCATGTTTGTTGCTCCTGTTCCTGATTTCTAAAAAACTACAGTCCGGTCTTTGCCGAGCTGCGTGGGGCTTATCCCCAATTTATGGCTATGAATTTGTGTCTTGGTGACAGGCGCAGATATTAAGGGAGTTTCCAGCCATTGTCCAATATTTATATTGTTGTTCATTATTTGGGATTTGTTTTTAAGCATAACTAGAGCGTTGATGTAGCCAAGAGCTTTAAAAACGGCTATTGCACGTTCGGATCACCTTGCCGGTTTTCGAACAGGGCCAATCAGTGGTCAGACGTCGAAGGCGAAGCAGGTCGTGTAGCTGAGTTCACCGCGCCTTGCTCATGAACGCAAGAAATGCCTGTAGATTCATAGGACGGGCAAGTGCGTAGCCTTGGCCGTACTGCACGCCCATGGCGGCCAGAAGCGGAACTTGCTCAAGTTTCTCGATGCCCTCAGCAACAATCCTGGCCTTAACTACACGTGCGATATTGACGATTTCCGGGATTAGAGTAGAGCGCAGCGTAGCGTCTTCCAGGTCGAAAACAAACGATCTGTCAATTTTCAGCAGGTCGGGCGACAGCGTTGAGACCGATTTCAAATTCGAGTAGCCGGTGCCAAAATCGTCAATGGCAATACGAAACCCGTGCGCTTTCAAGTTGTTTGTTTCAGCGATCAGTTTGCTGGACAGGCTGTGCTCTGTAACTTCGATGCATATGTGGAAATCGTCTCTTGCAGCGCTTTGTAAAGCCTTCTGCAGCATCGGTACAAGCGTGATTCCATCAATGCTCTCGGGAAAAAAATTCAGCGCAATTTTGAAACCGCTTTCTTGAACAGGAAGATAGCTGGCCAGTTCGCGTATCGCCTTGCGGGCAACGACATGATCGTAGTGATGAGTCAGGCCGGACTTCAGGATGGCCGGAATAAGCTGATCGGGCATCCATATATGCCTGCCTTCATGGATACGCATAAGCACTTCACAACCCACGGGCTGATTCGAGTTTAAATCGAAAATAGGCTGATACACCAACTGAATATGGTCTTCAGTGCAAAGAAATCGCACACGGTTCTGTACGCCGCCCAGTTGCAATATGCGCGGCGCCAATGCGCTGGCGGCCAAAGCTGCAAACAAGATGGATCCCGTCAGCATGCCCGCCAGCAACGAACGGTTTTGTTCCATAATCGAAATCCAGCTGCGTTGGGTTTGGAATACTAACGCCGTGCCGGGCGGCGAGGTAAGCTGCGTGTACCCCAGACGGTGGAAGGACCATGCGCTTTGGCGTGTTGCCTCGTCGCCCTCGCTCATATAATGC
>DATCVA010000259.1:0-7451 GCA_036567205.1 Eoetvoesiella sp. | reverse complement strand
ATCAGGTGGTAGCCGCGCGCACGGGAGCTATTGTCTCTGTTCAGGGGTTAAGCAGTGATGAAATCCTTTCCGGCCGCGAGTATGCCCTGGATCGCCTGCTGCGCGAAGTGTCGGTTAGCATCAATACGGCGGCTGCGGGCGGCAATGCAAGTCTGATGATGGTGGGGTAGCTTTGCGGGGGCTGCTTTACGAGCGGCCGGTACTGCCAAAACCGCCGATGCCGCGCGAGCTATCTTCAAAATCGTCCACGATATCGAATTGGACTTGCTGGATTGGCACAATAACCAGCTGTGCCAGGCGCTCCATGGGCTGCAGGGTAAATTCGTTTTGCCCGCGATTCCATGCCGATACCATTAACGGCCCCTGGTAGTCTGAATCAATCAAGCCGACAAGGTTTCCAAGAACAATGCCGTGCTTATGCCCCAACCCGGAACGCGGCAATATCATGGCTGCGTATGCGGGATTCGCGATATGAATTGAAAGACCCGTTGGAATAAGCTCGGTTGCACCGGGCGCAAGCGTAATTGCCCCGTCGATACAGGCACGTAAATCCAGGCCTGCAGAACCTTCCGTTGCATAGGAGGGCAAGTATTCGGCCATACGGGCGTCTAAAATTTTTAAAGCAATTTTCTTCACGGTTTGAGATACTGATCAGTTAGAGTTAATACCATTTCCAAATCAATTGTGAACACGAAGGCGAAGCGCAGACAGTACCTTTGTACGGCAAGCAAAGCCGACAAAGGTCACGGTTGATTTGGAAATGGAATAAGGTGCGCGGCCAGCCTGATTGAAATGGCACGAATCAGTTGCCGTGCGGCTTCGATTTTGGGTAGGCTCGACAAGGCATGGGCGCCCTGGTCATCGAAAAGAACGAGTTGGGTATCATCGGCGTTCATGGCCTGTTGGGCCAAGTTTCCAACCAGCAGCGGCACACCTTTGCGTACACGCTTGGCTTCGGCGTATTCATACAGGTTTTCGGTTTCGGCGGCAAAACCCACGCACCAGGGGCCGGGCTTTAGCTGCGCGACCTCGGCCAGTATGTCGGGGTTGGCCGCAAACTGCAGCTCGGGCGCCTGGGCGGCAGGCCCCGTCTTCTTTAACTTGTTGTCGGATGCATTGACTACATGCCAGTCAGCCACTGCCGCCACAGAAATAAAAATATCAGCGTCATTGACCGAGCTCATGACAGCACGGTGCATGTCGCGGGCGCTTTCGACATTGACGCGTGTTACCCCATAGGGCGCGGGTAATGCCGTTGGTCCGGAAATTAATACAACGCGGGCGCCTGCTTCTTGTGCCGCCTGTGCTATGGCATAGCCGGTTTTTCCAGAGGAGCGGTTGGTAATGACGCGAACCGGATCGATGGGTTCCGTGGTTGGGCCCGCCGTAATCAAAACCCGGCGATTAGCTAAAACCTTGGGCTGAAAAAAACTGATAAGTTCAGACAGTAGTTCGTGAGGCTCGAGCATGCGGCCGCTGCCGATCTCGCCACAGGCCTGATCCCCTTCGCCGGGCCCCAGCAGGGTGACGCCGTCGGCGATGAGTTGTTGTACGTTGCGCTGAGTGGCTGGGTGCAACCACATTTCGCGATTCATGGCCGGGGCTACCAGTAGCGGGCAAGGGCCTTTGGCAACACACAGCGTAGATAGCAAGTCGTCGGCCAGGCCGTTGGCGAGTTTTGCCATGAAGTCCGTACTGGCCGGAGCAATCAATATGGCATCGGCCCCGCGGGTAAGATTGATATGCGCCATGTTGTTGGGCATTCGCTGATCCCAGGCGTCGACAAACACGGGCCGGCCGGACAGGGCCTGCATGGTTGTGGGGGTAATGAAGTGGGTGGCTGCTTCGGTCATGACCACGTCGACCACAGCGCCTTGGTCAAGCATGCGCCGTAACAGCTCGGCGACTTTGTAGCAGGCAATGCCGCCAGTCAGTCCCAAAACAAGTCGTTTTTGTGCGAGGTCGTGCATAACAGCGCTCTTATAGGATGAGTTCAGGTGGATTTGGCAGCTTTGCCGCGCTCGCGTTTTATACGATACAGCTCGTCGATTATCAATAAAACAGCACCGCAGGTAATCGCTATATCGGCAATGTTAAACGCCGGGAAATACCAACTATTCCAATAAAACAATAAAAAATCAATAACGTGGCCATGTTGGATGCGGTCCAGTAAATTACCGAGCGCACCGCCCAAAATTGTCATGAGCGATGAACAAAACAGCCATTGACCGGGATGACGCCGGAGCAAATGGATAATCAGCCCTGCCGCACCCAGTGCAATAGCGGTAAATAGCCACCGTTGCCAGCCCTGGCCATCGGCAAGAAAGCTGAACGCCGCCCCGGGGTTATATAGCAGAGTGAAGTCAAAAAACGGCAGCACATGCCAGCGTTCGCCATAGGCCAAATGGCTATCAAAATAGATTTTTGTAATCTGGTCTATGACCACGATTGCCAGGGCGCCCAGCAGCCAACCCATGAAACGTTTTGTGTTTCTGGGGTTGGCTGAATTTAAAGAACTGGTGCTAGGCATGTTGACGCAACTCGCCCGAGCCAAACAAATTGTCTACGCAGCGACCGCAAATTTCGGGATGCTCGGGGTCGCGGCCAACATCGGCGCGATGGTGCCAGCAACGGTCGCATTTTTTGTTCGCGCTGGGGCTGACTTCGATACGCAGCGCGCCTTCGCCCTGATGCAGGTTGGCTCGGGAAACAATCAACACAAAGCGCAGGTCGTCTTCGAGCGATGCCAGTAAGGCAAAGTCATCGCCAGCGGCATAAAGATCGAGTTCGGCGGCCAGCGATGAGCCAATTTCCCCCGTTGCCCTGACTTCTTCAATTTTACGCATGACGTCGGCACGGATTTCACGCAGACGTGTCCATTTTTCGTTAAGGACCTGTGCGTCGACCTGGCCGGGCAAGGCATGGAACAGCTCGGTGAAGATACTGGAGACTTCTTTGCCGGCATGCAAGTCTTTCCAGGCTTCTTCGGCAGTAAACGATGTGATCGGGGCCAACAGCTTCAGCAAAGTGTGTGTAATGTGATACACGGCTGTTTGCGCCGAGCGACGGGCGACACTGTTTTTCCCGGCTGTGTACAGGCGGTCTTTCAGAACGTCCAGATAAAAGGCGCCCAAGTCTTCGGAGCAGAAAATTTGCAGCCGGGCCACCGAGGGATGGAATTCGTAGCGCTTGTAGTTGCTTAAGGTTTCGGCTTGCATTTGCGCGGTCATAGCCAGGGCATAGCGGTCGATTTCAAACATTTTGTCCAGCGGTACGGCATTGCTGTTAATGTCAAAATCTTGCAGGTTACCTAGCAGGAACTTCAGTGTATTGCGAATTCGGCGGTAGCCTTCGACGACGCGCTTCAGAATAACGTCGGAAATCGACAGTTCGCCTGAGTAATCTGTTGAGGCGGTCCATAAACGCAGGATTTCCGCACCTAGCGAGTCGGATATTTTTTGCGGCGCGATCACGTTGCCCACCGACTTGCTCATTTTCCGGCCGGCGCCATCAACCACAAAGCCGTGTGTTAGCAGTGCTTTGTAGGGCGGCGCACCATAGAGCATGCAACTGGTTAGCAGCGACGAGTGGAACCAGCCGCGGTGCTGGTCGGAGCCTTCAAGATAAAGGTCGGCGGGCCATTTCAGTTCGTCGGCGTGCGAGCCTTTAAACGTATGGTCCTGACCGCCAAGCACGGTGGCGTGGGTTGAGCCTGAGTCGAACCAGACATCCAGGGTGTCGCGGTTTTTCTCGTACTGATCGGCTTCGTCTCCCAGAAGCTCTTTGGGATCGAGCGATTGCCATGCCTCAATACCGTGTTGCTCTACACGCTGCGCAATCTCTTCCAGAAGCTCAACGGTGCGCGGATGCAGCTCGCCAGTTTGCTTATGTACAAAAAACGCCATTGGCACGCCCCACTGGCGCTGACGCGACAGGGTCCAGTCAGGGCGGTTGGCGATCATGGCATGCAGGCGCGCGCGTCCCCAGGCTGGATAGAATTCGGTCTTGTCAATTCCTTCAAGCGCCGCTTCCCTCAATGTCTTTCCGGCTTTGGGTTGACGGTCCATGCCGGCAAACCATTGACTGGTTGCTCGATAGATAATAGGGGTTTTGTGGCGCCAGCAATGCATATAGCTGTGCGTGTGCGGCTCTACCTTGAGCAGGGAACCAACTGTTTCAAGCGCCTCGACAATTTTTGGATTGGCCTTCCAGATCATCAGGCCGCCAAATACAGGCAGGCTGTCGACATAGTGTCCATCGCCCATGACGGGGTTGATGATCTGATCGTCGCTTAGGCCATGAGTCTTGCAGGATATAAAGTCTTCAATACCATAGGCGGGCGACGAGTGCACTACGCCGGTGCCTGCGTCTAGCGTGACATAGTCGCCCAGGTATATCGGCGACATGCGCTGGTAGCCTGGGTCCAGGTCATACAGCGGATGCTTGAATTCAAGATTGGTCAGCGCCGAGCCCTTGGCTGTGGCGATGATTTCGCCTTGCAGATGCCATTGGCTCAGGCAGGATTCGACCAGGTCTTTGGCAAGCAGCAAAACTGAGCCTGTCGCACGCGGCTGTGCAAGCTTGACGAGGGCATAGTCGAGTTCCGGGCTTACATTAAGCGCCTGGTTAGCCGGCAGTGTCCAGGGCGTCGTAGTCCAAATGACAACAGCTCCGTCGTCGACGCTGGGCAATCCGAAGGCGTGCGCAAGCTTCTCTTTGTCGCCAAACTTGAACGCAACATGGACAGCGGGATCTTTGCGGTCGGCGTATTCGACCTCTGCTTCGGCTAACGCAGAGCCGCAATCAAAACACCAGTTGACGGGTTTAAGCCCACGAAATACGTAGCCCTTGTCGAATATGCGCGCCAACACCCGAAGCTCGTCGGCTTCGTTGCTGAAGCTCATTGTAAGGTAAGGCTTTTCCCACTCGGCCAAAACGCCCAGACGCTTGAAGTCTTTGCGTTGCCGGTCGATTTGTTCGTAGGCATAAGCGCGGGCCTTGGATTGAACCTCGGCAACAGGCAGGTGCTTGCCGTATTTCTTTTCGATCTGGATTTCGATCGGCATGCCGTGGCAATCCCAGCCCGGCACGTAGTGGGCGTCATACCCCGCCATAAAGCGACTTTTGACAATGATGTCTTTAAGGACCTTGTTGACGGCATGTCCAATATGGATATCGCCATTGGCGTACGGAGGGCCATCATGAAGCACGAACTTGGGGCGGCCTTTGCTGGCGGCCCGGATAGCGGCGTACACCTTTTTTTCTTCCCACTCGGCGATCCAGGCAGGTTCGCGTTTGGCAAGGTCGCCCCGCATGGGGAAAGGGGTTTCGGGCAAGTTTAAAGTGTTTCTATAGTCCATGGAGGGCGAAGTAGTCGCGAGCGCTTTGCGCATCGTTGTCGATGGCAGCGATCATAGTGGGAAGATCAGGAAATTTTTCTTCGTCCCTTAAGTACTTAAGGAACTCAATTCGTGTGAGTTTACCGTATGCATCGATATGGCAGTCCAGAAGATGGACCTCGAGCATTACGCGTCCGGTGTCCGTGACGGTGGGACGAACCCCTAAACTGGCTACGCCGTTTAGGGGTTGTTCCGCCAGCCCGTGCGCCCGCACGACATAGACGCCCGAGCGCGCGGCGCACAGCAAGGGCACACGCAGGTTCAGGGTGGGGTAGCCGATCGTGCGGCCGAGTTTCTGGCCGTGAACGACGTGTCCGCTGATGCGATAGGTGTGGCCCAGCAGGTGCTCGGCCCGCTCCAGCTTGCCAACGGCCAAAGCGGTGCGCACTTCAGAGCTGGATATGCGATGGCCATACTCGTCAACCACATCGGCAACCGTTTCAACCTCAAATCCATATTGCCGGCCGGCACGGCGCAGCAGCTCGACGTCGCCGCTGCGTTTGTGGCCGTAGCGGAAATCCTCGCCCACCAATAGCCAGCGCGTGTTAAGACCTTTGACAAGCAACTCTTTAATAAACGTTTCGGCCGACATGTCGGCCAGCGCCTGATTAAAACGCTCTAGCGCCAATTGTTCGACATTTAGCCGGGCCAATGCCCAGACTTTATCCCGCAAACTGCTGATTTGCGTGGGTATCAGCTCGGGACGCTGGCCGCGTGATGCAAAATAAGCACGCGGATGCGGCGCAAAGGTCATGACGGTGGGGGACCATTGACGGTCGGCCGCCAATTGGCCGACACGCGCCAGAATAGCCTGATGTCCGCGATGGACGCCGTCGAAGTTGCCGATAGTGACCGCGCTGGGGCGCTGACTATCGTAACGGGGAAGGGTGCGATAAATTTTTGGAGTATGTTTCACATCCGAGAGTTTACAATTTTAGATTGGCTTCCTCAGGAAAATTATTTTGTCCGCATCGATTTTGTCTCCTTGCCGCCTCGTCATACTTGTTTCAGGGCGCGGCTCCAATATGCAAACCATTGTTAATACGGTACGGGAACACGCATTGCCTGCCCAAATTTGCGCTGTTATTGCCAATCGGGACGATGCCTCTGGCTTGGCCTGGGCGCGCGAACAGGGGATTGAGGCTAAACTGGTGCCGCATCGTGATTACGCGTCGCGCAATGACTTTGATGCGGCGCTTGCGCAGGCTATTGAAGCCTACCAACCCGACTATGTTTTGCTTGCAGGTTTCATGCGGATCCTGACACCTGGCTTCGTACAGAGGTTTAATGGCCGGCTAATCAATATTCATCCCTCGTTATTACCTGCTTTTCCTGGTTTGCATACGCATCGGCAGGCGTTGGCAACCGGAGTGCAATGGCATGGCTGCACCATACATTTTGTGACCCCGGAGGTAGATCACGGCCCGGTTATCGCGCAAGGGGCAGTGGCTGTTCTGTCGGACGACACACCCGACAGTCTGGCCGAGCGGGTATTGCAAGTTGAGCATCATCTTTATGCTCAGGTAACGCGGTGGCTGGCTGAAAGGCGTGTTTCACTGGATGCGATGCAACGTGTCCAGGTTCAAGGTATTGCGAGTCGAGCGTTCGTTATGGCGTCAGATTGCGCCCAGACAATAAAGGCAGGAAATGAATAACACAGAAAGAACCAGGCGATCAAAACCTGCGCGTTCGGGCTTTAGCGACAAACGAGTCGAAGAAAGAAGGGCGCCGGCAACGGGTAATAAACCTTACGTCATGTCGGCGGTTCGCATTGAACAAGTGCGCAGCGTGCTGGGTGAAATTTTGCAATGGGAGCACCCGGCCGACATGGTCTTGTCGCGCTGGTTGCGGGCCCACCCGAAGCTTGGTTCGCGCGATCGTAGCGAACTGGCTGAGGGCGTATTCGATGTTTTGCGCCATTTGCGCCGGTATCGCCAGTTTGCCGAAAGCGGCACAGGCCCCGCTGCGCGCCGTTTGGCTATTTTGGGCCTGGCTTCGGTTTTCAGCAAAGACATCCTGAACGCGGGGCTTAGCGAGGCCGAGCAAGAGTGG
>DATCVA010000258.1:0-10070 GCA_036567205.1 Eoetvoesiella sp. | reverse complement strand
GCGTCAGGGTAGCTATGAGCAGATCATAGCCAGCCCGGGCTTGTAACCCAATATCCAGGTCCTACCTTTATGCTTAATACTGTGCTGAAGATATCGGTTGTGATTCCCACGGCAGATCGCCCGGCGATGCTGGTTGCGTCGGTTACGTCGGCGCTGGCCCAAAGCCTGCAACCCTTCGAGGTACTGGTCGTCGACAACGGCCGGTCTGCGGTTGACCAGTCCATTCTTCCGGAAACCGTCCGGGTGCTTCGTACGCCGCCTAGAATCGGGCCGGGCAAGGCGCGCAACCACGGTGCACAGGAAGCACGCGGCGATGTCATTGCCTTTCTGGACGACGACGACTTATGGCAGGGCGATTACCTTGAAAAGGTGGCGCAGCGCTTTCTTGAATTGGAAGCCGACGTTGTGGTGGGGCAGTTAATGCGGCGCTTGCCCGACGATACCTTGCAGGCTTATAAGCTGATGCCCGATAGCGCGGCGGGGCAACGTAGCGTTTTTTACTCTAACCCGGGTGTGGTGGGATCTAATTTCAATATTAAACGCCAGTTGTTCCTGGATTTTGCAGGGTTCGACGAAACCATGCCGTCGTCGGAAGACCGCGATTTGCTGGCACGCCTGTTAATTGCAGGCAAGCGCCTGGCTTCGCAGCCGCAGGCCATTGCCATTTCGTGCGACCACGCTGGCGAGCGCGCGCACCATAATATTGTCACGGGAAACTGGCTGTTTATTCGCAAGCATTGGCGCGCTATGCGGGCGGGCGAGCTGTACCGGGCGTGTCGGGCTTTGCTGCGGCGCGTCGTGCTGGTTCGTTTCGGCCGTTATTTGCCGAGGTCGTCGTGACGGAAGTATCTGTTATTACCGCGCTCTACAATTCGGCTGACTTTATTGCGGCTGCGATTGCATCGGTTCAGGCGCAAACTTTACAGGACTGGGAAATGATTATCGTGGACGACTGTTCCACCGATGATTCCTGCGCTATTGTTCAGCGGCTGGCCGACGCCGATAGCCGTATCAAGCTGATCAGGCTGCCGCAAAACGGTGGCGCGGCGGTGGCCAGAAATACGGCCATCAGGGCGGCGCAAGGGCGCTACATTGCTTTCCTGGACTCGGACGATAGCTGGTTTCCCAATAAGCTGGACAGGCAAATCGAATTTATGAAGGCCAATCAATACCCGTTTGTTTTTTCCGCCTATGAAAGGGTGGACGAGGCTGGGGCAAAGCTGTCGCCCGTACATGTGCCGGCACGGGTCAGTTACCGGCAACTGCTAAAGACGAATGTTATTGGTTGTTTTGTGGCCATTTACGACAGCCGCTATTTTGGCAAGGTGGAAATGCCGCTGATCCGTAAGCGCCAGGACTTTGGCCTGTGGCTGTGCTTGTTAAAGAAGGTTGACTACGCCTATGCAATACAAGAGCCGCTAGGAACGTACCGGGTACGCAACGAGTCGGTGTCATCGAACAAGCTGGATGCCTCGTCGTATAACTGGCAGTTGTATCGCCATATCGAGAAGCTTCCCCTGCTGGCCAGCCTGTATTACTTTGCCCATTACGCCGTGCGTGGGGTGCTTCGACGCCATTGCCCCAGACTTGCACGGTTGCTGGGGGCGTAGCAGTGACGTTGAAAATTTCATATCTGTCGAACAGCCCCATTGCCAGGCCTGTTGCCAATGCGGTTCATGTTATGCAAATGTGCGCCGCTTTGGCCGCCAATGGTCACCAGGTTGTACTGCACGCCAAATGTAGGGACCAGGATACTGATGCGTCGTTTACACGCTACGCTGTGCCTCCCGATTTCCGCATATCGGCAAGCTGGGCGGGAACCGTGCCGCAGCTTAGCCCCATTGTCTATGGGCTTATGCAGGCCTTAAAAGCCAGGTTTCGATATAAGTCCGACGTATGCTACGCACGCTGCCTGCTTTCTGCATTTTTTGCCAGCCTGCTTGGCATGACGGTGGTGGTCGAGCTTCACGAGGTGCCCCACAGCAAACCGCTACGGCTGCTGGTTGGGCGCCTTTTGAACAGTGCCAACGTCAAGCGCTGCGTGGTGATCTCGGAAGGCCTTTTAGCCGATGTGCAGTCCGCTTATCCGGAAGCGGTAGGTCGGGGTATGCAGTGGCTGGTGGCTCACGATGGGGCGAATTTGCCGGATACGGCCCAGCGTTTTGAGCTTTCCGGTACGGTAACGGGGTGTCAGGTCGGATACGCCGGAGGCCTGCGGGCCGGTAACGGTATCGAGCTTGTGCTGCGCCTGGCCCAGCGGTTTCCCATGCATGAGTTTCATATTATGGGTGGCAAGGCTGAGGAAATTGAGCATTGGAAATCCCTGCAGCGCAGCCAGAATATAACGTGGTACGGGCAGCGCGAGCCTCGTCAGGTAGCGTCGTTTTTACTGGCCTGCGATGTGCTGCTTGCCCCCTATCAGCACGGGCCGAAAACTGCGGCTGGCCGGGATACATCGCGCTGGATGTCGCCTTTGAAGGTGTTCGAGTACATGGCCTCGGGCAGGCCGATGGTAATTTCCGACTTCCCGGTACTGCGCGAGGTGTTAAGGGACGACATTGCCATCATCGTCGACCCTGAAGGCTTTGAGTTGTGGGTGCAGGCAGTGGATAAATTGGCTCAGAATCCGGCCTTACGCACTGAAATGGGGAAGGGCGCGTCGCTGGCGCTGGAAGAAAAATACACCTGGAAGGTTCGCGCCAAGGCGGTGGTCGCCGGGCTGGAGGCACAGGTTTAATGCATATCGCCATGGTCTTTATGGCCTTTCCCGTTCCGTCGGAAACCTTTGCTGTTCGCGACGTACGGGCCCTTCGCAAGCTGGGGCATGTGGTCGATACGCTGTCGCTGCGGGGCGATGACAAGGCCGTAACACCAGGCTCTTGTCTGGAATATCTGCGGGCTATTTTTTGGAAGCCGGGCCTGGCTCGGCTGCTGGCGTTGGCCATGCGGATTGCTTTTTCGCGGGGCTGGGGTTGGGGCGAAAAGGCCAAGTGCCTGTTCTTGCTAGCCAATGCGGCGCGCCTGGCTAATCGTCTGGCGAAACGCCAGCCCGATGTCGTGCATATGTTTTGGGGGCATTACCCAGCGCTGGTTTTGTTGCTGGCAAAACCTTTCCTGCCGAACACGCGTTTTACCCTGTTTCTGGGGGCCTACGATCTGGAGAAAAAGCTGGCCGTTTCGAAGTGGGCTGCTGCCTGTAGCGATACCCTGTTTACCCATGCCCATGCCAACCTTGCCGATATCAGTCGGTTTATTGGCGAAAAGCAGGTTAATGTCGTGCATCGCGGTATTGAGCTTGATGCCTATCCGGCAATGGACGAGCTGGGTTTCGAAGGCCGTGGCAGGCGTATTTTTACAGCCGGCCGGCTTATTGTCGAGAAAGGTTTTGACAAGGTTATTCTTGCCTTTGCCGAAGTTGTCCGCCACTACCCCGATGCTATCCTGGCAATCGCAGGCGACGGGCCTGACGGGGCTCGGCTTGGCCAGGTGGCCGATAAGCTGGGCATTGCGCAGAACGTGCAGTTCCTGGGCTGGCTTTCCGAAGAAGAGGTGCGCCGACAATTGTTCGCGTCGCGGGTATTTATGTTGTTGTCCAGCAAGCCAGGCGAGCGTTTGCCCAATTCTTTGAAGGAAGCCATGGCCGCGGGTTGTATTTGTATTACCAGCTATTCGCCGGGCATTGACGAGCTGGTTAAGCACGGGGTTGACGGCTTTATTTGCGAAGCCGGCGATCTGGCCGCCATTCTTGATGCCGTGGTTTTTGGTTTTGGCGCCCCGGGTGCCAATACAATGAGCCTGGCCGCGGCCCGGAAAATCCGGGCCGGTTTTGACGTTAATGTGTCGGCGCGAAAGTATGTGGAATGTTGGACGTCTGTAATGAACCAGGTAATACAATAAGCCTGCGTCAGGTTTCGAACCTTATGTTTTTGATTTATGCGGCTTTTGTTTCGTGTGTATAAAGAGAAGACGCATTAATTTGTTTTACCTTATTTTTGAGTTGTCTCATGAAAATCGCGATTTTTGGTACTGGTTATGTTGGCCTTGTTACTGGGGCATGTCTTGCCGATGTAGGCCATGAGGTCATGTGCGTCGATGTTGATGCCGCCAAGATCGAAGGCCTGCAGCGCGGTGTTATTCCCATCTACGAGCCGGGGCTAGAAGCCATGGTTATCAGCAACCATGCGGAAGGGCGGCTGCAGTTCACGACCGACGCAAGCAAGGGTGTTGCGTTTGGCGAGGTGCAGTTCATTGCGGTGGGAACCCCGCCCGACGAGGACGGCTCGGCAGACCTGAAGTATGTACTGGCTGTGGCCACAACCATTGCCCGGCACATGACCGACCATAAAATTGTGGTGGACAAGTCCACGGTGCCCGTGGGCACAGCCGATAAAGTCAAGGCAACGATTGCCGGGGTGCTGGCCGAGCGAGGGGTGAACCTTACGTTTGATGTTTGTTCCAACCCTGAATTTTTGAAGGAAGGCGCGGCCATCGAAGACTTTACCAAAGGCGCGCGTATTGTTGTCGGTACCGATTCCCCTCATGTACAAGCGCGAATGCACGAGTGCTACGCGCCCTACAGCCGCAATCACGATAAGCTGATTTTTATGGATGTTCGTTCGGCCGAGCTGACGAAATACGCGGCCAATGCCATGCTGGCCACCAAGATTAGTTTCATGAATGAAGTTTCCCATTTGGCGGAACGCCTGGGGGCCGATATCGAACAAGTGCGCCTGGGCATTGGTTCCGATCCGCGTATTGGCTTTCACTTTATTTACCCCGGCTGCGGTTATGGCGGGTCGTGCTTCCCCAAGGATGTTCAGGCCCTGGCTCAAACCGCCCGGCAAATAGGTTTTGACGCTGAACTGTTGAAAGCGGTGGAAGCCGTTAATAATCGCCAGAAGCAGGTGCTGTTCGACAAGCTTAATAACGCCTTCGATGGCGATCTGGCCGGCAAGACCATTGCCGTTTGGGGCCTGGCATTTAAACCCAATACCGACGATATGCGCGAAGCCCCCAGCCGTACGCTAATGGAGTCGTTGTGGAATGCCGGCGCCAGCGTGCGGGCGTTTGATCCGGAAGCGCAGAAAGAAACGCACCGTATTTATGGTGCGCGCCCCGATCTGACTTTGGTTGATAGCCGCGACAGCGCTTTGGAAGGCGCCGATGCACTGGTAATTTGCACCGAGTGGAAGCAGTTTCGCACGGTCGACTTCAACTGGCTGAAGGCGCAGCTTAAAAGCCCGGTTGTGGTTGATGGGCGTAACTTGTTCGATCCCAAGTCGGTCAAGGCGGCGGGCCTGATGTATTACGCCATCGGCCGTGCCGACTCGGTTAGCGTCTGATTCGGACTGGATTCATGAAAATTCTTGTAACGGGCGCGGCGGGGTTTATCGGTTTTCATGTTTGCCGCTATCTGTTGGAGCGCGGCGATCAGGTTGTTGGTATTGATAATCTAAGTGACTACTAC
Source organism: Eoetvoesiella sp. (assembly GCA_036567205.1). Taxonomy (GTDB): domain Bacteria; phylum Pseudomonadota; class Gammaproteobacteria; order Burkholderiales; family Burkholderiaceae_B; genus DATCVA01. Next base: position 4,603 of record DATCVA010000258.1, on the reverse strand, counting down.
GACGTCTCGTTAAAGCAGGCCAGGCTTGATCAGTTGCTGCCCTACGAGCATTTTCGATTCGAAAAAATTGACATTGCCCAGCGTCAGGACATGGCCGATTTGTTTGCAAAGGGCGGTTTCCAGCGCGTTGTGCACCTGGCCGCGCAGGCCGGGGTGCGCTATTCGCTTGAAAATCCGCATGCTTATGTCGACAGCAACCTTGTCGGTTTCGTGAATATTCTTGAAGGTTGCCGCCAACAGGGGATTGAGCACCTGGTTTATGCATCGTCCAGTTCTGTGTATGGCGCGAATGAAACCATGCCGTTCTCGGAGCACGACAATGTCGACCATCCGGTTTCCCTTTATGCCGCCACCAAGAAGGCCAATGAACTGATGGCGCATACCTACAGCCATCTTTACGGGCTGCCAGCCACCGGGCTGCGCTTTTTTACGGTTTATGGGCCATGGGGGCGGCCCGATATGTCGCCGTCTCTGTTTACCCAGGCGATTCTGGAAGGCAAGCCGCTGAAGGTGTTTAACCACGGCAAGCACCGCCGTGACTTCACCTATATTGACGATATCGTTCAGGGGGTTGTGTGCGCCCTTGATCGCATTCCTGCCGGCAACCCGCAGTGGTCGGGCCTTGCGCCAGACCCGTCCAGCAGCCGCGCACCCTGGAAGATCTACAACATAGGCAATAGCCAACCCGTCGAGCTGTTGACGTATATCGAACTGATCGAGCAAGCCGTTGGCAAGACTACCGAAAAGCAGCTGCTGCCCCTACAGCCCGGCGATGTCGAGCACACCTACGCCGATGTGTCGGCCTTAATGCGCGACACGGGTTATAGGCCGACGACGGGTATTAAGGAAGGTATACAGCAATACGTTGACTGGTACAGGGCGTTCTATAAGTGCTGAAGTCAATTGCCCCAACATTTACCTTATTCCAATCGAGCCGGCGAGCCCGTGGCCGGTTTGTGAAAGTAAGTTGGCGCTTCATTTTTATATTGCATTGCAATTAGTATGATTTATAGAAGAGAAATAGATGGCCTTCGGGCCGTCGCTATTTTGCCGGTGGTGTTCTTTCATGCCGGGCTAACGGTTTTTAGCGGTGGTTATTTTGGCGTCGACATTTTTTTTGTCATCAGCGGCTATTTAATTACCTCGATAATTCTGGGCCAGAAAAAATCCGGAACGTTTAGCTTTTTGAACTTCTACGAACGCAGGGCCAGAAGAATATTTCCAGCCTTATTCTTCATGATCTTAGTGTGCTTCGTATTTGCGTGGCTGTGGATGATGCCAAGCGACTTGAAGCAGTTTTCGCAAAGCGTTATTGCCGCAACCAGCTTTTCCTCTAATTTTTTCTTTTGGCAGCACAGTGGCTATTTCGACATGGCGGCAGAGCTTAACCCGCTACTGCACACATGGAGCCTTGCGATCGAAGAGCAGTTCTATCTGATTTTTCCCATTTTTATTGTAGTAATGTGGCCCTTTAAAAGGCTATGGATGTATGGGCTGCTGCTTGCCGGTGGCGTCGCTAGTTTAGTTCTTGCCCAGTGGACGGCGTTTAATATGCCATCGGCGGGTTTTTACTTGCTGCCGACTCGCGTGTGGGAATTATTGGCTGGGGTTTTTGCGGCTTTTTATCTTTCCAGGGCCAGTCATCAGCATGAACGTGCATCGGCAGCGGACGGGGCGCTTGGTCTTCTTGGCTTGGTACTTATAGCCATTGCCGTGTTTTTTTTCGATGATGATGTAAAGCACCCCGGGTTCACTACGCTTGTTCCGGTCGTTGGCGCGCTTCTTATTATTTTATTTGCCACGCCCCAGAACCTGGCCGGCAAATTATTGGGCAACAAAGCGCTGGTTGGAGTCGGGCTAATTAGTTATAGCCTGTATCTTTGGCACCAGCCACTTCTTGCCTTTGCAAAAATTCGGTTTGGCAGTGAAATTGGCGACTCGGATTTTATCGCTCTTATTTTATTGTCGTTTGTTTTGGCTTATGTTTCCTGGCGCTTTATAGAGCAGCCATTCAGAAATAGAAAAGCTTTTTCGCAGGCAAAAATATTCTCTTTTTCGACTGGTTTTTGTGTTTTATTCTTATCGGTAGGTTCTTTAGGTCACCTGACCAACGGGTTCAATGATTTAATTCGAGGCGCCTTGTCTGCGGAAGAGAACGCGATACTTAGCATTATCGAGGCCCATGCTTCGGGTTCTGTGGCTAATAGTATTAACCCCAGCCAATGTGTTTTCAATACCAATAAAATAAACGCCGATTTCGTGGACAGCTTTAAAAAATGCAAGGAACTGCACGGACCAGCGGTACTCGTTGTAGGTGATTCCCACGCAGAAGATATGTTTGGGGCGTTTTATCACAGTAATCTGTACCAGTTCATGATTGGGCTAACCAGCGGCGGATGCCGCCCTGGCGAAGACTTAAGCGATACGTGCTTCTACCCCGAACTTAAGCAGTTTGTTGCCGCCCATGGCACCGATATAAAGACAATATTCTTCAACCAGGCCGGGTATGAGTTATTAATAAATGAAGACGGCGAACAGGTTGATAAGAACATGCTGCGAAAAAGGGATGTCTCTGATTTTCGATTAAACCTGCCAAGCGCCCAGACTGTGGCTGGTTATTTGAATGAGCTGTCCAAGGCGACTAAGGTAGTCTGGCTGGGGCCTTATATCGAACCCCATGTTTCGTTTAGCAATGTCACTAATTTGATCGAGAGCCAATTCGCAGTAAGGCCGGAAATCAGTTCCACCTTTACCAGGCTGGATTCCGATTTAATGGATGCCCTGGAACAGCCTGAATACTCTTTTGAATATGTGTCGTTGGTGGAAAATTTTAAGTTCGGTACCGCTACCCACCTGAAGATGGACGACTGCATCACATTCCACGACAGCGACCACATGAGCGCCTGCGGCGAGAAAATATTCGGGGAAAGGCTTAAGTCATTACAGGGCCATGTACTTGCAACTGCGGGGTAGTTTCACAGACTGGCCTGACACTTACCTGACGTATTCCGGGGAGAGCCTTGAGGCCAATAGTGGGCAGTTTCGCTTTCGTGTCGTACACTTAGCTAATTGGATGGATCACTGGAAAGCGTTGGAGCAAGAGGCTGCCGGCCGCACTGGAACCGGCCTTCGAGCAGGCCATGATTCGCATGGAACAGGAGCATAAAATGGCATTCGTCACCAGCATAGAACGCTTGAGTGAAAAGCGCGGATGGGAAAAAGGGCGGCTGGAAGGCCTGGATGAAGGACGAGCGGAGGGCGAAGCTTCATTGCTGCAACGCCTGCTCACTCGCAAATTCGGCCCTGTGCCTGAAGCCCTGCAACAACGTATCCAGACCGCTACGCTCGTCCAGCTTGAAACCTGGTCCTTAAATATTCTGGACGCAAGATCGCTGGACGAGGTGTTTGCTGATTAAGTTGCTAACCAAAAAGCAAGACTCCAGAAGCACCTAATTGCAGCACGTCTCGCAATTTCGGGGCGGTTTCAGCGGTGCGGTGTATTGCGCAGCCGCTGTACCAAAGCGTAAGGCAGCTGGGTTGTTAGTGAACGTCGTATTCCGAGATTTTGGCTGTGGTCCCGTAATATTTGGCCATATAACTGCCGTTGAAATAGGTATCGAACCTTTCCCGCTTTCTTAGCAATTGGGTAAAGGTGAATTTGGGGATTTCTATATGGCTGTCCCCGTTTTTAATACCTTGTTTAATCAGGTTTTCACGGATTTTTGCCTGTTCGAAGGTACCTTGATAGGCGTGATGCATTAGTGCGTAAGACACGCAAAAATGCAAGCCGCAAACTAGGGTAATCAGTTTTAATACCCGGGTTTTTATGCCGGGTTGCGTTATAAAACTATATAGAACAAAGCTCGCGGCAATTAACAGGTAGATAAATCCGCCACTTAAAGCCCGCTTGGGAATAGCGGGGGCGGGCATCAGTATGGCGTTGGCAATAAACGATGCCAGTACAAATAGAATTACATAGAACCTGGTTTCTTTAGATAGTTTGGGCTGGAATTTAATTAACAGGGCCAACACCAAAAACACTTCCCAGTATTGCACCATGGCATCCGGAAAGCGTTTAATAAAATGAATGTAGAGTTGTTCACCCAGGTTAAGCGCGTACCAGTCGGGAAAATGCTGCGCTCGGTCCATATTGCCTGGGGCCAATAGCAAGGCAGCCATGCCGATGCCAAATCCAAGAATGTAAAGAACTAGCCGCCATTGTCTATGTCCGGCGTGAAACTGCGCAATCGTCAAGAATGAGATCAGGCAAAAAGTGGTCAGTCCTACGTTTTCATTAGTGCATCCGGCAATTATTCCAAATAAAAATAGCAGGGCGGTTTTAATAACGCCGGGATTGCTGCTTTTTGTTTCGCGTATAAAAAACAGCAGGAACAGAAAGCTTAAAACATTAGTCCACAGGTAGTTGGCCGATCCTACCAGCCACAACGATGTATCGCCCAGAGCAGGGTTAGCCACCCAGTACAGACAAAAAATCAAGAAGAAAGCGATGGTGCTAAAAGGCGTGTGCTTGCGTTCGCCAAACAAGGGCAGGCGCACAATAATCGTAATAAGCGCAATGACCGCGGCCGCATTAAAAAGCTTC
>DATCVA010000257.1:0-6378 GCA_036567205.1 Eoetvoesiella sp. | reverse complement strand
ATATTTGTCGCTGCTGCGGGCCGCCGAACTCGAAACGGCCATAGGGGCCCTCGACCACGACTGCCTGCCCAGGCTTCAGTACCGAGGGCAGCGTGCGCGTGTAATCGCCCAGTTCCTTGATGTGGAAATTCAGACGCCCATGATGGTTCCACGATGACGAGATCGTGAAGGGGTGTGCGCCTTCCTTTTCATCGAAGGTCACGAAGGCAAACTGGCCGGCCTGATGAGGCGCCCATTGATCACGCAGTTGGATCGCGACATTCAGCACCCGGTTGTCCTGGAAGTATTCAAGTGCTTCGACGATGCCCACCGCACGCATTCTGTAGCCGATCTTGCCCGTTAAAGATAATATTGCGGCAATGGTACCGGCGAACATCAGCAATGCCATGACCATGCCCAATGCCGTTAGCCAGTATTCAGTTTTCATGAGGATGATCGAATGGTAGACCAGCACCAGGTAAATCAATGCCAACACGCGGTGGGTCTTGAAAAAATGTCGGTAGGGAAACCGTTTTATCAGGGCAAGAATAATCAGGACGGTCGCCGCGTAGAATATCCATTCACCAAGTTGTTCAGCCAGGCCGCGTTGGGATGACAGCCACTCAACGAACGGGGGGCGGGCTTGTTGCGCCCCACCGGCAGGCTTGATCAGCATGCCCCAGCCCACCATCCATTTCGGTACGACCGCCCATAACCAGTGAATGACAGACACCACCAGCGCGGTGACGCCCAGCCATTTGTGCAGCCGGTAGCTTTTGTCCATACCGCCCAGGAAAGATTCGATGGCGAACGGTCGTAGCGCCAGCACCATGCCGACACTCATTGCCCCCATCGCAAGTACGCCGGTGTAGTTCACCAAAGAGGAACGCAATGGGAAAAATGCATGTGCACTTTGGAAAGGGTTGTCTGCCAGAAGCCAGAGAAAGGTCAGGGCGACAAACAACACGGAATAAATAATGCGAATGGCTTTCATTCAAAACGCTCTTTCAAAGTGTTCTTATGGAACCTCGAAATAATTCACCGCCCGAACCTGCAGATGCAGATGCAGATGCAGATGCAGACGGCGCGGTGACGTATTCAGGATCCTGATATCGTGTATCAATAATAGTCTTGAAGAATCGCGTTGAAGTTGATTCAGAACAATGTGTATAGGCTGCGGAAGATTCAGAAATGAATTGAAATCAGAAATTCAGGGAGCGTCTTTCATCAATCATTTTTATGTTTATGAGTTCATGGCCAGTATCGTCGCGGGTTGGCTGCGCAATTTTCAATCGCCACCAGCCGAATAATCTTGCCATGGCGATGGCCGCGATCTTGCCAGTGGCCGAGGGCAGGGCCCAGCGCCATGCCGACCTGGCTGCGGGCCCGGCTTCGGCAGAGCGGGAAACGAGACCGGCATTGAGCCTGCAAGCCCCCCATCACCTTTGGGGAGCTTGCAGGCAGACCGGCAAATTTGCTGGTTTACTTGGTTTTCCTGGACAAGTCCAGCTCAACCTCATAGCTTGGATCTGGCTTTTTGAATAGATACTCACCGTTCCGGATGGACGCCAGAACATCGGCACGCTGGCGAACCGCTTCAAATGGAGTGGTGGCATCCAACACCAGGAAGTTGGCGGGTTTGCCGGCTTCCAAACCGTACTGATCTTCCACGTTCAAGGTTTTGGCGCCGTTGTAAGTAATTAAATCAAGACAGGTATCCAATTGATCAAACGACATGGTTTGCGCCAGATGGATACCGTTATCGAGAATATTCATTAGGTTACCGTTACCGGCCGGGTACCACGGATCATTGATGGAGTCCTGGCCGAAGCACACGTTAATGCCACTTTCCCAGAACTCTTTGACGCGAGTTAAACCACGGCGTTTAGGGTAGGAATCTTGGCGCCCTTGCAAATACGCATTTTCGGTCGGCAAGGAAATGAAATTCATGCCTGATTTCTGAAATAAGCCCATCATGCGGAATGCATAGGCATTGTCCGCTGAACCAAAAGAGCATGTGTGGCTGGCAGCGGTACGAGCGCCAATACCTTCGGCCATAGCCAGGGCGTTCAATAGTTCCACAAAACGGCTCATCACGTCGTCTGTTTCATCACAATGAACGTCGATCAGCTTGTCATATTTAACAGCTAGCTCAACAGTTTTGTGGATGGATTTTTCGCCAATTTCACGAGCCCATTCAAAATGGGGAATACTGCCTACGCAGTCGGCGCCCATTTTCAAGGCTTCCTCTACCATCTCGTCGCCGCCTTTATAGGCATACATCCCTTCTTGCGGGAAAGCGACGATTTGAATCGTGACGTTATCTTTTAATTGCTCACGAATTTCCAGCATGGCTTTCAGCCCCGTGAGTTTGGGATCGTCCACGTCAATATGGGTACGGATAAACTGCACACCTTTGGAAACTTCTTCCTGAATACCTTTTAGAGCGCGCTCCTTGGCATCTTCATAGGTTTGGTGCTTTTTTACATCGTGCCAACGGGCAATCCCTTCGAACAGGGTGCCGGTGTCATTCTTGGCCCCGTCGTTCTTGCCTGTGTATACATAGTCCAGATGCAGGTGGGCATCCACATAAGGCGGAACGACCATGCGGCCTTTCAGATCGATTTCTTCTTCGGCCTTGGGCAGATTTTTGCCGATGGCATGAATAACCCCATTTTCGACCAAAATTTCATTGGCGTCGTTATTGCGATATACATTTGCATTAATAAACTTCTTCATGACTCACAATCTCCATGTTGGGTTGGATATTAAGAACTCAAAGTACGCTTCGTCAGGAGCGCGATAATCGTCGCAGGGACAAAACAAATAATGGATAGCCATACAATGCCCATCGCACCGGTATCAGGCACCTGCGTAAGAATCAATCCGCCTACCCAGGTAGCAATCATGATTGAAAAATTAAACACGCTGGACTGTACGGAAGTGGCAACCGCTTTAGCATGTTCGATTTGCTTGCTTACGGCGGTTTGATACATCGTTACCAGAGGGCCGAAGGCCAAGCCCCACAAGAAAAAGGCCACATGAGAAAAGCCGTCGGTTCCATCAAACACAACAAACAGCAGCATGGAAATCAGGCCTAGCGCCGACATGCTGACGATCAAACCGCGCAAGTAGGCATCAATAACCTTGGCAGAAAGCACAACCGAAATGATTGAGCCAATACCGAAAATCAGCAGTGCCAAGCTGATGCCGCCGGAAAACTCAATCTGCTCGACCAGCAAGGTAATGTACGTATAAGCACCGTAGTGTGCGGTCACCGACAAAAAGGTCAGTAGCAGCACAATCAAAATGGATGGGATTTTTAGTATGGCAAATGGCGAATTACTTGCCGTGAGCTTTTCACCCGGCACTGAAGGAAGGTATTTGGCCGACAGCAAGGCAATCATTGCTACGGCCAGGCCAAGAACAATAAACTCTGTGCGCCAACCAATCTGGGTGCCGATCACTGTCATTAAAGGCAAACCAAGACTGACGCCCAAAGTGTTGCCCGACATAATGATGGTAATGGCCTTGCCATGCATGTTTGGCGGAACCAGGGCCGTACCGTAGGCAGCAATCATGGGCCACATAATGCCGGCGCAAATGCCGCCCACAATGCGCATGGCCACGATGACGGAATAAGAAGAGCTAAAACCGACAACAATATTTGAAATCGAAAAACCAATCAGCAATGCCAACAAGAGCGTTTTTCGGTTTACAGATAAGGTAAGACTGATCAGAGGGATGGCACAGACCGCGGATGCCAAGGCATAAACCCCAACCAAAAAGCCAACTTCGGTTTCTTCAACTCCTAGCCCCTGGGTCATTTGCGGGAGAATTCCGGAAGGAACCAGTTCTGACAAAATGCCCACAAACGTGACACTTGCCATCAGGCCAAATAAAAACCATGAGACTTCTTGCCGTACTACTGGTCTATCTATTGGGTAACTTGACACAAAAACCTCCGGTTCACAGTAATTATGGCGACGAATCTGCGCGTATCGCTTCCTTCCGCTCATGGGCATGTATTGAGAGCGTCTTTCTTTTTACGCACTGTTCCTTGTTCTTTGCTGACAAACTTATCTGAAAAAAACGTCTGGTCGTTTGTTTCTATTGTCGGCCAGCTTAATTTCAGTGTGATAAAAACCCCGCACTGATCCTAGATTTAAATCAAAAGATGTTCTTTAAACGGAGGCTGGCTTGTCGCGCCTACGACCTTGAGACGCTTGTGAGGGCCGGCGACGCTTGGTGAATTGGTTTCGCAAAGGGCACGTAAGTGCATTGCCACTTGTGGGTGCAGGCTCAGATCGGAATTCGATGCTGAACACAGTGCCTTCTGCAAAAATAGTTTCTGACGTAGTGTCACCGGGCCTGCCTGCCGATCTATTGGCGCGGCGACCGGATATACGCGCTGCAGAGCAGCGGCTGATGGCACGAAATGCGGATATCGGCGCGGCTCGTGCTGCCTCCTTCCCCTCGATCTCGCTGACGGGGTCCTTTGGAACATCAAGCGCCGAGCTATCGGGGCTTTTCGATTCGGGTGGCAGAGCGTGGGCCTTCATTCCTCAGATAAATCTACCACTCTTTCGCGGCGGAGCAAACGTCGCGGGTCTGGATTTGGCGACGGTTCGCAAAGACGTCGCGATTGCCGATTATGAACATGCCGTGCAGCAAGCCTTTCGTGAGGTGGCTGATGCGTTAGACGGGAAAGAAACGTTGGCCAGAGAGGCGCAGGCGCGTAGCAACCTGGGGCCGAATCGAGTACGACCGCTTTGCGCCTTGCTGAAGCACGATATCGCCAGGCCGTGGACGGTTATTTGCGTTATCTTGATAGTCAACGCAGTTTCATTGTCACGTGTCTGTCATCCTGCCATAAGGCCGATCACCAGCGCGTTGATCAGGTCAATGAAGAAGCCGCACACCAGCGGTACGATAATGAAGGCGTGCGGGGCATTGCCGTATTCCCTGGTCACTGCGCTCATGTTGGCAATCGCGGTTGCGGTGGACCCCAGGGTGATGCCGCCGAAGCCGGCGCAGACGACCGTCGCCTCGTAGTCGCGTCCCATGAAGCGGAACACTATCAGGGTGGTGAAGGCGACCACAAGCAGGATCTGCAGCGTCATTGCTACGCCGATGAAGCCTAACATTGGTTGCAGTACCCAGAATTGAAGCCCCATCAGCGCCATCGTCAGGAACATCCCCAGGCTGACATCGGAGATCAGGGCGACGCCGGGCTGCATCCCGTCCCAGTGCCATAACCGACCGTCTCGTGCAGGGAAGGCGTCGCCCAATGCTCGCAACACGATTCCTGCCAACAAGCAGCCGACGAAAGCCGGTAGCCGCAGGCCGCTCAGCGCGATCACGGCGCTTACGCCGGCACCCAGCATCAGTGTCAGATTCAGCCACAGCAGCGCCAGCAATACGCCGTTGTAGTCAAGACGCTTGTGGGGCTCGTCCACATGTAGTGCGCCGATCTCCAGCTCAGCATTGTAGGAAGGCTGGATGCGGTGGCGTCGCATCAGGTAGCTGGCGATCGGTCCACCGATGACGCAGGCGGCGATCAACCCGATCATGTTGGCGGCCAGCCCAATTTCTTGCGCACCGGCGACGCCGAGCTCGATGAAATGCGGTGCCCATGCCATGGTGGTGCCAACGCCACCCGTCAGCGAAATTGATCCCACCATCAGACCCAGTCGGATGTCCATGCCAGCGGCGCTGGCAATAGCCATGCCCAGCAGATTCTGCAGGATCATGAAACCGCTGGCAAGCGCCACCAGCACAGCCAGCGCGCGTCCGCCACGCAGCACAGTGCGGATGTCCGAGTTCAGACCGATGGCGGCAAAGAAATAGAGCAACAGCATATCGCGGGCGCCAAGCGCGAACTCCACCGTGATGTTAAAGCCGTAGTACAGCAGGCAGACAATGGTCGCGCAGAACACACCGCCGACGACAGGTTCTGGAATACCGTAGCGGCGTAGCCACGCTATTCTGCCGGCGAACCCTTTGCCGACGAACAGCAGCAGAATCGCCAAGGTGAAACTGGCGAAGGCATCGATCTGAATTAGCTGATGCATGGTTCTATTCTGCGGGGTGCTGGCCAATGCCGAAAATTTCCGCATAATGGATGCGCCGCAGTCATCGTTTTTGTTTTCGACATCGTTGTATCGGGTGCGGCACGCCACAATGGCGTCACGTGCTGGTCTCTTGCGGGTTTGTCAGCAATTCGATCAGTAGCGCGCGGTGCGTTTCGCGTATCTTCGTCAATCCCTCGCGGGAATTTTCCGTGCCGAACGTCATTTGCCAAAGCGCGTGGTAGGGCGCCGGTACCACGACGATCTCAAAGTGGCGGGTCAGCGGGCTGCTGCGCATGATCCCGCGTTCCACGCACTGGTCGATCAC
>DATCVA010000256.1:0-2880 GCA_036567205.1 Eoetvoesiella sp. | reverse complement strand
GATGACAACTTCGCACAAATGATTGAAATTGCCTGCCGTTACGACAAACCGGTCCGTATCGGTGTTAACTGGGGCAGCCTCGATCACGAGCTTATGGCGCGCATGATGGATGAAAATAATCAGCGTACTCAGCCCTGGACTGCGCAAGCAGTTATGCGTGACGCGTTGGTAGTGTCGGCCATTAGCAACGCTCTAAGGGCGGAACAACTGGGCATGTCGCCCAATTCAATTGTGCTGTCGTGCAAGGTAAGTCATGTGCAAGACCTTGTTACGGTGTATCAAGACCTGTCCTCGCGCTGCGACTATCCTTTGCATTTAGGGCTGACTGAGGCCGGAATGGGCAGTAAAGGAATCGTCGCCTCGACTGCGGCGCTTTCTGTACTTCTGCAGCAAGGTATTGGCGACACAATTCGTATTTCGCTTACGCCCGAGCCGGGCGGCGATCGTACGCGCGAAGTTATTGTTGCCCAGGAAATATTGCAAACCATGGGTTTACGGGCCTTTACACCTATGGTCGTGGCGTGCCCGGGTTGTGGTCGCACCAGCAGTACTGTCTTTCAAGAACTGGCAGACAGTATCCAGACGTATTTGCGCCAGCAAATGCCCATCTGGAAGGCGCGTTATCCCGGGGTTGAATCCATGAACGTGGCAGTAATGGGCTGCGTAGTGAACGGTCCCGGCGAAAGCCGCCATGCCGACATCGGCATCAGCTTGCCCGGCACGGGCGAAGTGCCTTCAGCGCCAGTCTATGTCGATGGCGAGCGGGTTGTAACGCTTAAAGGCGATAGCATTGCGCAAGAGTTTCAGGCCATTGTCGAACAGTACGTCGAAAGGCGCTACGCTGTTCGCACGTCGGATTAATAAGTGCCCAGGGCGCAACAGGTTTCAAGCAGAATATTTATGACGCAGTCGTTTAAAAAAGTCCATGCCATCACAGGTATGAAAGATGTATTACCCGACACAAGCGCCCAATGGGAGCATCTCGAGGAAACGGTTCGGCAATGGCTGGCAAGTTACGGCTATCGCAATATGCGTACCCCGATTCTTGAGCAAACGCGCTTGTTCACTCGCGGTATCGGCGAAGTTACCGATATTGTCGAAAAAGAAATGTATTCATTTACCGATGCGCTGAACAACGAACAGTTAACCATGCGCCCTGAATTCACCGCAGGCATGGTTCGTGCAACGATCGAACATAATATGCTTTATGACCGGCCGCATCGTGTTTATGCCATGGGCCCGGTTTTTCGTCACGAAAAGCCGCAGCGCGGGCGCTATCGCCAGTTTCATCAGATTGACGTCGAGGCTCTTGGTTTTGCCGGGCCCGACATCGACGCGGAACTCATTGTCATGCTGGCCCGATTGTGGAAAATCCTTGGCCTGAAAGACATCCGTCTCGAACTCAACTCTCTGGGTCAGGCTGAAGAACGTGCAGCCCACCGTACGGCACTTATTCAGTATCTGGAAGGGCACAAAGAGCTGCTCGACGAAGAAGCGCTCAGGCGGATGTATACGAATCCATTGCGAGTGCTGGATACGAAAAACCCCGCCATGCAGGATATGGCTAATAATGCGCCGCGTTTATTCGATTTTCTGGGTGAAGCTTCGCTGGCGCATTTTGATGGCGTTCGGCAACGTCTCGACGATGCGGGCATCGAGTATCGCTTAAATTCGCGACTGGTTCGCGGACTAGACTATTACAATCTTACGGTTTTCGAATGGGTAACTGATCTTTTGGGCGCGCAGGGCACAGTTTGTGGCGGTGGCCGCTACGATGGCTTGATCGAGCTGCTGGGCGGCCGGTCAGCGCCCGCGGTCGGGTTTGCCATAGGTATGGAGCGTTTGCTCGATCTGTGTACCCAATTCAATACTCAGGCGGCGCAACCTGAGTGCCAGGTGTACATGACTTATCAGTCGGATGATGCGCAACGCCTGGCTGCTACCTTGGCCGAACAGATGCGGGACGCCGGTCTGAAAGTTATAGTGCATGCTGGCTCAAGCAGCTTCAAATCCCAGTTTAAGCGCGCCGACGCCAGTGGAGCGAAGGTTGCGGTTATTCTGGGTGCCGATGAGCTTAGCAATCAAATGGCCAGTATTAAGTGGCTAAGGGCCGAGGGACTTGAAAATCAGGCTCAGCAGGAAACAGTTCCGCTCGATCAATTGGTTCAAGAATTAAAACTAAAGGTTTAACGCATGGCATACGATTTAGAAGAACAGGAAAAGCTGGACGCATTGCGTGCATGGTGGGAACGTTATGGCACTTTGTGCGTTGTGCTGGCATTTGCCGTGGCCATATCCATTTTGGGCTGGCGTGGCTGGCAATGGTATCAAGGCCATCAGTCCGCACAAGCTATGGGCTACTTCGAGGCACTCGAGAATGCAGCCGGTCAGCAAGGCGATGACTCTGTCGCTCGTATCAAGGCGGCTAGTGAAACCCTGCGCAGTGATTTTTCAAAAACGGGCTATACCTCGCGTGCTGTGTTGGTTGCTGCCGAAGCGCTGCAGCAGCGCGGCGATCTTGCCGGAGCGCAAGAACAACTCGACTGGCTTGTGAAAAACAGTACAGATGCGGCGCTGGTGCCTTTAGCCAAGTTGCGATTGTCAGGTGTTTTGCTTGAGCAAAACCAGTACGATCAGGCATTGGCGCAGCTTAGTGCTCCTGCTGAATCGTTTGCGGGTCTGTATGCTGATCGCCGTGGCGATGTTTTGGCGGCTCAGGGTAAAAAAGCCGAGGCCAAAGAGGCCTGGCAAACTGCAATCAAGGCACTGGGCGGCGATCCCATTACACAAATCATTCAATTAAAAATTGATGCGTTAGGTGGAGTTTAATTTTATGCAGACGTCCGTTGCCCGTCGTGTTTTACGTAATGCTTTTTTGGT
>DATCVA010000255.1:0-12176 GCA_036567205.1 Eoetvoesiella sp. | reverse complement strand
GCCGGCCCCTCGGGCAATCCCAGTGCTCGCTTCTTGGCGACCGCTCGCAGACAATAGGCGATAGTGGCAGCGATGGCTTCATCAAACCAGGGGTCGGCGCCGCTTACGCCTACCGCGATGCTATCCACCCACACGCCGCCCCATACGCCGGTGTCGGCAGTCCGCAACAGATGTGGCGCAACATAACGAACTTCGTGTCCACTACGTTGGGTGCGCCAGCAAACATGCGCTTTCTCGCGTGCGAAAGCAGCATAATCGGCATCCCATTGGGTACGGTCGCCTACTGCGTGCTCATAAAGAATCGCTTGCTCGAAATTGCTGCATTCAGGTCGCAATCCCGGATCCATGACTACGATGTACAAAAACCCGCTTGCTCCAAGCTGGTGTGAAGCCATTCCCGCTTCGATCATGGGCAGCACCATCTCGACGGCCTGCTGTGCTGCCGAGCCATCTGCAAATGCGCTTCCCGGGCCCCGCTGCGTATCATTGCCCATTGCATGCACCTTACATAAGAGATAGAAAAAGCATGCGCTTTTTTCTGTGATTCGTCCGCAGCCCTTTGGCTAGCAAGTCGTATGCCAGCCCTTGTTCATTGCCGGCATCGCGCATTAGCTCAAGCCAAGCTTTGCGCAATTGCTGTATCGCCAGCTGAATACGTTCGCTGTGTCGCTACCCGAGCGCCTACCTGCCCGAAGAAGTGTGTCTAATCGGCTGAATGCCGTTGAGCCTTGCCTTATCCGCATGCCGGCACCAGCAATACTGGAATCGTTTCCCACAGGATTGCTACGGCGGAGAGCATGCAAAGCGCTCTTCCCAGCCGTAGCATGAATTCGGGCTCTGTACCTGCGCCGGGCATCTGTTTACGCTGGCACAGGAGGATCAAGACCATCGCGGCAAGCGCCAGCAGGCTTCCGACACCGATGATCCATGAAGACGCCGGACTCCCTGCCCAAGACGCCTGCAGATCCGGACGCGCACAGGCTACGCCATTGACGGCATAGATGAACAGGAAATGCACCGCCCAAACAATGGGACCAGTCAGCATGAGTAAAAATGTGCGTAGAAACCTACTTTTCATGGCGTTCACCCGGCCAGACGTGGAAAGCCATGGACCATGCCAAGGGCTATCAAGCCCTGTACCACGGTGTAGTGCCAGAAGAGCATCGTGTTATCGAAGCAGGCGCGCCGCTCGTTCGCCAGCCTTCCGGCCAGCGAGCGCGCAACCGTAAAGCCGGCCATAACGCACGTCACCATTACGAAAACGCCCTGCAGACCGGCAAAGGCATAGGTCGCGGCGGCATAGCTGCTATCTTGCGGACGGAGCCCGGTCTGCCACTGCCCATAGCCCTCGAGTCCAGTCGCGGCCGCCAGCATCAACACAGCGAGCGGCATCCCAAGCCGCAGCAGCCGCTGCCTTGATTGAGCTAGTCGACGGCCGATGCACGCCAGCAGTGCGCTGCTACCCAGCAGCAAGCATGCCGAGGCCAGCGGCAGCATCATTACGGGAAGCCGTGCTGGCGGCACCCATACGCGCGGAGATGTCGTCCATAGAAAAAGGTAAGCGAAGAGCAAGGAGCTGAAGATGCTCCCGCTGACGATAATCAAAAGGACCATTGCCCACCACGAGTGCGAAGCGCTGCCCATGCAAGCCACCGGCAGGCGCAGTCCGCCGCCGATATTGACCAACGGGTGGTTGGAGCCCTCGTCGGTGTCCCACAACCAGCGCAATATCATTGCTACGGCGAGGACGCCGCAGGCGCCGGCCAGCGCCTCCTGTTTGAACGTCAGAAGCAGGAAGAAACCTGCAGTACCAAGCGCAGCGAGGATGGGCGTCCACCCCGGGCCTGGAAGCCGGAGGACATATTCGGGCCTGGCCCCGAGTGCGCTTGTGACGAGCGTAGAGCGTCGACCGGCCAGCGCGTTGGGCAGATAATAACGTCCGGCATCCACGTTTTCGGCCAGATGATGCTGATCCCACAATGGCTCCCGGCTGTTCACGATCGGGATACTGCGTGTGCCGAAAGAGCCGCTGGGCAGCCACTCCAGGGTACCGGCTTGCCAGACGTTTCCGGCATTCTTTTCCACGGCAGGACGGAAGTTGCGTATCAGGTCTATCAAAAATACCAGCACACCGGCGGCGATCATATAGGCACCGACCGTTGACATCATATTCAATAACCCCCAGCCAAAGCTGTCCGCATAGGTGTAAACACGTCTCGGCATGCCAGCCAGGCCGGTAAAATGCATAGGGAAGAAACTAAGGTTAAAGCCGATAAACATCAGCCAGAATGTCCAGCGGCCCAGTCGTTCGGACAAAGTGCGGGCGCTTACGAATGGCGCCCAATAATAGAAGGCCGCAAATAACGGGAACACCATGCCGCCGAATAACACGTAGTGAAGATGGGCGACGATGAAGTAGGTGTCATGTACCTGCAAATTAAATGGAATCACGGCTACCATTACCCCAGTGAGTCCGCCCAGCACGAAGATGAAGAAGAAGCCAAGGATAAACAGCATCGGCACTTTCAATGGACGCAATCGCACGGCTGCGGCAATTGTAGCGATCCAGGCAAAGACTTGTATTCCGGTCGGCACAGACACCGCCATGCTGGCGGCCGACGCAAAACTTAAGGAAAGCTGTGGAATTCCAGTGGCGAACATATGGTGCACCCACAACCCGAAACTGAGAAAGCCTGTGGCGACCACAGCCATCACAATCAATCGATAGCCTGTTAACGGAACACCCGACATGGCCGGAATGATCATCGAGACCATTCCGGCGGCGGGCAGGAAGATGATGTAGACCTCGGGATGGCCGAAAAACCAGAATAGATGTTGCCACAGTAGCGGGTCTCCCCCCTTCCCGGCGATAAAGAATGGCATATCGAAGGCACGCTCTAGTTCCAGTAGCGCGGTACCGACGATAACCGCCGGGAACGCAATAATGACCATGCCCGAGAACACCAGCATTACCCAGGCAAAAATTGGCATCTTGTCCAGCGTCATTCCTGGCGCTCGAGTTCGCAAGATGCCGATCGCAAGCTCAATGGCGCCGGCAATCGCCGAGATCTCGATGAAGCCGATGCCAAGCAACCAAAGGTCGGCGTTGAGCGCTGGCGAATAAGCCGAACTGGTCAGCGGCGGATACATGAACCAGCCGCCATCCGGCGCCAGTCCGGCGAAAATGCTGCAGAAGAAAACGATGCCGCCGATGGCATAGGCCCAGAATGCATAGGCGGACAAACGAGGAAACGGCAGATCGCGCGCACCCAGCATATTCGGCAGAATCAACATCGCCATTGCCTCCACCGCAGGCACCGCGAACAGAAACATCATTACTGTTCCATGCATGGTGAATAGCTGGTTGTATAGATCGTGTCCGATCAACTCGTTGTCCGGTACGGCCAATTGGGTACGCATCAGCAACGCCAGCACGCCGGCGAGTAGAAAGAACAATAGTGCGGTGCCGATATACAGCAGGCCGACATGGGTGTTATTGACGACTGTGATTGCACGCCAACCCGTTGGGCGTTGCCAGGCGCGACGCAATTGCTGGAGCTCGCCCTCGGGACGGGGAAGCGGATTGGGTAAGGTGTGCGTCTGTACCGCTCGCTTATCCTCTGGCATTATTTGAGACTTTCCATATATTGCGCAACGGCGCGCAGGCCTTCGCCAGACAACTGGTTAAAGGACGGCATCTGGTTGCCCGGCTTAATATGCTGGCTGCCAGCGATCCAGCCGGCCAACGTGCCAACGTTATTGGGCAATACCCCGGCTGCCAGCGAGAGGCGGCTACCGACATGTGTAAGGTCGGGCCCGAGCGTACCGGCCGCTTCGGTTCCCCGGACGGTATGGCACCGGGCGCAGGCCTGCGTAAAGTACCGTTTGCCCGCCTGAAGCGTGGCATCGGCGGGTTCTGTGGCTGGCTGGAGTTGCAATGTCAGCCACTTCTGGAAGTCGTCAGGAGAAAGCGCCTGCACATCGAACATCATCTTCGCGTGTTGAGCACCGCAGTATTCCGCACACTGACCACGGAAGATACCGGGTTCACTGGCCTGCACGCGCAGACGCTTAACATGGCCGGGCACCATATCGAGTTTGCCGGCCAGGTTGGGCACCCAGAAGCTGTGGATTACGTTGTCCGATTTCAGTATGAACTCTACTGGCGCCCCGGAGGGAATGCGGATATCGTTTGCGGTCTCGAACAGCGATCGGCCGTCATCATCCAGGTACCGCACCCGCCACCACCACATCTCGCCGGTGACTTCGATGCGCGCCGCTGGCTGGGTTACGCCCCTGGCCATAAGCGAGGCCTCGCCCAAGGTATAGACAAGCAGCACACTCAGGACGGTCAAAGGGAAAGCGATGCCCGCGCCTATGATCAGGAAGCGCCCGCCAAGCAGCGCTCGCATGCGCGGCCGGCCATACAACGCTAGTATCAGTATGGCAATGACCAACAGAAAGATCATGGCCGCACCGATGAACATTACCCCGCCGATTGCCGCGATACGGTCGGCATCCTCCCCTCTGGGATTGAGAGCCGATTGCATGTCGGCCCACACGGGAAAGTGCTGAATGACAAGAAGTACGGTATGGCTCAAATTGAACATGTAAAGATCAGCAATTATATTTGGCGAAGGAATGCGGCTTACAAAAACCGGCGCCGCAATGCGTGCCATTCGCTTTGCCCAGCACTTTGCATACCAAGACAGTTCCAATAAAAACGCACAGCGCAATACCTTGCCAATAGTGACCTGCTGTCGGTATGTTGGTACTTGTTTTGAAAAATTTACACACAATCGGCACTTACTGCCTGTTCGGTTTCATCCTGCGAAGGTCAACCAGCAGCAATTGCACTTGGCAAAGCAATTGCTGCATGGCTTTCAGACACAGGAATAGCGAAATGAGGAGCGAAAAGAGCCGCAACGATAATGCCATGCCGAAACTGACGCGATATACGCTACGCTTTGCCAGTCCGGCCTCGGTGCTGCTCGGCATGGCCGCCCTTTTTCTGCTGATTGGCTGCGGCGAGGAACGCCCTGCCCTTTCACCCCGCAGCGAAGCCTATCAATTAAAGGGAGCCGACCCAGGCCGTGGCCGTCAGCTTATCTCGAACTATGGCTGCGTCGCCTGCCATGCGGTGCCTGGCGTAAGGGGACCCACGTCCAGGATTGGTCCGCCGCTGGATAAAATAGCTTTGCGCGCCTACGTGGGTGGCGTGCTGCCAAACTCGCCCGCCAACCTGGTGCGATGGTTGCTTGATCCTCCGGCGATCGACCCACGCACCGCCATGCCCAACATGGGGTTGAATGAGGCGGATGCGAAAGACATCGCCGCCTACCTCCTTGCCCTGCCTTAACGCTACGGATACGTGAAAATGAAGACATATAAGTACGTTGCCGGCATCACCCTGGCGACCACGGCAGCAGCAGCGGCCCTGCTGGGTGGCATTGCAATCTACACCGGCTTGTATAACGTCAGTGCGACCGATCAGCACACGGCCATCGTTTACCAAGTGCTTGAAACATCTTTGCGGCGTTCGGTCAAGCTACGTACCGTCGACGTGGATGTACCCGCGCTGGATAGCGCCGATCGTGTTGTCGACGGCTTCAAGCACTTTCGTGCGCATTGCGTGCAGTGCCACGGCGCCCCGGGCGTCGCGCCTCAACCGTTCGCGCTTGGCCTGACGCCAGCGCCCGCATCCCTGGTCGCTTCAGCGCAGGAATGGTCCGCGGCCGAGGCCTACTGGATAATCCGGTATGGCATCAAGATGAGCGGCATGCCCGCATGGCAGTATCGAATGAGCGACGAGGAAATATGGAATGTGGTGGCTTTCATGAAAGCTTTGCCAACCTTGTCACCCGCTGACTACCAGCGTTGGAGCAGGCAGTATGCGCAGACTCAGACGCCTGTACAGACATCTGCAGCACCTACAGCTCCCCCGGTTCAGAATGTGCGGCTCGGCGATATCACCGCCGGGCGACGGGCGATACAGCAGTATTTGTGCGCCACGTGCCACGTAATACCCGGGATCGTCGGAGCACGTCACCATGTCGGCCCGCCACTGGCTGGCATTGCCAGCAGGCAATACATCGCTGGCGTGCTTCCCAATACGCCGGCCAATATGGTGCACTGGATACGATGGCCGACACGGATCGATCCTTTGTCGGCAATGCCTGATCTTGGCGTAACTGAACAAGATGCACGCGATATCGCCGCATTCCTGTATACACTGCGAGACACAGATTAAAAACTTGCGTTTTGCTGGTTCTCCTGCCGGTCCTGTGCATAGATGCGGGCGTGCGCCCGGCGGACAAGCGCAAAATAGCGTATGGTTTTACGCAACCCGCTTTCCAGGCCGATAGCGGGTTGCCATTCCAGATGGCGGCGGGCAAGCAAGATATCGGGGCAGCGCTGTTCGGGGTCATCTGAAGGCAATGGAAGAAACTCAAATGACGGATCAGCACCGACCAGCTTGCTTATCAAGCCGGCTATATCCAATACCGAGCTCTCTTGCGGGTTGCCCAGGTTTACCGGACCACGAAACGATGCCGGGCTTTTCATCAAGCGCACGAGCCCTTCTATCATATCGTCCACATAGCACAAAGATCGCGTCTGGCTTCCATCGCCATAAATCGTTAATTTATGGCCGTGCAAGGCCTGGAGGATAAGATTTGACACTAGTCGCCCATCGCTTTCCGACATTCCAGGGCCGTACGTATTGAAAATACGGGCGATCTTGACAGACAGATGCTGACGCGCGCCATAATCGACAAACAAAGTCTCTGCGCAACGCTTTCCTTCGTCATAACACGATCGCAGCCCCACCATGTTGACATTGCCGCGATATGATTCCGATTGAGGGTGCACATGAGGATTGCCGTAAACTTCGCTGGTGGACGCTTGTAATATGCGCGCATCGTTCTTGCGAGCTAGCTCCAACAAGTTATAAGCGCCATAGACGCAAGTTCGCAATGTGTGTACCGGATCGGCCTGATAATGTCTGGGAGACGCCGGACAGGCCAGGTTGTAAATGTGTGTCAATGGGGTCTTTACGGGAATGGGGTCGACAACATCATGTAGCAATAGCGAAAACAAAGGATTATTCAATAGCGGCTTCACGTTTTCCCGACGTCCCGTCTGCAGGTTATCCAGACATATCACTTTATAACCTTCGCCCACCAGCCTTTTGCATAAATGCGAGCCCAGAAAGCCGGCGCCGCCTGCTACAAGCACCGGCCCACGCTGATCTGAATTGTCATTCATGTCGTACTCCGGTCAGTTGAATCAAAATATCGTTCCAGTCGTCGATATAGCGGTTAATAGAAAAACGTTTCCGGGCTGTTTCCCTTGCGGCCTGGCCCCATGCCTGGGCTAATGCGGGTTCATGAAGCAACTGTTGCATGCACGCCAGTAAACGATCGCGCCGGCTATCTACGTAGCCATTGACTCCGTTGGCTATTACATTAGGTAATTCGGTAGCGGCCACCCCCACAACGGGCATTCCAGCCATCATGGCCTCGATCAGCGACAAGCCAAGGCTTGCATAGCGGATAGGACTGAAGAAAAAACGGTATCTGGCCATATAAGCTGGCACTTGCATATTCGATACCTCTCCTAATCCGCCCATGGCTTCTGATTGCATGCCAATCAAGTCCAGCGGCACATGGCTTGCCGCCCATTCATATATATCGGCGCCTACCCGCCGGCCCCGTTGCTTTAAATGATTGATTGCCGTGATGCCTCGAGTTAGTTCGCCGGTATACAGAGGGGTGGGCGAAGCGATAACTCCGTGCTCTATGATTCGCGTGCAGACGCCGGGCGAGTGCCACATTAATGCGTTGTAAGGAGTAACGTGAACCAGGACGCCATTATCGTGCCGGAAAAAATGCACGCTATCGGTAGGATGCGGTTCCGGGGGATTATGTTCTATATATGCGCAGGGCAACGCTTGCTGCTGAGGTGTCAGCAAGTCGAAACGATCGCGTTCGAATACGTTGCGCGATTGATATATAACGCAATCCAGTTTTTCATTGTGCAGTTCGTGCGCCTGCACTTGAAATACATTGCTGCCCCAAGGAATCTTAGGGCCTAAGGCGCCGTAACCCGCGGGATTGCCCGGCAAAGTCGGCACAATGAAGTCATGTGGCGCCTGAGTCAGGGAATACAGGTAGTTGCCATGTACGTGCCACGTCAAAATACGCAGCCGGCGGCGCAATGCTGTCCCGCCCTTCAAGAATACGGCCTTGTCAGCAGCGTTGTTCATGGTTAAGCCCTTTGGCCAATTGTTCTAAAGCAGCGCTTACAACCTGTTCAGTAGTTATTGCCAACGCGCATGGATGACCAATCGGACAAAGATCGTATGCGCATGGTCTGCAAGACATGTCCGCGTGCAGCACAGTGTGCAGGTTTCTGTTCAATGGAGCCCAGCGGGCCACATCGCTTCCCGAGGCGATGATGACGCTGCGCAGCTGAACCGCGGCAGCAATATGCGATACGCCGGTGTCATTGCAGATAAGCAATCGTCCGTGTGTCAATAAACTTGCCAACGCTCCAAGTCCGGTCACCCCGCCCAGGTCAACCGCCGAATCGCCGATGGCGGTTGCCAGGCCGCTAGTCAGGGGACGCTCTGCTTCGCTGCCAGTGACGGCAATTCGCCAACCGCCCAGCGCCAGATGCCGACCTACTTCGGTAAAGCGCCGTAAAGGCCACCGTCTTGACATCAGGCGCGCGCCGGGGTGAATAAAAATGGTCCGGGCCGGACTGATATGTACACGGCTAGCTACCTGCCGGGCGAGCGCAAGGTCTTTTGCATTAAGTGGAAATTCCATCTCGGCGCCCCGCTTCGGCAAACCTAGATACTCCAGAAGCGCAAGGTATCGTTTGACTTCCGGTTGGCCTTCAGGCCAAGCCATCAAGCATGGGGTTTGCTGTGATTTTTCAGGGACGAAACCTGCCCATTGCCTCGCACCTAACGCCTGAACTATGGAATTGGAATGGTCGCCGCTGCCATGCATTTGAAGAGCCAGGTCGAAGCTTTGCGCTTGCATGCGGCGGTAAAAATCCGGTAAGGCTGAACTACGCGCCGGCTGTTCTGGAAAAGCCGGATAACCGGGAAAGGCTATGAGCTCATCTACATAATGGCTAAAGCGCTGCATGAGCGGGCGCATGCTTTCCAGGCCGATCAAAGTAATCCGGGCAGCAGGCAAAGTTTGACGCAGGCTGCGTAATGCGGGGATGGCGCATAGCAAGTCGCCCAGATTCAAAGCGCGAAAAACCGCTACCTTGCGCGGCGCAGGACACCACAAATTAACGGCGCTCATGGCAGTCCCCTGCCGAAACGGGCAGCGCCCACCACGCGCCAGAAAATGGACAGCGGCGGAATCAGAACTGAAGTAACCAGCAATTCAGCTATGTTTCTCAAAGCAAAGGACGTGCGGGCCAGACGATAGATAAAAAAGCCCAGACTTAAAGCCACCCATATGTAAAGGGCGACTTTAGCGGCGGCGGCCCAACCGGATAAAAAAGCAAAGAAGGCGACGATCAGGCTGGCGGTGACGAGTAAATAGAGCCATGGCGGGCCTTTTCGAATACGCTCGCGATACAGATGCCGATGCTTGCGGTATAGCAGCACATCGAACATGACTTTTTTCTGCATTGCCAGGCCGGCGGCAAAGCGTGCCGGCCGCAGCGGGTGCATGACAATAGCGTTAGGCGCCCGGATAATCAGGCAGCCGTTCTTGAGCAAAGAAAAGTGCAGGTCGGAATCCTCGCGCCATGCTTGAGTGTAGCGTTCATCGAAACCGCCGACCATTTCAAGCGCGTCACGCCGCACAAAACAATTAGCGGTTGCGAACTCGGCCTGTTGCAGTCGTCCCGCATCTTTTTCGTAGTCTGTGAGTTTCTCGGGCAAAGGCATTATGATGGCGCCCACGGCGGCGTGGGCGCCCGATGCCATCGCGCTTAGACCAGCGCTCAACCAACCCGGGTCGGCAATCGTATCATCATCGGTGAAAGCAATAATGGGCGCCCTGGCAATGTGCCAGCCCGCGTTGCGCGCCGCCGCCGGCCCCTGAGTGGCCGTTACAGCGATGTATCGCATTAATGGCCGGTTATTACCCTGATGCGCCGCCAGTTGTTGCAGCAGCTCTGCCACAACCGAGCTCGGGCCATCGTCGCAAACGATGATTTCATACGTGTCGCCCGATATGGACTGGTGCAGCAGTGCTGCCAGGCAGCGCTTCAGTAAGTCGGGGCGCTTGTAGGTCGGTACTATTACCGATACGCTTAACGGCAAGGAGTTTGTCATGGTTTTTCCACCAGAAAACTTCCTATGACCAGGGCGTTCAATGGCGAGGTCCAAAAACACTCAAGTGCGTCCCTGGGGCTGCAAACAATGGGTTCTCCGCGAGTATTGAACGAAGTATTTACCAGCACAGGAACCCCTGTGCGCTGCTCGAATGCCTGCAACAAGTCATACAAGAGCGGGTTCTGGTTCCGGCTTACAGTTTGCACGCGTGCTGTGCCGTCAATATGCCGTACCGCAGGTATTTTAGACGCCTGCTCCGGCAGGACATCGAACACGAACAACATAAACGGCGCCTGAACGGACAATGCACCACGAGGATCGAACCACTGACCTGCCCTTTCCTGCATGACGACCGGGGCGACGGGCCGAAAATCTTCCCTGTCCTTCAATTCGTTCAGGCGCCCCTGCATACGGGGATCGCGGGGAGATGCCAGAATAGACCGAGCGCCCAGAGCGCGGGGACCGAATTCCATTCGCCCTTGAAACCAACCTATTATTTTTTCCTCAGCCAGTAGATTGCCCGCCGTTTCTGCAACATTATCGAGCCGCTGATATCGCACACCCGAGCGCTGCAGGAAATCCTCTATCTCGTCATCGGTGTAACTAGGCCCTAAATAGGCGTGATCCATCACCCATTCCCTGCGGTTTGTTTCGCGGGAGTGGAAATCCAGCCACAACGCCACGCCCAGAGAGGTACCGGCATCGCCCGCTGCGGGCTGGACCCATATATCGCGAAAGGGTCCGTCTGACACAAGCTTCGAGTTCATGACGCAGTTCAATGCAACGCCGCCCGCCATGCATAAATAGTCTTCATTGGCCTTGCCAAATAGCCAATACGTCATGGCAAGGACTGTTTCTTCAAGTACTTGCTGTAATGAGCGCGCGATATCCATGTGCTGGGTTTGCAGTATTTCTCCTCGCAGGCGTGCAGGGCCGAACCTTTCTCTTAGCCTGGAGGGATGCAGAATATACCCGCCGTTGACGTCGGTCTGAACGATTTCGCGAAACTCATTCAAATATGCGGGTTTACCGAAAGACGCCAGAGCCATCACCTTATATTCATCCGACGAATGCAGGAATCCCAGGTAGCGTGTCACGTCTTCGTATAGCAAGCCTAAAGAATGCGGCAGGTTGATCTGTTTCAAGCGATCATATTTTCCGTCGTGGAAATGCCCGAAGCTGGTGGAAGCCTGCTCGCCTCGTCCGTCCATAGTAAGCACCGCGGCGTTATCATAAGGCGACGCAAGAAAAGCACTGGCTTCATGGCTAAGATGGTGCTCGACAAACCGCCAACGCTCAAGGATATGGTCCAGCGTGTCAGATGCGAAACGCTTCTGTAGATGATGAGGAAAGCCGCTGGCCAGCTGGCGTGGCGCATTTGTAATGTATGCCAGGAATAAAGGATCCCACGGAGAAGAGCCGTTGTCCGTCTGTCTGGCAGCCGAGGGCTCCAGCGGCAATCGGATTTCGTGTTGCGGCGCCAACTCTTCTTGCAGCAGTTGCGGATCGAACGAGTAGCCGATGGAATCGACATCGCGCAGTTCGCATCCCGCCTCGCTCAAACAGTAGTCAATAGCATGATAAGGTAATTGCCAGGTAGAGAAAGGTACGGGACGCTTGCCGTGCTTTACTCTTGTAAAGCGCTCTTCTTCGGCGGCGGCAACCACCTCTCCATCGTGCACCAATGCCGCGGAACAATCATGGAAGGCAGCGTTGATTCCCAGAGTAAGCATAAGTCATCCTTTGTTAATTTCAGGCTGTCTTGAAACTTCGGGCAACGCCCATACCTGCATCGAGCAATTCCAATGCCGCGGCGACCACCGTTTGGGGTTCTACGCCTTCGAGGCATGCATTACCGTTTTGACAG
>DATCVA010000254.1:0-6978 GCA_036567205.1 Eoetvoesiella sp. | reverse complement strand
GGCTACGCCCATTGGTTACAAAATGAATTGGGCTGGCAGCCCCTTCCGGCGTAATTCCTTATATAACAAGCAGGTACAGCAACTATAGGTCCAGGCCACAAGGGGAAATCAGAACGCTATAAGGGAAATCACGCTATCATTTAACCCTTCCCGGATTTCGCGGCGGTTTCGTACCTGCAATCGCGTCCTTTCACGGCCCGCCAGGGCTTTGCTTTCTCTCTATTAGTCGAACGTCTTATGCTTCTTGGGCAACAACAACAACTTATTTCGCTAATTCGTGCCACGGTGGCCGAAATCGTCCCCGAGGCCTCGCCCAACATCCTGCTCGAGCGCCCCAAAGTCGCCGCCCATGGCGATATCGCCACCAACGTGGCCATGCAACTGGCCAAGCCGGCCAAACGCAATCCCCGCGAACTCGCGCAACAAATCGTTGACGGACTGCAAGCCAAGCCCGAAATGCAAGCCCTGATTGCCTCGGCCGAAATCGCCGGACCGGGTTTTATCAATTTTCGCCTTACCAGCGCCGCACGCCAGGCCGTGCTCGATGTCATCTGGACAGAGGCTGATAAATACGGCACTCTGCCCCCCAACAACGAAAAAGTTCTGGTCGAGTTCGTGTCGGCCAACCCCACCGGGCCTTTGCATGTAGGCCATTCACGCCAGGCGGCGCTGGGCGATGCGCTTTGCCGCTTGTTTAGCGCCCAGGGCTACGACGTAACACGCGAGTTCTATTACAACGACGCGGGCAACCAAATTGATAACCTGGCCATCAGCGTACAGGCCCGCGCCAAGGGCATCGCACCCGATGCACCCGACTTCCCGGCCGATGGCTACAAGGGCGACTACATCCTGGATATCGCCAATTCTTTCCTGGCCGGCGGTACTGTTCAGGCTGCCGATGGAGCTTCGGTCACAGCAACGAAAAACATCGACGACCTGGATGACATCCGTCACTTTGCGGTCGCCTACCTGCGTAAAGAGCAAGATCTGGACCTTCAGGCGTTTGGCCTTAAATTCGATAATTTCTACCTGGAAAGCTCGCTTTATACCAGTGGACGCGTCGATAAAACAGTACAGGCCCTGATAGAAGCCGGCCACACTTACGAGCACGAAGGCGCGCTGTGGCTGCGCACCACCGAACTGGGCACCGGCGACGACAAAGACCGCGTCATGCGCAAGTCTGAAGGCGGCTACACTTATTTCGTGCCCGATGTGGCCTACCATGTGGCTAAATGGGAGCGCGGCTACCATCGCGCCATCAACATTCAGGGCAGCGACCACCACGGCACCATTGCGCGGGTGCGCGCAGGACTGCAAGGTCTGGGCCTTGGTATTCCTAAAGAGTTTCCCGATTACATCCTGCACAAAATGGTCAAAGTCGTGCGCGACGGCGCCGAAGTCAAAATCTCGAAGCGCGCCGGCAGTTATGTCACCATGCGCGACCTGATTGACTGGGTTGGCCAGGATGCCGTACGTTTCTTTTTAAGCCAGCGGCGCGCCGATTCCGAATTTGTCTTTGATATTGATCTGGCATTATCGAAAAGCGAAGAAAATCCGGTTTACTATATACAGTATGCGCACGCTCGTATTTGCTCAATGATCGGACAATCAGGCCTGGCCGAGCAACTTGGCAACGCCGACATCGCCAGGCTGGCAGCCCCGTCCGAGTTCGCGCTCATGCAACGGCTGGCCGAGTATCCCGCCACGATTGCCCAGGCATCCAACGAACTAGCGCCGCATCACATTGCGTTCTGGCTGCGCGACTGTGCCGCCGACTTCCATGCCTGGTACAACGCCGAGCGTGTTCTGGTCGACGACGAGCAGCTTAAACTGGCCCGCCTGCGCCTGGCTCACGCTACCCGCCAGGTTCTGGCCAGCGGCCTGAATCTATTAGGGGTTTCGGCCCCGGAAAGGATGTAACACCCTAAAATGGCACGCAAGTCATCAAAATCAAAATCTGGCGGCAGCACCCTGTTTGGGGTGTTGACCGGTTTAATTCTAGGCCTGGCGGCCGCCGTCGCCGTAGCTCTTTTCGTTACGAAAGTGCCTATGCCTTTCGTCGACAAAGCAACCAGGGACCCAGCACAAACGCTGCTGCCCGACGTACGAGACGCACCCGATCCGAACCTGGGCCTTTATGGTAAAAACAGTCCGGCCGGCGCTACGCCAATGGGGCCAACGGCCACAGCCCCTCTACCGCTACCAGATTCGGCAGCCGGCGGACAAGCTTCGCCATCAATGACTGACGACATCAACGCGCTAATCGCCAGTCTGGACAAACCCAACCCGCCTACGGCGGCCAAACCGGCCGCTCCATCGGCAGCCAGCCCCGGGGTTCCTCTTGCAAAAACAGAACCGGCCCGCAAACCGCCAAACACGCAAACCACCTATTACCTGCAAGCGGGCGCCTTCCGCTCCGAAAACGATGCCGAGGCAGTCAAAGCGCAGATCTTATTAATGGGCTTGCCAGTCCAGGTGCAGAAAGCGCAAGTTAACGGATCAACGATTAATCGGGTTCGAGTCGGCCCGTTTAAAGGCATCGACGAAATGAATCGGTCGCGGGCACGCCTGGGCGAAGCGAAAATCGTCTCATCGGTCGTGCGGCCTTGATTCTGCAACCGGTATGTTCCGTTTCTGGATCAAGCGTTAGGGCGAAACGCAGGCATTATTTTATGCGGCCAGCGATGCCGGCAAAGTGCACGTTTGATATAGAAATGGAATTGGCCGGAACTTAAGGTTATATTGCCGGTCTTAACCGGTCGATTTGTTTAGGATACAAAAATATGTCGTTTAAAAATCTTGTTATGCGTGTTTTTGCCGTGGTTGCGCTTGGCTCGGCTTCGTTGTTTGCGCCTGTCGCGCAGGCCCAGACCAGCGGTGAACCCTATGCCGTAATCGATCCCGTACAGCCTTCCGACACACCCGGAAAAACCGAGGTTCTTGAGTTTTTCGCGTACAGCTGCGTGCACTGCGCCACTATGGAACCGATGCTGGAAAAATGGACCAAGACCCTGCCCGACAATGTCGTGTTCAAGCCTGTCCCGGTAGCATTTAACGCCAGTATGGCCGATCTGCAGAAGTTGTATTACACGCTTGAAAGCCTGGGCCGGCTCGATTTGCATGCCGCCGTGTTCAAGGCGCTGCACGACGAACGCAAACCTATCTACGACGCGAAGGCAATTACCAACTGGGCGGTTGACAAAGGCATAGACCGTGCGCAGTTCGAGGCCGCATTCAATTCGTTCGGCATCAATACCAAAGTAAGCCGGGCGAATGAGCTGGCCCAAACCTACAAGATTCAAGGCACGCCCACGCTGGCCGTTGGCGGCAAATATGTGACCTCGCCGTCAATGACGGGAACCTACGAAAGCGCCATTACAGAAGCTCAAAAGCTGTTGGAACAGGTAACTGGCAAGTAATGGCCGGCGGCGCGATACAAATGTTATAGCGCCGCCTGAATCGTTTTGGCAGTCCTACCGCATGCCGCGATGTCTCGCGCAGAGCCATGCGGAAGCTCGCGCCAACTTCGTTTACGAGCGGGCCTTATCCAGAGCCTGCGTTAAATCGGCGATAAGGTCGGCGGGACACTCCAGACCAATGTGCAGGCGCACAACGGCGTTGTCGTTGGCGCTCCAGTAGCCATGGGAAACCAGTGCCGCCTGATCGACCAATTGGACCAGGCTTTCAAAGCCGCCCCACGAAAACCCAATGCTGAACAAGGTCAGTGCGTCGACGAAGGCCCGGGCCTGCGCTTCGTACAGCTTAAGTTCCACGGCGAGCATGCCATTGGAGCCGTGGCAATCGCGTTGCCATAATTCGTGTCCCTGGTCGCCGGGTAATGCAGGGTGGTAGATCCGGGCAACCTCGGGGCGGGATGCCAGGAAATGGCAGATTTCCAATGCATTTTCGGCGTGCTGGCGCATACGTATCGGCAAAGTGCGCACGCCGCGCAAGGCAAGCCAGGCATCGTCAGCGCTTATGGAGTAGCCCATCGCGTAGTGGGTATCGTTGATCCGTGCAGACAACTCAGGATCGTTAACCATGACTGCGCCAAGCATAAGGTCGGAGTGGCCGCCTACGTATTTAGTACCAGCCACTACCGACACATGGGCCCCCAAATCAAGCGGACGATAAATGTAGCCTGAACCCCAGGTGTTGTCGCTGGCCAGAATAAGATTATGCGACTTGGCCAGCTCGGCCAAAGCTGGGATATCGAGCATTTCGAACAGCAGGGACCCGGGCGATTCGACATAAAGCATACGGGTATTGTCTTTGATCGCGGCAGCCATTGCTTCAGTTGTGGCCCGGCTGTAGGTAACCTGAATACCCAGCCTTTTTAATACTGTCTTGTCCAGGTGGCGTACCGGGCCGTAAGCGCAATCGGCCACAATCACGTGATCACCCGCGTTAAGCAAAGCCAGTAAAGTCAGCGTAATGGCCGATAGGCCAGATGGCGCCAGAAAGCTGCGCTGCGCGCCTTCGAGCGCACAAAAAACCTCTTCGAGCGCTGCATGAGTTCCCATGCCCACCCGCCCGTACGTTACAGCCCGCTCTCCTTTGGCTTTGCTGGCCTGCGCACGATCCAGCGCATCGAGATTGGCAAAACGTACCGTGCTGGTTCGCACCGAAGGCAACGCAACAGGAGCAGCGTTGGTTTCAGGGTGAAAGTCGGCAATGCCCGAATGTTGCAATAACGTATCAAGGTGCGTGGAAGCGGAGTTGGCCATAATTCTGGTAAAAAATAGTTTAGGATTAACGATTTAAACTACCACAATTCAGGCGCTTAGTGTCTTATTCCATTTCCAGATCACGGTTGATCTGGTGGGGTTACCCTGCTTGCTTGTCCTTCACGTTGACTCCTGGCTTGCTCATTATGCTGACCTACGAAATTGCACTGTCTTTTTTTGGTATTGCCGTCTTGCTGGCTCTGGCCCCTGGTCCTGACAATATCTTTGTATTAATGCAGTCGGCATTGTGGGGCCGCAGTTCGGGCCTGTTCGTAGTGCTGGGTTTGTGCACGGGCCTAATAGGCCACACGATTGCCGTCGCCGCAGGCCTGGCGGCTCTTTTCGCGGCATCTGCCACAGCGTTTACGGTGCTCAAGCTATTGGGGGCGGCCTATTTGGCGTACCTGGCGTGGGGCGCGTTTCGGGCCAAGGGCAGCACGGCACCGGGTCAACCGCCGCCTTGTCAGCCCAAAGGTCAGTTGTTCCGGCGGGGAGTAATTATGAATCTCACCAACCCCAAGGTGTCGCTGTTTTTTCTGGCCTTTTTACCTCAGTTCACGTCGCCCGCGCGCGGCTCTGTTGCATTGCAAACTATTAGCCTTGGCGGTTTGTTTATGCTGTCGACGCTATTAGTATTCGGCTTTATTGCTTTTTTTTCAGGCCTGTTCGGCCAGCTGATACAAAAGTCGGCACGAACGCAGCGCCTGCTAAATCGCGTGGCAGGAACGGTATTTCTGGGGCTGGCGATGAAGCTGGCATTAAGCAACCGTTAGCCCCCTGCGCCGCAGCCCCGCCGCCACTACACGGCGCTGAACCGTATCACCCCGTCGCTTCCTGTCGAGCGGCTAAGCTTGCCCTCGTAAAACAAGGCATGCAAATGCGCCAAAGCCTCGCCCATCGCAAACGTCAATTGATGCGCGTCCAGCTTGCGCCTGAACATGAACGGTACAACATCGCTGGCGCTATGCGGCTCGCGACAGGCGACCAGGACTTCATCCAGCCGTTCGGCGTGATGGGCGTGCTGCTGAGCAATACGTTCGTGCAGCCCCTTAAATGGACGGCCATGCGACGGCAATACCAGCGTCTCTTCGGGCAGCATGTCGAACTTACGCAGCGAGGTCAAATACAGCGGCAAGGGATTCGAGTCGGGCTCGTAATCGAAAACACTGATATTCGTGGAAATGCGAGGCAGAACCATATCGCCCGAGATCAGCGTCTGGAGCGTATCGCAATACAAGGAAGCATGCTCGGGTGAGTGTCCGTAACCGGTAATTACTTGCCACTCGCGCCCGCCAATGGCAATGCGGGCGCCGTCCATGAGACGGTAGAATCGGGCCGGTACATCGGGGACCAGGCTAGGATAATAGCTGGAGCGCTTGCGGATGATTTCCTTCGTCTCCGAATCAGTCAAACCATGACGGGTAAAATGCGCTAGCGCAGCCTCACCGCCTGAACCGCCTCCTGAACCGCCGCCCTCTGCATTGTTTACTATCGGCCGCGACCACAAACGCGCAATGGCGTATTCAGTCATGGTCATCCATAACGGCGCGTTCCAGCGCTGGCACAACCAGTCTGCAAGTCCAACGTGATCCGGATGCATGTGCGTAACAATGACACGCAAGACCGGCAAGCCTTCCAGCACATTCTCGAAAACGTCTTCCCACGACGCCTTGACTTCATCGCGCGATACGCCGCAATCAACTATCGTCCAGCCCTCGCGCCCATCGATTTGGTCGCGCAATAGCCACAGGTTGATATGGTCAAGGGCAAAAGGCAGGGGCATACGGATCCATCGTATGCCATCGGCCAGGACCACAGCATGGCCCCGTTCCGGCAGGGTCTCGCCCCATGGATAGACTAGTTTTTGTTCGTTAGGATTCATCAGGTATCTCCGCCCTTTCAACAGCGTGATCGGGCCAATAGGCTTGGACTGGATATTATGGCATCATAGTTTACGTTTACGTAAACTGCCAAATCAATCATGACAACACCAACCTGGACAATTTCCGAGCTTGCTCAGGAATTCTCCGTTACCCCCCGCACGATACGCTTCTACGAAGATCAAGGCATTGTCAGCCCCAAACGCGAAGGCCGCACTCGTATTTACCATGCGCGAGACCGCACACGCCTGAAACTTGCGCTGCGAGGCAAGCGGCTGGGCCTGGCGTTAAGTGAAATTTGCAGCCTCATCGCCATGTACGACGGCCCGGGCGGCACGGCTACCCAATTGCGCCATTATTTAAGCGTTCTG
>DATCVA010000253.1:0-3966 GCA_036567205.1 Eoetvoesiella sp. | reverse complement strand
GGCGTAGCCGGAGCGGGCGTTCTTATTACCGAAGGTGTTCGCGGCGAAGGCGGCATCTTGTTGAATAAAGACGGTGAACGCTTCATGGAGCGCTATGCTCCAACTCTTAAAGACCTGGCGCCGCGTGACTTTGTGTCGCGTTCGATGGACCAGGAAATCAAAGAAGGCCGCGGTTGTGGTGACGGAAGTTACGTCGTGCTCAAGCTCGATCACCTTGGCGCCGACACCATCAAGAAACGTTTGCCTTCCATTCGTGAAATCGCCATCAAGTTTGCAAACGTGGATCCAATTAAAGATCCGATCCCGGTCGTGCCAACCATTCACTATCAAATGGGCGGCATTCCTACTAACGTCTACGGGCAGGTCGTAGCGCCATCCAATGGCGAAAACTCGGTTGTCAATGGCTTGTATGCCATTGGCGAATGCGCCGCCACGTCGGTGCACGGGGCGAACCGCCTGGGCACCAACTCTTTGCTCGACCTGATCGTGTTCGGCCGTTCGGCTGGTAACCATATTGTCGAATCGCATCCCGAGCGTCAACATGCGCATCAACCCATTCCGGAATCGACTATCGATTACTCGCTTGATCGGGTCAATAAGCTTGAAAGCCGTACGTCAGGCGAAAAAACGCAAGACGTTGGCAACGCAATCCGCGTCGCAATGCAACATCACTGCGGTGTGTTCCGTACGCTTGATCTTCTGGGCAAGGGTGTCGACGCTATTGAAAGTATCGCGCCTCAAGTGGACAGCCTTTATTTCAAAGACAAGTCGAAAGTCTTCAATACGGCTCGCATTGAAGCGCTTGAAGTTACCAACATGATCGAAGTGGCTCGCGCCACTACCAAATCGGCCGCCAATCGCACTGAAAGCCGTGGCGCTCATGCCTTAAACGACCATCCGGAACGCGACGACGAAAACTGGTTGCGTCACACATTGTGGTATTCGGAAGGCAGCCGCCTGGACTACAAGCCGGTGCAAATGAAACCGCTAACTGTAGACAGCTTCCCTCCCAAAGCGCGGACCTTCTAAGCAGGAATTGAAATGAGCCAAAAACGTATCGTTAAATTCGAAATCTACCGCTATGATCCCGATAAGGACGAGCGGCCTTACATGCAAAAGTTGGAAGTCGAGCTGGAGCCTACCGATAAGATGTTGCTTGACGCGCTTGTGCGCATCAAGAGCGATGTCGACGACAGCCTGGCGCTGCGCCGTTCATGCCGCGAAGGCGTATGCGGTTCTGACGCCATGAACATCAATGGCAAGAATGGGCTGGCGTGCACGACCAACCTGCTCGAGCTTAAAGAACCTATTGTGTTAAGGCCTTTGCCCGGTTTGCCGGTGGTGCGCGATCTTATCGTGGATATGACGCACTTCTTCAACCAATATCATTCGGTCAAGCCTTTCCTGATCAACACCCAGCCGCCGCCGGAGAAAGAGCGTTTGCAAACGCCTGAAGCGCGCGAAGAACTCGATGGTTTGTACGAGTGCATTCTGTGCGCCTGCTGTTCGACGGCTTGTCCGTCCTTCTGGTGGAATCCCGACAAATTCGTCGGCCCGGCAGGCTTGCTGCAAGCCTATCGTTTTATTGCTGATAGTCGTGACGAAGCCACGGCTGAACGACTCGATAATCTGGAAGATCCTTATCGTTTGTTCCGTTGCCACACCATTATGAACTGCGCTGACGTCTGTCCGAAGGGCCTTAACCCATCGCAAGCGATCGGCAAAATCAAGGAACTTCTGGTCCGTCGCAGTATATAAACACCGGAACATTACTGATGAAAAAGTTGTCAGAACTAGAGCGAGCGCGCCTGCGTTGGCGTGCTCGCCGAGGTCTGTTGGAAAACGATCTGATTGTTACACGATTTTTGGATCAATACGAAACCCAACTTAACGATGCCGATGTTACAGCCTTGTCTCTGTTGTTCGAGATGGGCGATAACGATTTGCTTGACGTTTTGCTGGCCCGAACCGAACTGGAAGGGGAATACGATACCCCTGAATTGCGTCGTTTGGTTGCCCAAATGCGAGAGCTGTGAATTTTTGAGGAAAGAATGTAATGCAACTGTCAGATAAAAAAGCCACTCTATCGTTTTCCGACGGTAGCGCGCCCATCGAATTCCCTGTATACCAAGGTACGGTCGGCCCCGATGTAATTGATATTCGCAAGCTTTATGGTCAAACGGGCATGTTTACCTACGATCCGGGGTTTCTGGCGACGGCTTCATGCGAATCAAGTATTACGTACATCGATGGCGACAAGGGCGAACTGCTGTATCGCGGCTACCCGATTGATCAGCTTGCGCAAAGCTGCGATTTCATGGACGTTTCGTACCTGATTCTTAATGGCGAGTTGCCCAACGCCCAGCAAAAAGCCGAGTTTGATTCAGTGGTTACGCACCACTCAATGGTGAACGAGCAGATCCATTTCTTTTTGCGTGGCTTCCGTCGCGATGCCCATCCCATGGCCGTTCTTGTCGGCCTGGTAGGTGCTTTATCCGCGTTTTATCACGACTCTACCGATATCACGAATCCGCGTCATCGTGAAATTTCGGCCATTCGCCTGATAGCAAAAATGCCAACGCTGGTTGCCATGGCTTATAAGTATTCGCAAGGCCAGCCGTTTATTTATCCGCAAAATAATTTATCCTACACAGGTAATTTCTTGCGCATGATGTTTGCCACGCCTTGTGAAGATTACAAGGTCAACGAAGTGGTCGAGCGCGCACTGGATCGCATTTTTATCTTGCACGCCGATCATGAACAAAATGCATCGACATCGACGGTGCGCTTGTGCGGTTCGTCGGGTACTAATCCGTTCGCGGCGATTGCAGCGGGTGTAGGTTGCCTGTGGGGGCCTGCTCATGGCGGCGCCAATGAAGCTTGCCTGCAAATGCTGGAAGAGTTGCAGGCCAATGGCGGCGTCGAGAAAGTTGGCGAGTTCATGGAGCAGGTAAAAGACAAGAACTCGGGCGTTCGCTTAATGGGTTTTGGCCATCGTGTTTATAAAAACTACGATCCGCGCGCCAAGCTGATGCAAGAAACCTGCAAAGAAGTGCTGGCTGCATTGGGCCTTGAAAACGACCCGTTATTTAAATTGGCCATGGAGCTCGAGCGCATTGCGCTTGAAGATCCTTATTTCGTCGAGCGTAAGCTTTATCCGAACGTGGATTTCTATTCGGGTATTGTTCAGCGCGCCATTGGCATTCCGACATCGTTGTTTACGGCAATTTTTGCTCTTGCCCGCACAGTAGGCTGGATTGCTCAGTGGGACGAGATGTTGTCCGACCCCGAGTACAAAATCGGCCGTCCACGTCAGCTGTATACCGGCGCGGCAAGCCGCGATGTGCCCAAGCGTGCTTAATTAGCCGCGATTCGGCGCAGCACTGCTGCGTCGAAAACTGTATTGATAGGCGTGCAGGTTTTGGCGCTTCGTGCAGTTTATGTCTTAATACCAAAAAGCCGCCGAAGCATGCTTCGGCGGCTTTTTGGGTCTGATACCCGAGGCTGTATTTACCTTTTCAAGTTTTTGCCAGCTTGTATCGGGCCGGTAAGGATGGTGTTGCCAGCCCGATACGTCCCGGAAACTACAGCTGGCCAGCCTCTGCCTCTTGCTGAGCATCGACGACGGCAAGTGCCGTCATGTTGACAATGCGGCGCACGGTGGCGCTGGTGGTCAGTATGTGAACCGGGCGGGCAGCGCCCAACAGCACTGGACCCATGGTGACCCCATTGCTGCCAGTCATTTTCAGCATGTTGTAGGTGATATTGCCTGTATCGAGGTTAGGCGTAATTAGCAGGTTGGCGGGGCCTTTGAGCGTGGAGTCGGGAAATGCCTTAAGACGGATTTCTTCCGACAAGGCGGAATCGGCGTGCATTTCGCCATCGACCTCGAGGTGTGGCGCACGTTCGCTGATAAGCTTTCGTGCCCGCGCCATTTTGCTGGACGACTCTGATGGGCGGCTTCCA
>DATCVA010000252.1:0-4874 GCA_036567205.1 Eoetvoesiella sp. | reverse complement strand
GCCTTCTGGTCAGTGTGCCCATCATCATCTGGGGCAGTACCTTGCTGCTTAAGCTGATAGACCGCTTTCCGTTTATTGTTACGTTTGGCGCTGGTTTGTTGGGCTGGATAGCTGGCGGCATGATCGCTACCGATGTCGCTGTTGCAGATCGGTTCGGGCCATTGGACGGTATGGCGAAGCTTGCTGCGGAAGTGGCGGGGGCGTTGTTCGTAGTGTTGCTGGGTTACTGGTTTGCAAGCCGAAAAACCGTGGTCAATAGCGTCAAGCGCGAATCGGCATGATGTACGCCTTGCGACTTCATTACGTTTTAAGTTCAGGAGACTAGACTTGGATCAATCACTGTATCCCGCTATGACCAAGGAACTGGCCAGGCAACGGGCTGAACTGGCGCCCGATGCTCAGGCGGCGTTCAAGGCGTTTAGTACGGCGGTGTTTGCCGACGGGGCGCTACCGAAAAAAATGAAGCAATTAATTGCCGTGGCAGTTGCGCATGTAACGCAATGCCCGTATTGCATTCGGGGCCATACCGAACTGGCGGTAAAGCAGGGCGCTACCGAACAGGAGATCATGGAGGCAATTTGGGTCGCTGCTGAAATGCGGGCCGGCGGCGCTTTTGCTCATTCTACGATTGCTCTCGAGGCAATCAATCATGCCAAAGGCCAGCACGGCAGTTAATGCCGTGCTGGGTCAACTAGCCCGACAAGGCAATAGTGCCTGCGCTTGCGCACAAGCACATCGTGCATCAGGTCGGTGTTATTTTTGCCTCGCGAATCACTTCGCCCCAGCGGTTGATTTCGCTTTCCACAAACAGGCGGAAGTTTTCGCCCTGCTTCGGTGTTATCTGAAACCCGTTCGATCGCAACGAGTCTTCGACCGCTTGCTGTTTTAGTACGCGGTCAAATGCCGTATTTAGTCGCTGTGCGATGGCTGGCGGAGTGCCTTTAGGGGCAAAGACTCCGGCCCAGGCAGCAGCGTCAACCGAGGGCATGCCCATTTCCGCAAAGGTCGGAACATCGGGCAGCGCAAAATGACGCTGCGGCGACGCCACGCCGAAGGCACGCATGGTGCCCGCCTTGATATAAGGTAAAGCCACGGATACGGCAACGAACATCATAGTGATATTGTTGCCAAGCAAGTCGGCTGCAGCAGGTGCGCCGCCTTTATAGGGCACATGCATAAGCTCTACGTTGGCTGCTTTTTCGAACATGACGCCAGCCAGGTGCAATGGGGTGCCTGTGCCAGCCGAGCCATAGCTTAACTGGCCCGGATCTTTGCGGGCGGCA
Source organism: Eoetvoesiella sp. (assembly GCA_036567205.1). GTDB lineage: Bacteria > Pseudomonadota > Gammaproteobacteria > Burkholderiales > Burkholderiaceae_B > DATCVA01. The sequence continues at coordinate 3,591 of DATCVA010000252.1, read as the reverse complement.
GCCCGTAGATTGTCCAGCGACTTGGGGCCGTGGGCGCTGTTTACTACAAGCACCATTGGGGCCGAACCCCAGAAAGTAAGAGGCTCGAAGTCGGCCACAGCATCATACCCGGGTCTTGTAAACAAAGAGGGGTTGGCGCCATGGGTGGCCGATGTGCCCACCAGCAATGTGTAGCCGTCGTTCTGCGCCTTGGCGACAAATGACGCCCCAATGTTGCCAGCTGCGCCAGGTTTGTTTTCAACAACCAGCGATTGACCCAGGTCTTGCCCAAGAGCGTCGGCGACCCGGCGCGCCACAATATCGATGGCGCCGCCAGCGGCAAAAGGCACGACTAGCCGTATGGGACGCTGCGGGTAGCCGGAGGCTTGTGCCCAGACGCGGCTTGCGGCAAGGCCGCCAATAAGGCCAGCCGAGGCGCGAAGCCAGTCCCGGCGCGAGAAATTCTTGTGTGTCATTTTTGTTTGCCTTGAACTATTTAAAATTTGGCGCGTAATCGTTGTAAGGATGGACGGCGTCCTGTAATAAAAGGACGCCGTTGTTGGGTCTGAATAATGTTTAGTCCACGTTTAACTTATCAGGCTGGCGTGATTTTGGCTTCGCGAATCACTTCGCCCCAGCGCTTGATTTCGCCGGTGAAGAATTTGCCAAACTCCTGGCCTTGCAAGGGCATGACCTGCACGCCATTGTTACGTAATGAGTCTTGGACGGCTTGATCTTTCAGGGCCTGGGCAAAGGCCTTATTCAGCGTCTGAGTAATGTTGGCGGGTGTTCCTTTGGGGACAAATACGCCGGCCCAGGTGGCGGCATCAACGGTGGGCATACCCAGCTCGGCGAAGGTAGGAACGTCGGGAAGGGCAAAATGACGCTGCGGTGCCGCAACGGCAAATGCACGCAGTTTTCCGGCACGCAGATTGGGAAGGGATACCGCCACGGTATCGAACATCATGGTGATGTTATTGCCCAGCAGGTCGGCCGATGCGGGGGCGCCGCCTTTGTAAGGGACATGCATAAGTTCGACATTGGCGGCTTTCTCGAACAGTATGCCGGCCAGGTGCAGCGAGGTTCCCATTCCAGCCGATCCGTAGCTTAGTTTGCCGGGGTCTTTACGTGCACCCGCCACCAATGCATCAAGGGATTTATAGCCGTGTTCGGCGTTGACCACGAGAATGTTCGGGACCGAACCCCACAGGGACAAAGGTTCAAAGTCGGCGATGGCGTCATACCCCGGGTTTTTGAATAAGGAAGGATTGGCGCCGTGCGTGGCGGATGTGCCCACCAGCAGTGTGTAGCCGTCGGCGGGGGCTCTGGCTACAAAGGCCGCGCCAATATTGCCTGCCGCCCCTGGTTTGTTCTCGACCACGATCGTTTGTTTAAGCTCGCGTCCCAGGGCGTCGGCAACACGGCGCGCCATCGTGTCGATGGCGCCGCCGGCCGCGAATGGCACAATCATGCGTACCGGCCGGTCGGGATAGGCGGGGGTTTGTGCCCAGGCAAGGCTGGTGGCAAGGGCGCCCAGGATGCCTGCCGAAGTACGAAGCCAGTTGCGGCGAGAGAAATTCTTGTGATTCATGTTTGTCTACCTCTTTCAGTGGTTGAAGTGCAAAGCGCTTTGGGATTATTCGGTTGTTACGGCCTGCACGTGTTCTCGTTGTGCAATATTGGCAAGTAATTCAGCGCCTTTATTGGCGGCAGACAGGCCGCGAAAGAGGAAGCAAAGGCTTACGACTGCCTGCATTTCCTCCCAGGTGGCCCCGGCACGCCGCGCAGCAATGCCATGCAAGACAGCGGCGTCGCTGCTGCTCATCAGCAGCATGCCAAACAGCATTAACTGGGATGTTTTGACGTCAAAGCATTTGGGATACATGGCATGTTCGCGCATGCGTTCCTGCAGATCGAGCAATACAGGGTCCAGCGCGCCCGTCACGGCCATACGCGCTTCGATCCGTGGTGGGACGAAGCCCAGTAAGTCTTCGTAGATTGCCGTGCGTTCGGTTTCGGTGTGCTTGGTGTCGGAGTACTCTCCGATGGAGTCGCGAACTATATCTTTATTGATGCGGGGTGGAAGCATGGAGGGGTCTCCTTGTTAATGGGGATCAGTGATGGATGCCGACGCGTTTGTATAAGGTCTTCTTTTGGACTGTTTTTCGAAAGTATACAGATAATCGATTATTTTTGTAATTTAGATATATTTCATACAGCGGGTATAATCCAAATATCGGCTGCAAGCCAAACGCGGTCTGGACGAAGGCGATAACAGTTTCATGACTATCACTCCTTATTTGCTAGAGCAATCCTCAAAGGACATTACAACCGGCACGCTTGCCAGTGTTGTCATGGGAAAAGTGCGCCAGGATATTCTCCAGGGCAGGTTGTTGCCAGGAACCAAGCTCAAGCTGGACTCGATGCGCGATGAATACGAAGTTAGTCTTAGTCCATTACGCGAAGCGCTGTCTCGGTTAGGGGCCGAAGGTCTGGTAGTCATGGAGGACCAAAAAGGCTATCGCGTTGCCCCCGTCTCGGCACAGAACCTGCAAGAGGTCACCGCACTGCGGGCCAACCTCGAGGTTATGGCCGTGGCCAAATCAATTGAAAATGGTGACGACCGCTGGGAAGATGCCTTGGTTGCCGCCTATCATCGCTTGCAGCGAATGGAAGAAAGCGCCCGGCAGGGCGTCCATCTGGATGGATGGGACCAGGCGCACCGTACATTTCACATTGCCTTGTTTTCGGCCAGTGGGCTGCCCTTGCTGCTGCAGTTTTGCAATACGCTGCACGATTTAAGTGATCGCTATCGCCGGCTTTTTTTGGTAAAAAATGCGCATGATCGCGATGTTCCTGCGGAACACAAAGCCATTCTTGACGCGGCGCTCGCACGTGATAAGGATTTGGCCTGCTCGTTGCTGCGCCATCACATCGAGCGGACAGGAAAAAACCTTTTCGCTATTTTGCCTCCGGCCTGAGGCGCTAATACCTTTCTTTATTCGAAGACTAGGAACATGGTTTTGGCGTCACGCTTAATAAAGCGCCGATTACTGTGTGGCTTGACTGTTTTTTTCTGGGTGGTAGTATCACGGTCTACCATGCTCCGAAGTGGGGCCAACGCGGGATTCGGCATTTGGCCGGGGTCTCGCTTTTTTTCAACTCAAAATACATAGTTGCCGGGCATTTTTTAGAAAAGCCCCGGCGTATCCATGCTCAAAGCTATTGCAGACATTGTGTTGGTTGTCTTGCAACCCATACTCAACACAAGGCCTGCCTGCAAAGACTTATGCAACTTACAAAAAAATTTGTTAAAGCCAAGAATCCCTGTGCTTCGGGCTATCGCTGGTTTCTTCGTGATCAGAATGGTCACGGAGATTATCAGGCGATATTGGATGCGCTGATTGCCGATGGCCGGGTCGATGACGCTTGCTGGCTTCTGGATCAGTTTGGCCCCACGGACGCGGTTCTGGACGTCGACAGCATCGATGCGAGCGCCATTGTATTTGCCGGTACGCTGATTGCACGCATGGGCATCAATGTAGACACGGTTGTTCGCGCGGGGCGGGCTATTCGTAGCGGGGCCGGTATTCGTGCCGGAACCGATATTGT
>DATCVA010000251.1:0-6615 GCA_036567205.1 Eoetvoesiella sp. | reverse complement strand
GGCTTGCCCCGATTTTCATTTAAAGCCGGCGTGTTGCTTTTATAATTTCATTTCCAGATCAAACGTGAAGGCGAAGCGTAGGCATTATTTTTGTATAACCCCTGCGCCGTCAAAGAGCCCATTTGATATAGAAATGGAAACAGTGTTACGGGTTTTTTGAAGCTGGGCCGCATGCATAATCACTTAACACCCCGTCGGCAAGGAGCACGCTTAAGACGATGGAAATCGCCGCGATGGCAGCGCTGGCCGAAAATACATACTGAAAAGCATCTTCGACCGACATAAGCAGCTGCGAGCGTATTATTGCGTCAATATCGGCAAGCCTGTCGCCAACCAAGGCGTTGATAATTTGGCCGCCTGTAAGCGATGTCATGGACTCTGGAGCGTAGGACTGGAGTGTCGCCAGCAGCAAAGCCATCAATATGGCAATACCCACTGCCGCGCCCAGCGATCTGACAAAAGCGATCACGGCGGTTGCCACGCCCAGATGGCGATAGTCGGCGCTATTTTGTACTGCTACCAGCGAGGTGGGCAACTGAAGCCCGATGGCCAGACCCGCCATGGCCATGCAAAACGAATTGATCACCATGGCTTGCGGGTCAGAGAGCGCCAACGCAAATACAACCAGAGGGACGATTACAGAGCCTGTTTGCAGTAGTTGTTTATAGCGTCCGGTGCGGGTGGTTAACTTCCCTGCAACGAACGATCCGCATGGAATGCCCAGAGACATGGGCAGCAGCTGGAGAGCGGCGCCATCGGCTCCCAGGTCGGTCAGCATTTGAAGCCGTAGCGGTACCAAAACGGAAAGCGAAATTATCTGAATAAACGCGATGAAGGTGATCGCACACGAAATGGTTACAGTCGCGTTGTTAAATAACGAGAGCGGGATAATAGGCTCGACGGCACGCCGTTCCTGCCACACAAATGCAAGCATGGCGCCCATTGCGATTGAAAATAGTTTCACGTTGTGGACGTCCGTCCAGGCTGCGCCGTAGCCTACGCGGGTGATCCCAATCAGTAATGTTGTCAACCCGATGGTCAGCAGGATCGCACCCAGGTAGTCTATGGGACGTTTGATCAGTGGCCGGGCAGGTAATCGCATAAGCGCCCGGCGTGAAATAATTAGCGTTGCCAGGCCGAGAGGCAGATTGATCCAAAAAATCCACCGCCATGATAGGTATTGCGTCAACAATCCGCCCAGCACAGGTCCGGAGACGCTGGCGACCGCAAACGCGCCGCTAATGTAACCTTGATAACGGCCTCGTTCACGGGGGGAAACGACATCGGCAATAATTGTCTGGGCCAGCGAAATAAGGCCGCCGCCGCCAATGCCCTGCACGATGCGCGAGCCAACCAGCATGGGCATTGACGTAGCAAGCGCGCAAAGTACCGAACCCAGTAAAAAAATTCCGATGGCGCTCGACAACATAAAGCGTCGCCCGTACAGGTCACCCAGCTTCCCATAAATGGGTGTCGCTACCGCGACAGTAATCAAATAGGCGGACACCACCCACGCCAGCAGGTCGACGCCCTGCAGGTCTGCCGACATCATGGGCAGGGATACTGAAACAATGGTCTGTTCCATCGCACCCAGCAAAATCGCCAGCATCAGGCCTATAACGATGTAACGAACGTCGGAATGCGACAAAACGGGGGAGGCGTTGGCTAGGGGAGAGTGCTGCATGTGGATTTTCGGCACAGAGGCCTGGCTTTCCTGGAAGGCGTGTAATTACGCGAGAAGCCAAAATGATAGCGTTTTTAATTCTTTTGGGTAGTGGCTTCTATAAAACGATTTCGGGATCTAGCCTTTGCGTAGCGGACCAAGCAAGCCCGACAGCCCGTTGTGATCTATTTCTTGCATAAGAGCCAAAAGACGGCCGATTTCACCGCCAGGAAATCCCTCACGTGCAAACCAGTTAAGGTAGTGTCCTGGCAAGTCGGCGATTAGGCGACCCTTGTATTTGCCATAAGGCATGACGCGGGTCACCAATAACTGTAAGTCTTCTGCTTCCATGCTCAGGATTGTAACGTAGCGTCCATAGTAATGTTGGCCTTGAGCACCTTGGATACAGGACATCCCGCTTTAGCCTTGCCAGCGATTTCGTCGAATTTAGCTTTATCGGCTCCTGGGATTTTAGCTACGACGGTAAGGTGGCTGGACGTAATTTCGAACCCGTCGCCGACCTTATCCAGGGTAATGGCGGCGTGTGTCTCGATTTTTTCGGCAGTCAGGCCGGCTTCGCCGAGCATTAATGACAGGGCCATTGAAAAGCATCCGGCATGAGCCGCAGCAATAAGCTCTTCTGGGTTGGTGCCCTTGCCATCCTCAAAGCGTGCTTTGAATCCGTAAGGGGCGTCCTTGAGAACTCCGGTTTCTGTGGAAATCGTGCCTTCTCCGTCTTTTAAGCTGCCTTTCCAAACTACTGAGGCTTTTTTGATCATGTCATTTCCTTGATTTGATTTGATTTGATTTCAGTCCGATTAAAAACGGTAACGTATATTGCACGCTACCACCATACGCCGTTATCCCGGGCGTCGAATTTCTCCGCGCTGGTGCTGGCTGATCTGATCGTGACCGGTTCCAATTTGACTGGTGTGCCCATCTTTTTTCGTGCGATTTTGCTGGTCGCCATGACTTCTTTGGTCTTCACGCTGCCGGTCGTCTTCCTGTTTATGCTCCTGGGCTTTGGGCGGTACTTTAGCCATGATGTGTCTCTCCTGTGATACTGCGTTTAGGCCCCACGATGGCATTCAAGTAAGTTCTTCTGCTGAATGTAATTTTTACCGAATGGTTGCACTTCTCTGGCCTGTTTTTATGTGCACTCGATTTCCGCTGTGGCCAGAGCTATTTTTTCTATCCGGAGTGTGTGGGGAAACCGATGTAAGTCGAATAGCTTCGGGCAAGTAGCGTACCTGTTGCCAGTGCACTACAGTATTTAGCGGTAGCTCTTCGGGAATGGGGCTTGCGCGGCACAAGAATCTTTAGCGGAGGAGCCATGCATGACGACTAACCCCCGAATAGATCGAAAATCCACTGGCGTAGTAGTGGTGCATGCTATGCGTGACCGGGAGCCTGAGCATGAGCATGCCGTTCATGTGGAGTTGGGAAAACGGTTGGGTGTATTGCAGGGACTTGATTTTGCAGGGATATACGACCCGGGGCAGCGCTATGAGGGACGCGTTTATTTTTTCCCGACAGACACGCTGATTGGCACCGAGTACGCCCGTTTACTGGGAATTAACAACGAGCTGGATTTATTTGGCGGTGTGGCGCCGCATCCGTTTATAGCTACGAAGGCTATTACCCATTCCTTAGTCGGCCCGGGTGCGTATGCTCCGCAGGGATGGTCGACTGATTTTACGCAAAGGGTACACGATTCGGTTTTGTGCGGTTTTACTGTTTTCACCCTTAAAGACGCGAAAGTGGCGGGAGAGCGTTTGCTCCGGCTGGGTCTATTAAGGATCAAGCCGGTGCGGGGGACGGGAGGGCGCGGACAGGTGTTGATATCAAGCGGCCTGGAACTGGATCGCGCATTAGCTGCGTTCGATACCGCCGACCTTCAGCGCTATGGGTTGGTGCTGGAAGAGCACCTTGAGGAAGTGGCAACGTACAGCGTGGGTAAAGTGCGCGTCGCCGATATGACCATTACTTATTTCGGCGTCCAGCGGCTTACCCCCGATAACAGGGGTGAAATGGTTTACGGCGGATCGGACCTGATCGTTGCACGGGGGGGCTTTGAGGCCTTGTTGGCATTGAATTTGCCTGAAGAAGGGCGCCGTTCAATAGCGCAGGCTCAAGTCTACGACAACGCTGCATCCCGGTGTTTTCGGGGGTTTTTTGCATCGCGGCGTAATTACGATGTTGCATGTGGCCTGGATGCCCGGCGTCGCCAGCGCTCCGGAGTGCTGGAGCAATCGTGGCGTGCCGGCGGCGCTAGTGGCGCAGAGGTGATTGCTATAGAGGCCTTGCAGGCATCGAAGTCGTTAAGCGCAATAAGGACATCTACGTTCGAGTTATTTGGCAAGGCGGCCAAGCCGCCGGCAAACGCATTGCTTCTGTTTAGCGGAGAGGATGATGTAGTCGGGCATATAAGTAAATATGTAAGGGTGGAGTCTTATGGCGACGCACAGTGAAACTGTCGACATCCTTGTTGATAATGAGCAAATTTCGGGCACGTTCCTCACCCCGGAGTCCAAGGTCCCCGGGGTGCTGTTTGTGCATGGCTGGGGCGGCAGTCAAAAGCGGGATCTGGAAAGGGCAAAAGGCATTGCCGGCCTGGGATGTATATGCCTGACTATTGATCTTCGAGGCCACGAAGAAGAACGTGAGCGCCAGGCCAAGGTCACCCGCAGGGATAACCTGCACGACATTGTTGCGGCATACGATATGCTGGTAAAGCACCCGGCAATCGACACCTCGGCCATAGCCGTGGTAGGAACAAGCTACGGCGCCTATTTATCGTCCATACTCACGACTTTTCGCCCGGTCAAGTGGTTATCGCTTCGGGTTCCGTCTTTGTATCGGGACGCAGAGTGGACACTGCCTAAGCGACAGTTAAATCGCGAAGATCTGGCTGTATACCGCGGGTCCCCTGTAACGCCCGAGGAAAATCGCGCGTTGGCGGCCTGCGCTACATTCCAGGGTGATGTGCTGCTTGTTGAGTCCGAGCACGATCACCTTGTGCCGCATGCCACCATCATGAGTTACCGCGCGGCATTCCGGAATTCACACTCGTTGACTCATCGCATTGTGGACGGCGCAGACCATGCTCTTAGTGACGAGGCCTGCCAACTGGCTTATACGTCAATTCTGATCAACTGGATAACGGAAATGGTTATTGGTGCACGGGTGGGGGGACTTGTGCCGCGCATCCTTGCAAAATAACCTGTGTTGAGAAGCATTCCTTGACGCTTATCAAGGCACTCGTTATTTACGCATGGTTTAATGTTGTCAGGAAGAGCCGGGGGCCTTAAGGTTTTATCCGGTATTTTCGCAATTTTAGTTTTTTACCACGGAGAGCACTATGATCGGCAAATTCGCTGTTACAGCATTGTTGTCAGTTATGTCCTTACCTGCGATGGCAGCCCAATGTGACATTACTATCGAAAGCAACGACGCCATGCAGTTCAATATGAAAGAAATGACTGTCGATAAAACGTGTCCGCAGTTTACAGTGAACTTGAAGCATGTCGGTAAGTTGCCCAAGGCCGCGATGGGCCATAACTGGGTATTGACTAAAGAAAGCGATATGCAGGGCGCTGCAACCGACGGTATGGGCGCCGGATTACCTAATGATTACGTAAAACCAGACGATGCACGCGTTATTGCCCATACGAAAGTCATCGGCGGCGGTGAATCCACATCGGTTACTTTTGATGTGTCAAAATTGGCTGCAGGTGAAAACTATACGTTCTTCTGCTCGTTCCCCGGGCATTCTGCCATTATGAAGGGTGCGCTGAAGCTTAGCAGTTAGGTTTGAGCTTTTATCGCCGCGGCCTGGGGCTTGCGGCGATTTGAAGCACCGTTTTAGCCGCAATAAACGGTGGTCACAATATTTTTGGCATCGACGCGCAAATTTAATCGCTGCGAGTCATATTCTTTAGTCACGGCCTGGTCGGGCCGTAATGCCCTGACGATTTTGGCGCCGGACAATTGGCTGGCTTGTTGCAGCACTTCGCTGCTTATAAGCCGCCCGATAACCGCTTGGGCACGTTCGGCGTTGCAAATACCTTCACCATCCATTTCTTCTGACACATGTGTTGATTGGTTTGCTTCTGTGTTCCGGGCGGGCGTGCCGGTTGTGGCGCAGCCGACGAGCGTCATAAGTAAAACCAAAAGTGCAGGGAGCGTCTTTCCGTTCATCAGATGTCCTTTATGTCGATGCAGTTATCCACATATTCTGTGTATAACCCTGGGGAAAAGCGTGGGGCATTCGTTCCTTAGCTAACAAGCGCGCCTTGACGAGGTTCCGTGGGCTTGATGGGGCCAGTTATTCAGCTTGGGGAATATTGTATTGGGCCCGAAGGGTAAAAATAAATTTCTCCATGGCAATAAAACAGTCGGTCCATTCAGGCCCGCTAATGATCGATACGCTCCAGTTGCAGCCGGTCTCATCGACTTCGTGCCAATAAATGCCGCCAAACTGAACGCCGGCACATTCTGCATGCTCAAGCACTTCCTCAGCGATCGCCTTTTGCAGAAACTCGCGGCTTGTTACGCTTCGGGGCACTGCGCCTTGTGGGGGTAGTTGCTTGTCGTTCATGATTTTCCTTGATGCTGGTGTTCTTAGATCAAAAACTTATTCTACGGGCTTCTGCCGCCGCCGGCTATAGCGCGGAAACTGACGGGGTGCTTTGGTCTTTGGCATTGGCATTGGCATCATGGGGCGTAGCCGTTTGAGGTCTTGTGACAGAACTGCATTGATACGGCTGCTGCGCCGACATAGTTCAGGGTTAATTTGGGAGTGGAATTAATCGATGACGGCTTGCGTCATGAGTGCTTGTTTGATGGCTCTGGCCTTCATTTGAAGCATTCGGGCAAGCGAGGCAGCGCGGCTTTCGGACATCCGCTCGACAATAGCGGCGACGCTTATCGCTGCTACCGGCATGTCCAGG
>DATCVA010000250.1:0-16939 GCA_036567205.1 Eoetvoesiella sp. | reverse complement strand
AACGCACGCCGACGCCGCCGCCCGAAAGGCTGCGGTGGTTTTCACCGCTAGTCCACGGATTGCGATTGATCTTGACCTTGCCGGTGTCCCAAAAGGCATAAGGAGTAAACATCCCGGCGTTATAACGCAGTTCTACCTGAGCCAAAACACCTTGATCGCCCGATCCCTCGCCCAATGGATACGCCCGAACGCCATCGATGCCGCCTAAGCTGAAACGCTCGGATGAATCGAGATTGCTCTTAGTCCATTGGCCAAGGACACGGCCAAACAAATTGAAATTGCCCGGCAGGGCCTGCAGACGAGCCAAGTCCATATTCAATTTGGTAAAACTCCCCGCAGTCCGCGCCGTAACATCGTCTTGCTCGCGCAGAGAAGGCGTATCCAGCGACACTTCGCCCGCGGTCAGCGTAACGCCGCCATAAGTTATGCCGCCACCCAGCAACGAGTCACGCACATCAAACTGCAGGGCGATAGGGACGCTGTTGCTGGATTTTTCGTTACGGATATTAAGGCTGGTGTATTCGTCCACCAAATCCTTATGCTGATAATGGGCGGCAATCAGCACATTGGCCTTATTGCTGCGCAATATCGGGTAGCTTAACCCTACTGTGCTCACCTGCGCAGTGCCAGTGGCGCCCAGTACGGCGAACTCTTGGCCCAGTTCGTAAGAGCTCTTGGCAAAACCGACATCGCCCCGCAAGCCGCTGGTGCCGAGGGGCAATGAATAGCCAATACTGCCGAAGTAGAGCTTTTCGTCAGTAGCCATTACCGCCACATTAAGCTGGTCGCCCAGCATAAAGGGGCTATTCCAATTGCCTTGCACGGTAAGGCGGTTGCGTCCCGAATAGCGGTTGCCATAATTGTCCAGCGTTACCTTGCCTTCCACGCTTTTGGTACGCGTAGTCTGAACATTCAGATCGCCCGTTCCCACCTGCTCGCCAGGGCGGATGACAGGCCTGACCGCTACGCCGGGCAAATCGGACAAAGTCAAGACAGCGCGTTCGAGCGGAGCGCTTTCAATAACGTCGCCTGTCTTCAATGAAGACAGGAAGGGCTGTGCTTGCTCGGCCAGTTTTGCATCCTCGCCGGCAGTGGCGGCAACCTTTCCATACTGCCCTTCGATTACTTCAATGATCAGCTTCCCCCCGGCCATGCGCTGGGCAGGCAGGTAGGCACGCGCAAAAGGGTATCCATGATCGCGATAAAAGACGGTCACCTTGCGGCCCAGCTCACGCAATTCGTCCAGGTCTAATGCTTTTCCCAGCGACGATGCGACCAGGTCCTGAAGCACGTCATCTGTGAACTTGCCCGCTCCTTTGAAACTTACGGCATTAAGCCGGACTTTCGCCCCTCCGACTTTTTCATGCGTTTTGATCGCGGGACTGTCTACATCAACATCCACCGACGCCGGCAACTGCTGCTGGGGAATAGGCATTTCCTGCAAAATACGGCCCGCGTCGGGCAGCGACTGGGCGCTGACTGCGGGCAGCGACTGGGCGCCGGCACAGGATGACGCCATCAGCGCCAAAGTTATAGTGGAAAGACACAACTTGCTATGCATTTACTCTGACCTCTTGAATATTTCGTCCGCCACTGCCCCGGGAGCTCGTTTCAGAGCCGCCCGGGCATGACGCGTTTTTTGAATTACTGAATGTTTGCTGTTAAAGGGATGGCTTTGTTATGTCGGGCAGCCGAACACCGCCCCGTACAACGAAGACCGTTTGCGGTGGATAGGCAGCGCAGGCTCCGCCCTCAGTCTGGCCGCCATCAGCACAAACATTTCCTCCAACATCCTCTCCATCGCCATCATTAGTAGCACTGCCGCCGCTAATGCCATCGTCTTTCTGGAACGCAACGCTGGTTGCCGAAACGTCACCCCGATCAACAAAAAGCAAACCGCCGTTTGTCACTCCGAGCTCGGCAAATGCGTCCTGTTGAAACTGCGTCAACCCGCTGTCAGGGAAATGAAGCTGAGGATTTGATGCCGCGTTCTGCGTTATCGCGTCTATGTTTTGCTTTGCTGCGTCGTAGTCCGCCGCTGCGGTAATCGTCAAGTTCGCATTCGCCGGATTACTCTGAATGAAATACCCCAACTCAGCCAAGCCGGAAATATTGATCAAATGCCGGCCGGGCGAAGATGAGTCCGTCCAGTACCAAGGCATACCAAGCATCCATTTGCCGTCGCCGTTAAGCAGCCCCTCAGCGTCATAGCCGGCGATGCCGCCGCCGTCGAAGTTCGCCGACCCGTCGTAAACCTTGGTCGCGGTGGTCGAGCCGTTGGTCGAGACAATCAGCGTAGGCCGCTCGCGATAGATAGCATGGACGCCGCTATTGCCCAACGCTTTGGTAAAGTTGCTTGCCATCTCGTCACTGTTGTAACGAAAATTTCCGCTACCGTAGCCAACGGCATCGGTCAAACCGGTGCTGGCGGCCAAGCCACCGGTATAGATCAGCGTTCTGCCGCCAGCGCCCGTTATAAACGCTACGCCCGGGCTGACGCGTACGTCGCCGCCAGAGGCGTCGCCAGCGGACCTGGCCTGCCCTGCATTGAGCACGATCGCATCGGCTTCGGCGTTGCTCGTGGCAATGTTCTGCGTAACATTGATGTCGCCCGCCGCGGTAGCGATCTTCACCTTGCCGTCGTTATTGATGCCGACGATGGTGTCAACCACTTCACCGTTGCCATTGGTTTGCGTCAAGATGCCGACCTTAAGATCGCCTGTGTTGGTAAAGGCGACCTGCCCCGCCCGACTGGCGATATCGCCTACCAGGTTCCCTGCCTTGTCAAGATTGAAGTTACCGCCGATCAGGGCCAAGCCTGCCGCAGTGATGGCACCCTTTCCTGAATCCTGGGTGGTATTGCCGGCGATATCCAATATCACATTGCCGGTTGACTTCAATTTCTCGTCAATCGCCAGGCCACCCGTGGTCTTTATACTTACGTCGCCCGTGTTGTCGACGCCGGTAATGGTCCTGACTACGGCGCCGTTGCCGTCGGTTTCGGTTAGCGTGCCGACCCGGACATCGCCCGTATTGGCAAACGCCACCTTCCCGGCATTGCTGGCGATATCGCCTACCGTGTTGCCGCTGTTGCTCAAGTCAAAGTCGCCGTCCACCAGTGCCAGGCCAGCCGCCGTGATGTTGCCCTTGGCAGTATCCTGGGTGGTCTTCTCGGCCACATCCAGGAACACATTGCCGTCGGTGTTCAATTTTTCATTGATCGCCAGATCACCCGTGGTCTTGATGCTTACGTCGCCCGTGTTATTTACGCCCGTGGTGGCCTTAATCAGATCACCGTTGCCGTCGGTTTCGGTCAGCGTGCCGACTTTCAGATCGCCGGTGTTAACAAAGGCAACCTTGTCCGCCTCGCTGGCGATGTCACCCACTTTGTTGCCGGTGTTGCGCAGCTCGAAATCGCCACCGTTCAGCGCCAGGCCGTCGGCGGTAATGTTGCCTTCGGCATCCTGCGTGGCCGTGCCGTCCACGGTCAGGAACACATTGCCGTCGGTGGTCAATTTTTCGTTGATCGCCAGATCGCCGTCAGTGCTGATGCTGACGTCGCCCGTGTTGTCCACGCCAGTAATGGTCCTGACTTCATCGCCGTTACCGTCGGTCTCGATCAGCGTGCCTACGTTCAGCTTGCCCGTATTGGCAAACGCGACCTTCCCGGCATCGCTGGCGATGTCGCCCACCGTATTGCCCGTATTCCTCAGGTCGAAGTCGCCTCCGACCAATGCCAGGCCAGCAGCCGTGATGTCGCCTTTGATAGCATCTTGACTGGTATTGCCGGCCACATCCAGGAATACGTTGGCGTCGGTCGTCAGCTTCTCGTTGATCGCCAGATCGCCCGTGGTCTTGATGCTTACGTCGCCCGTGTTGTCCACGCCGGTAATGGTGTCTACGCTACCATCGGCATGAGTGATGGTCAGTTCTCCAACCTTGAGATCCTCGGCGTTATTGAATATCACCTTGCCGGCATTGCTGGCGATATCGCCGACTAAGTTGTCGGCACTCCCGAGATCGTAGATGCGTCCATCAGGCTCATCGCCGCCCAGTAACGCCAATCCATCGGCCGTAATCGCGCCATTTGCGCTTTGGGTTGCACCACCAGCCGCGTCCAAACTGAGCGTCAGACCGTCGCCCGGTCCTGCTGAACCGTCATCGGCATCGCCGTCGTTATCGACGAGCGTCAACGCTGCGTCAAGCGTGAGTTTGCCGCCGGCAACAAGATTCAGATCGTCGCGGAACTCTGCCGTGCCGCCCTCCACCACGGTAATGTCGCCGCTCTCAACAGAACCAATGGTGATGGAATTGAAGCCGTCTTTCAGCTTATCCAGATCTTCCTTGGAGAACTGCAGCACGCCTTCTTTTTCGGTCGGGTTCGATTCACCCAGTTCGATGGCAACACCTGCAGTCTTCTGCTGTAAAACCAGTTGCCCAGCGCCGCTTACTTCATCATTGAAGTCGATTTCATCCGCAGTCAGGCTCAGATTGTCTTCGTTCTTCATGCCGACGACGATCTGTCCGCCTGGCATGTCATCGGTCGCGCTGTCCGGCACAGTGATGGTGCCCACAGTAAGGTCGTCGACATCGGTAAAGCTGACTGAGCCGGTTTTACTGGCAATCACATCCACGTCGTTGTCTGCGGCGTCAAGCTGATGAGTCGCTCCTTCGCCCAGCAGGACCAGGCCGTCGGCGACGATGACGCCGTCGGCGGTTTGATCGACTTTGCCGCCCGTCTCGTCGCCGTTGGCATTGCCGCTATCCAGCACGATGACGGTAGGGTTGCTGTCATCGCCGCCGCCGGGAACGTCAGCCACGGTCAACCCGGCGTTAAGGTGAATGTCTCCGTCGCCGGTTCTTAGTATCAGATCGTCTTTAACATTGGTGTCGCCGATTACGTTGATATCGCCGACCATTTCAGCGCCACCGATATTGATCGATGAAAAGCCGTCTCCCAAAGCATTCATATCGTTGCCGGTCAGTTCCAGTGAGCCAGCAGCATCGCCTGTAGCACCGCCAATGGCAATGTGTTTGCCCTCCGTGCCAGTCTCTAGGCTGACTTTTCCCGTTCCGATGACACTACCCGCTCCGCCGTTGAAGTTAATGTCATCGGCCTTGATGGTCAAGTTGTTATCCGTGGTATTCAAGCCGCTGCCAAAGGTAATGGAGCTGCCATTGACGCTTTTCGGGCCACTGGATGTAGCAATTTTGTCGATGGTCAAACTGGCGCCGAGAACGCTGCCGCCAGTGAAATCGTAGCTGCCGGACACGAACACGAACTTGTATGTACCCGCCTTGTCTGCCGTGATTGTCGCTGTTCCCCAAGGGCTGCCACCGGTATCCGATTCGCCGGTGCGGTTGAGGATGATCTGGGCTTCACCTGTTTCGACATTCAGCAGGTAGCCAAATACATCAAAGGCGTCCTGGCCTGGACCAGCCTGTGCGGTCCAGTTGAACTGAACTGATTCACCTTTTGCCAAGGCTATTTCGCTGTTACTGACAACGTATGGGCCTCGCACTACGCAGTAACCATCACCCCCCCCACTGCCGCCGCAGTTCGCCGCCAACGTCAATTTCAAGGCATCGCCATCGCCTTCCGCGCCGTTTACGATGCTGTGTGAATATGCGTCGCCGTTAACGCTGTCTCTGTCGTCTCCGTTGTTGCCGTTGGAGTTGTTATTACCGGGATACTCGTCATCCAGCGGAGACTTCCAGCCATCGACTATCGTCTTGCCAGTGATGAAGCGCCCGTCGGTAATCGTCCAACCATCGGTTCCCTGCTCAAAATCAGGGTTGACGAATTGCACAGTGCCAAGTTCGACCGGGCTGTTGTATACCTGCTCCTGCCAGGTACGCACCACACTGCCGTTGATATAAGTCTTGCCATCATCGCTCGTGGTGACATAGAGCGAATCCAGCGGATTGGTGCCGCCTACCATATCGCTGAACGTGACTTTGCCATCGCCTAATGTCGCAGCACTGGCAGTGGTATCGACCGCCAGTCGGCGCGCATCGGCTTGTACACCGGTAGCCGAATCAATCCAAGCGCCGAACAAGATATCTCCACCGTTGCTGTACAGTTCGATGTCCTTGCCTAGATTGACGTTACCATCAAACACCATGCCAAGGCTGCCGTTGTCGCCGGCGCCACGGGCATCAATGCTGCCGTTCAGATTTATGTCGCCAGTGTTATAGACCGGGTCACCGTCATCATTCGTGATGTATTTTCCGGCCCCAAGGGTAAGAGTCCTGTCGCCGCTGATACTTACAGGACTGTAGTCGCCATTCCAGGTGATACTGTTATCCGCTTGAATCTTGACATCCGTCCCCCCAGACAAAGCCGCGTCGATAGCGCCGTGGCTGACAGTATCGTCACCAATGCCTCCCCCAGTGGCGGCCACAGTTACATCGGCAGGATCAAGCAACCACAACCCGCCCTTGCCGTGCTTGGCCGAAGCATCGACTGCCTGATTCACGCTCACATGAGAACCGCTGGTCTCAACCTTCCCGCCGTCGCCGCCATTGGCTCCGCCGGTGGCCTTCAGACTGCCGTGAACCCGGGTCACGCTATCCGCATTCTTTACATCTGACCACGCTACCACGGTGCCGCCATCGCCATTGACCGTGGCCGAGGCATCCAATTGAGCGCCCTGGGCAATAGTGGTGCTGATGGCCTGCTTGATCGCGGGATCTTTGCCCTGCCAGCCGCCGCCCACGTAGATTTCGCCGCCGCCGGTGGCGCCTGTGGCATCGATTCTGGCTGTGCCCGCGATGTCCACCTTATCGCCGGTGACAACGACCTTCCCGCCTTCGGCGATATCGGAAGACACATCGATACGGCCTGCCACCTGCACTCCGCCTTGCTCGCCAAGCAGCGTTACAACGCCATCTTCGCCAACGCCCAGGGAACGGGCTTCGATTACGCCGGTGCTGTTGATGACCGTGCCCGCCAAGGTTTCCGCCGCGCGCGCCGTAAGCAATATGGTGCCGGCATCGGCGCGAATAGCGCCGCCATTTTTAATCAACGCATGCAGCGCGCCTTCTTCCACTTCCAGTTTCACCGGCCCGCCAAGATCCAGCGTTACAGCGCTGCCAGCCCCCATCAGCACATCGCCCCGATTTGCGGTGATCGTGCCATCGTTAATAATCTGGGCCGCTACTAAGGCAACTGTGCCACCTTCTGCCGCGGTAATTTTTCCCTGGTTGATCACTGCGCCAGCGCTGTCCCCTTTGAAGCGATAGTTACCCGCCATGAAATCTTCAGTGCTGATGTTCAACGTCGAAGCAACCAGTCCGCCTACATCCACCCGGGCCGTCGGGGTAAACAATACGCCATTGGGATTGACCAGAAACACTTGGCCGTTGGCCTGCAAGGCACCCTGAATTACCGATACGTCGGCGCCCAGCACGCGGTTCAGGGCGATGGCGTTGGCGCCAGGCTGGTTGAACTGCACCGTGTTGCCAGCACCGACCGAAAATCCCTGCCAGTCGATGGCCATCTTGCCGGTACTCTGATCGATAGTCATGTTGCTGCCATTCTGACTGATGGCGCCCGCGCCCCCGACGATATTGCCGCCGGTAGGCAGGTCGGCCGCCATGGCCGAGCCAAATATGACTCCTCCCAAAACGACAAGGCTGGCGTTGATAGTCTTGCGGCTTTTCGTCTTCCCGCGACCCTTGGCCAATTCGGACGCTACCTGAAAAATTCCTAATGCGGCATTCCAGACAACTCGGTAGGTTTTATTCATTTCTTACATCCTTCTTATTGCTATGAGGGGCGCTCTGCTGCCAAGCCGGCAGCAACGGCGCAGTCACCGTGTTCGATTTCTGCCGCAGACTTTGCCGTAATCGACGGCTTAATACTTTTGGCGTAAGGACATTTGCCTTTGCGGTAAGCAAAAAGGCGCATTTCAATTGTGAAGAAAGGAAAAGTAAGCCGCTTAGTGCTGCAGCGTTGCAACAGCTTAAGGTCCATTAGCTGCGTCCACTACGCCGAAATACCGTGGGCGATACGCCGGCGTATGCGCGAAATGCCGTGGAAAAGTTGGCAGCGCTGGAAAAACCCAATTCCGTTGCAATGGCCGCAATACTTAATGATGTTTGCCTTAATAAGCGCTCGGCCAGATGCATTCGTTCGTGACGCCAGTACTCGAATATCGTCATGCCCAGGTTTTTACGGAAGGCGCGTGATAACTTTCGTTTATTCACGCCGAGTTGGCGGGCCAAGTCGCTTGCGTCAGGAGTTTCGAGCAAACAGGCTTGTAGCTGGCGCTGTGCCGCCCGTACCAGTACCTGCTCAGTGTCCGTCATGGCGCCAACCGGTTCCTCATGACTATCTACAGTGCTCCTGCCGGCCAACCTCAGATGAACCTGCACGCGGGCGACTACTTCCTCTGGAACAAAAGGCTTGAGAATGTAGTCGACCCCGCCGTCACGCAAACCAATAAGACGGTCGCTAATATCGCTGCTCGAACTAAGAAAAATCACCGGAATGTGCGTAGTCGCCGGATTCGCCTTGAGCCAACGGCAAAGCGTGAAACCATCCATCCGCGGGGTTCTTACGTCCAGTAAAATCAAGTCGGGTAATGTCGCCATGGCGCGGTCATAGCCTTGCGCGCCATTGAACGCCATACTGACCCGGATGTTGCTCGCTCGCAATGCCTCCACTAATAGGCGGATTTGATGGGAATTGTCGTCGATGAGAAGAACATGAGCACTTGATGAGCGAATACGGCAGGTCGACATACTTTTAAAGCACGGATTTACTGTGGCTATATCGAAATGAACGGAAATGTTGATCCACAGTCAGGCCTACAGCCACGGCATGCGGCCGTCATAAATGTTGGGGGCACCAACTTTGCCGCAATCGGAGACTTAATATGTTTGACGTAAAGACATTCGCATTTGTCTGAAGACAAAAAGGACTGTTTAACTGTCAAGAAAAGAAAAAAAGCGTACGCCGCAAAAGATATTTAACTAACTCGTACGGTCGCCATGTCTTAGAGCGGCGAATTAACTGTCCACATATAAAAGTCCACGTCGAGCGCTTGCTATCCGGGTCGCTAGATGGCCCGGCTCCGGCGAAATTCGGACGGGGATACACCGACCTGATCGCGAAATGCGGTGGCAAAATTGGCTGCGCTGGAAAAGCCTACTTCATTGGAAATCGCTGCGATGCTTAACGACGTTTGCGTTAACAAGCGCTGGGCGACCTTCATGCGCTCTTGACGCAAATACTCGAACATCGTCATGTCCAGGCTTTTACGGAAAGCCCGCGATAGTCGCTTTTCGCTCACGCCAAGCTGATCGGCTAATTCGTCGATATGGGGCGTTTCGGACAAACAGGCTTGCAGCTGGCGTTGCGCTGCACGCACTAGCACCTGATTGTCATCCAGCCCTTTGCCGGCCTCATCATGGAGGTTTACTTCGCCCTTGCCAGCCAGCCTTAGGTGCACTTGGACCCGTGCGACTACCTCCTCCGGAACGAAGGGCTTGAGAATGTAGTCCACTCCGCCGTCGCGCAAACCAGTAAGGCGTTCGCTGAGATCGCTGGCCGAACTCAGGAAAATTATCGGGATATGCGCCGTAGCAGAGTTCGCCTTGAGCCAGCGGCACAACGTGAAACCATCCATCCGCGGCATTCTTACGTCCAGCAAAATCAGGTCGGGCAATACCGCCAGCGCGCGGTCATAGCCTTGCATGCCGTCGAAGGCCACGCTAAGCCGGATGTTGGTTGCGCGCAACGCTTCCACCAGCAGGCGCAATTGATCCGGATTGTCGTCAATGATGAGAACATGAAATTCGGATGGAGGCGTGGTGAGGGTGGACATTGGTGTCATTGATTTTGCGTAGCGAACAGCAGAAGCGAGCGATTGTTCTGAGGACTGCTATAAAAGATCAACGTGCCCGCCGTGCCATACATGGTATTTACATTTAAACATCAAAGTTATATATGTATACAATATAAGTCTATACTTTTATTCCGGATATGACGACGTGCGGCGCCATGGATGATGATGTCGCCGCAGGGCAACAGCCGCATATGTTGCATATACCGCTGGGAAAACGACCGCGAATCGTCGTATATACCGACTAGAAGCGTCAATTCCGTGCCTCATTTTGCCATCATCAATCCGACGTATCGCCTCCGCCAGAATACAATGATATATATAACAAAAGATCCTCTCCGTGATCGCGGCATGAGTGGCGCAAGGTATTGGCCGTGCATCTGTATCCTTCATGCATGTGGCGTTTTCTTGCTGTTTTACGCTTCGTTGGCGCACGCCGACGATTTCGACGCAAACAAGGTAGCGTCAGGAACTGCAGTACTTTCCCAATACATTTCAATGTTTGAAGAACCATCTGGGAAAATGGGACTGGAAGAGGTGTCCGCATTACCAATAGGTCCGGCCAGCGGATTCGTTTCATTAGCTGAAAGGCCGCTGCCTTCCGGGCCATCCACGTCGACATGGTGGGTAAACCTGCATATAGTCAATACGGGTTCAAGGCCGCGCTCGCTCCATCTGGCGCTAAGTCCGTCCACCAACTTTAGAGAACTCGATTTTCATATTCATCAAAACGGCAGATGGCGGCACATCCGTGACGGACAGGCCGTTCCCCTAAGCCAGCACTCGGATCCCGAGCTTTTGCCTTCTGTAGCATTAACATTGGAACCCGGCGAGCAGGTGCGCCTTCTTGCCAGGGCAAAAGACGGCCCTCCCAAGCAGTTGAAGTTTTTTGGCTATTCCGAGGCTGGCTATCGATCATATATAGACCGGCATATCGTCTGGGATGGACTGCTTTTCGGGGGACTCCTGGCGTTGGGCTGGAGCGGCTTCATGATTGCAGTATTCACTCGCAACTCGGCATTCCTTTTACTAAGCGCGCTATCTGTGGTGGTGGTGGTCTATGAAACAGCGCGACGAGGGTATGCAAAATTCTATCTGTGGCCGGAAGCGGCTGAATGGAGCTATCGCAGCGCCTATGTTATGGGGCACCTTTCGCTGGCGTTGTTCATGTGGTTTGTGCTTGAGGTCGCCAGGCAAGAAAAGATAGGGCTGCCATGGCGCAGGACACTTATCGGGTGGGCAGTATTTGAAATAGCAATGGCAGCCAATTCTGCTTTTGGGAACATCTATACCGTCACGAAGATTTCTGTTTATTCCACGCCGTTATACAGCCTAAGCTTGCTGGCGACCGCTATCGTATTGATAAAAATGCGCACTCCCACGCGCAAGCTTATGCTGCTCGTGGCCATTTATGCGCTAGCGCATCTCACCCTGGGATCACTGGAAAAGCATGGGATGCTGCCCGCGATCATCGACCACATGAGCATGGGCGGAGTCGGCATTAATCCCGTGATCGCGCTGGCGGGATTTTATCTGAACCTGACTCTGTTGGCGGGGTGGATCGCTCATGTAGGACGCCAGCGCCGAAGCGCGTATAAAGAATTGGCCCGTTTGCAGGAAGACGAGAATACGCGGCTGAACGAAGAGGTAGCGCGCCAGACCAAGGCACTGAATCAGGCTCTGAAATATGCCGACGAAAAAAACCATCAAAAAACCGAAATCCTTGGCTATATCGGACACGATTTGCGCGCTCCGCTCGCCACCATCGTGGGCTATGCCCGGCTGCTAAGCGCAGGGCATACCGTCGACCGGGATTCGCATATCCAGGCCATCGAGCGCAGCGCGAATTATCAACTGGGTCTTATCGATGAGTTGCTTAATTATGCAAAAACCGAGCTAAAGCCTCTGGCGCTCACACCCGCGCCGGTTCAGATGTCGGCGTTTTTGGACGATATCGTGCAACATGCCACATCGCTAGGCCGTCAGCAAGCCAACAGATTCCATTGTGAGGTTGCCAATCGACTGCCATGCAGTATGGTATTCGATAGGCGCCGCATGCAGCAGACACTACTTAACCTGCTCTCGAATGCCGCCAAATTTACGCACAACGGCACGATCAGCTTGAACATCGATGCCATCAAAAGCGCCAAAAGCTGGCGCATGCGTTTCACCGTGAGCGACTCAGGCATAGGAATTGACGCGGATCAACAGTCCATTATTTTCAATGCCTTCGAGCAGGCTCTCCCTCGGTCCGGCGGCGTTGGGCTGGGGCTTTTTATTGCGCAAAGCATTATTCGAAGCATGGGCAGCGAACTGCACCTACAAAGCAAATGTGGTGAAGGCAGCAGCTTCAGTTTCCAGATTGCAATACCCGCAGTCGGAAACCAAACCATAAACTGGACAATGCCTTGCTTAGCGCAACATCCCGTTCTCGCGGAAATGGATAACCATCCTGTGCAACATGCCTTTCCACCGGCCCACGCTCGTATGGAATTGGCAGTATTAGCGCGCGACGGCCACCTGACTGACATAGAGCATTGGCTTGGCCATATGTGCGCCAAGTATCCCGCTTGCGCAGATTTCTTTCGGGAAGTCAGACGGGCCCTCAGCAGATTGGACTTGCAGAAAATCGAAAACCTGGCGCTGGCGCAAGCGTAATAAAAAGATCCATAAAAGACTTGTATCGCATAAAAAAACAAAACGGGAAAATAGAGTCCATTTTAAAGAGGCAATGACTTTTTTTGCTATTTGGCCTGCCAGCAAAACCTTTTGCCGATAAATCAAACGCTCCGTTGCCGCATCGGTATCAGAATCCGGTCTCTGCTCAATATTGCTCAGTTTCCTATTATCAGTCCGATGACACAACAAGCCGATTTCAGCATTGCAAAGCGACAAACCTATAAATTGCTTCACAGTGCGCAGTTCCGCCATTGCTCTATAGCTGGACCCTTGACATTGCAGCATGGCCTCAACCGCATTTTGCCATGGACTACAAAACGCGCACCGCAGTTTGCAGATAACGCAAGCTGGGAAACCAGTTTTAAACGCAGCCCTTTGCCGAGCTTTATTTCTTGTACGCAAACAGGCAAATGCCTGGCTGCCAATAAAGAAATGCTCGCCTTGCTGGAGCTTCCTTCAAAGGACGTAGTCGGGCGCACCACTTTAGAGCTAAAAATCTGGTCCGGCCCCCTGGAGCGCCAAGCTCTTATTCGCCGGATACGAGAACGTGGCACGCTACGCCATTTTGAAACACGCATGCAATTGGGCAAGAGAAATCTTTCAGTCTTGGCCAATGTAGAAGCCATCGAATTCAATGAGCTGCCTTGTTATCTTGTACAACTGGTTGATATCACCCACCGCAAGCGCCTCGAGAACACATTACGGCTAACAGCCGCCGCGGTAGAGCATTCTGGAGAGGCGTTGGTGATATTCGACGCCAAGGGCGCCATTCTCTCGGTGAACCCGGCATTTACCCGAATAACCGGCTATGGCCAGGAAGAAACGCTTGGCAGGACGCTTGATGGACTTCTTAACCGTCCAACAGGACGGCATGATAATGCCTTCTTTCGAAAGATTCTGAGCAGTCTCTTCACGACTGGAAAATGGAAGGGAGAAATATGGGCAAAACATAAAAGTGGTGAGAACTTTCCTGTGTTGCTTAGCCTTAATGCGATCCAGAATGAGGATGGCCTCGTAATCAATCATGTTGGCGTCTTCACAGATATATCGCAGTTGAAGCGGTGCGAAGAGGCGCTAAGGAAACTAGCCTTGCATGACGCCCTCACCGGCTTGCCCAACCGCTCGCTGCTGATGGACCGCGGCCAGCATGCATTGCTCGCCGCCGAGCGCCATGACCGTAGTGCCGCTGTGCTTTTTATTGATCTGGACTTATTCAAATCTGTTAATGACACGCATGGCCATGCCACCGGCGATGAGCTATTGAAGCTCCTGGCGCAGCGCCTGCTGACATGTACTCGCGCCATTGATACCGTGGCCAGGCTAGGCGGCGATGAGTTCGTCATAGTGCTGACAGAGCTTCAGAGGCCGGGTGACGCCGCAATTGTTGCTCAGAAGATAATTGCCGAACTGAGCAAACCGTTTCGTGTGGAAAGTCTGAAGCTAATAATCGGAGCAAGCGTCGGAATTGCCAGCTATCCGTTGCATGGCAGCGACATGCCGACGCTGCTCAAACAGGCGGATGAACGCTTATACCGCGCCAAAAAATCTGGTGGCAATAGGTACTCCATGTAACGCGGCAGCAGCTCGGCCCCATGCATCCAGCCCCTAAAGAAAAATGGATAGTAGTGCATGGAACCCAGTCTGATCCATCGCCTCCATCCCGCCAACTCAAGTCAGTCAAAATGCAGTTCATCGATGCTTCCTAGTAACTATAATTTTCTTCTTGTTCTTTGCTCCCTATTGGTTGCAGTTTTAGCCTCTTACACTGCCCTTGACATGGCTGGCCGCATCACTTCCGCGCAAGGGCGCGGAGCCCGATGGTGGTTACTGGGAGGAGCGTGCGCAATGGGCTTTGGCGTGTGGTCCATGCATTTTGTCGGCATGCTGGCCTTTAGCCTGCCCATCCCTTTGGGCTATGACCCGTTTATCACTTTTCTGTCCCTGCTGCTGGCGATCGCGTCTTCCGCCTTCACCCTATGGCTCGTCTGCCAAAAAGACCTGCCTTGGCGGCGTCTTGCTTCGGGCGCGCTATTGCTCGCTTTCGGCATTGTAGGCATGCATTACGTGGGTATGGCCGCGCTACGCATGTCTCCCGGAATTCAATACAGCCCTGCATTGGTAGCGCTCTCCGTGCTCATTGCCTTTACGGCGGCGATTGCAGCGCTATGGATTTCGTTCCGTCTCCGTCGGCATACCGCCCGTTCCGGTCGTTTGCGCGGCGGAGCGTCGATCATAATGGGCTTGGCCATAGCAGGCATGCATTACACGGGCATGGCGGGCGCTCAATTTCGGCAAGGTAGCATATGCACTGTCGCCAGCACTGGCGTTGACACGGAATGGCTGGCGGTTTTTACCATTGCCATTACGGTGTCCGTTATGTGTCTCGCATTGATCACTTCAGTCTTCGACATGCGGATGGAATCGCGAACGGCACGTTGGGCCGTATCGCTCGCCCAGGCAAATCGGGAACTGAAGCATCTCACTTTGCATGACAGCTTGACCAAACTTCCCAACCGCATGTTGCTGGAAAACCGGCTTAAGCAAGCAATCCAGAATGCAAAGCGCCATAACAGCCGCTTTACGCTTATGTTCATAGACCTGGACGGCTTCAAGGCGATTAACGATGCCTATGGACACCACGCTGGCGACCGGCTTCTTGTTGAGGCAGCCCACCGCATCAGTATCAACGCCCAGGAAAACGACACCCTGGCCCGCATCGGAGGCGATGAATTCGTGCTGCTGGCCACCGTCAGCGAACCCGCCGACGCGGCGGCGCTGGCTCACGCCATACTGACCATCATCCGCGAGCCATTTGACGTTGCGGGTCAGGAAGTTCAGCTATCAACGAGTATTGGCATTGCCATATATCCGGACGACGGCGCCGATCAGCACAACTTGCTCATTCACGCCGATGCAGCGCTATATCATGCCAAAGCGCTAGGACGCAACACCTACTGCTTTTTCGAAGCGTCAATGAACGTTAATATTCATGAGCAATTGCAGCTGGTGCAGGATTTGCGCATGGCCATCAAGCGGGATGAATTGCTGGTTTTTTACCAACCTAAATTCGACGCGTCCACTGGCCTCGTGACAGGAGCCGAAGCTCTGCTACGCTGGCGGCACCCTGTGCGCGGCATTCTTTCTCCTGATCAATTCATACCTCTAGCCGAGAAAACAGGCTTGATCGTTCCCATCGGCGAATGGGTGTTGAATGAAGCCTGTCGGCAAATGCGCGCTTGGCATGACGCCGGCCATGAAGGCTGGACGATTGCCGTGAATTTGTCATCCTTGCAGTTCTGCCACGGGAGCCTGACCCAAACGATACGCGACATATTAGAACGCCATGCTTTAGCGGCCCACTATCTGACGCTGGAAATAACCGAATCGACAGCAATGCAAAACCCTGAAGTCAGCATTGTGATTTTGCAGCAATTACACGATCTTGGCATACACATTGCCATTGATGATTTCGGGACGGGATATTCAAGCCTGCTCTATCTGAAGCAATTGCCCGCCAACGAATTAAAAATCGATCGTGGATTCGTGCATGATCTCGTTTCTGACATGGAGGATAAAGCCATCATATCTGCCATCATCGCTTTAGGTCGGACGCTTAATCTCAAGATCGTTGCAGAAGGCGTCGAAACCGTCGAACAGCGAGAATTGCTCACCCGTCTAGGCTGCAATTCCTTGCAAGGCTATTTGTTAGGCCGACCTATGCCAGCGGCCCAGTTTATCGATGCACTGGGAGCTAAAAGCGTTTTTGCAACCTGACAAAAACGACCTGGGTGCTCTCGCTGGCCGGTTCGATGCCATGCGGCTTTCCATTTCATAGCGCCATATCCGCTCTAACGGTAAGCCACTATATTTATTTTTGACTCGGCCGGCCAGCAAAGCGTCTTGACCCTAAGTCAAACATCCAGCCACTAAAAGCAGGCAAAATGCTGGCGCTTTGCCGTGCAAGCAAGGTGAAAGATGACAAGTCCCAAAGTTACCCGATAGCTCAAAATTCAATGTCTTTTCCAAGGTAATAAAAAATGAACTTAATAAGCCGCATGAGAATAGGTCCACGCCTGGCCTTGGCCTTTTTCCTAGTAACGTTAATTGGCGGCTTAATCGGGCTCGCAGGCATAATCAGCCTGTCGAAGATAAACGATCTGAATGATCAGCTCTATCGTAAGCGATCCATTGAGCACAGGATTGTCCTCGTAGCCTGATTCCGTCATTGTTCAGCCTGTTCACTTTTTTGGAGCAGCAGCATGAACAAAGGCATTGAATACTGGTCAGGGCACCTGGCGGCGATCGCTGCCGAAGGCATTGAGACAAAAGCGTATGCCAGACGCGAGTCGTTATCGGTTTCCGCACTCTATTACTGGCGCAAGCGCATCAAGGCGCAAACGCATGGACCC
>DATCVA010000249.1:0-5406 GCA_036567205.1 Eoetvoesiella sp. | reverse complement strand
CATTTCCTGACGCTGACTGCTTATGCCGCTAATGGCATGTTGACACGCGAAATACTCGGTTTGTTCACGATAGTCGCGCCTGCCATGCTCATCCCCACAGTGGTGGGCATTCGTTTATACAGGCATTTTACCGACAGCTCGTTCAGGAGCATTGTGCTGGGACTGCTAGCGATCTCGGGCATCATGCTGCTAACTGCGACAGTCCCGTCGGTCTGGAAACTGTTCTAGAAAACGCCCTGCACAGTGTGTTGTGTGCGGGGCGGTGCCTGCCTGGCAGGCACCGCCCAACCTTATTCGATAGAAAGTTTTCTATCTTTGATTATCTTGGCCCATTTAATGGATTCGTCGTCGATCGCTTTCACGAATTCTTGTGGCGTATCGCCCACGGGGTTCATGCCCTGTTCGGCCAGCCGTTTTTTAATGTCTGGCATAGCTAGTACTTTGACTGTGTCATTTTGGATTTTGTCGATCACAGCGGACGGCGTCCCAGTCGGCGCGATGAATCCGAACCAGCCGTAACTTTCAAAACCGGGAATGCCGCTTTCGGCTACGGTGGGAACATTGGGCAGCATAGGAGAACGCTCTTGGCCGGTGACAGCCAGCGCTTTAATGCGACCGCTGTTTACCAAAGAGGTGATTGCGCCAATATTTCCAACCACGGCCTCAATCTGTCCTGCCATCAGATCAGTATAAGCCGCCGCCTCACCGCGATAAGGCACATGCGTCAAGTCTATTTGGGCTGCGTGGGAAAAATTCTCGCCCGCCATGTGGACTTGGCTGCCTAGACCGGCCGAACCAAAATTAATGGTTTTGGGATGTTTTTTAGCCAGATCAATGAATGATTTCAGGTCGTTGGCTTTGACGCTGTTTGCGACGACAACCACCATGGGGCCGGCGGCGACGTTAGTGATGGGGGCAAAGTCCTTCTTTACATCGAATGGCAAAGACTTATACAGATGCGGGTTAACGGTAAGGATGCTGCCCGATGCCATCAGGATGGTGTAG
The DNA here is from genome assembly GCA_036567205.1 of Eoetvoesiella sp. Classification (GTDB taxonomy): domain Bacteria; phylum Pseudomonadota; class Gammaproteobacteria; order Burkholderiales; family Burkholderiaceae_B; genus DATCVA01. The sequence goes on along the minus strand of DATCVA010000249.1, from coordinate 4,401 downwards.
CCGTCGGCGGGAGACTTGGCCACAATGCTACTACCTATGCTTCCGCCCGCGCCTTGCCGGTTGTCGATAACAACGGATTGGCCCCACAGTTCACCGAGCTTTTGGCCAACAAGACGGGCGACCACGTCGGTGGTGCCTCCGGCGGTAAACGGAACGACGATAGTCACCTGACGAGAGGGCCATTTATCCTGGGCAAAGCACGATGTTGCAGAGCCCAATGTCAGCATAGCGGTTGCAAAAACTAAGGTTTGGCGCCGTTTGGCGCGGGAAAAGTGTCGCATGTTGTCTCCAGGGTTTTGGTTATAGGTTTAGGTTTATGACAGCGATCAAGCGTGCGCTTATCCTTTTTGCTCCATAGCGCCAGCTGAATTCAAGGATGATAAAGAGCGTGTTGCTGTATAAATATACAGTTTTTCATTTTGTGGATATAAGACAGATTGACGTTAAATTTAGATGCTTTTGGCTCGGGAAAAGCAATGCTCCGACGTTAGCGCCGGAGCATTGCTTTAACAAAAAACCTTAGGCACTTTCAAACAAACGAGTCAACACGAATTCGCGATGGCCCAGTGCTTCGGCAGAGGTCCAGCGGCCATTGGCCGTAGCCAGCATGTTTTCAAGCAGCTTGTCACCAGCCTGGTTCAGATCGATTTCGCGTTGCAGCAGTCCAGATACATCGACGTCGATGTGTTCGGCCATGGTGCGTACCGTACGTGGATTGGCGCATAGCTTGATGACAGGCAGGATGGGATTTCCAACCACGTTGCCCTGCCCTGTGGGGAAGAAGTGCACGACAAAGCCCGAGGCGGCGCATAGAGTCACCATTTCAGCGGCGGCCGACGACGAGTCCATGAACCACAGACCGCTGCCCGTGGGCTCCTCGGCCTTGTCCAGAACACCATCGATCATGCAGGTTTTGCCGATTTTCTGGATGTTGCCCATGGCTTTTTCTTCGATGGTGGTGAGGCCGCCAGCGATATTGCCCTTCGTGGGCTGAGATTCTGCCAAGTCGTCCGTTTTCCAGCGATTAATCATGTCCTGGTAACGGTTGAACATGAACATGAAACGTTCGCGTACTTCGTCGTTGGCGGAACGGTCGGCCACGAACTGTTCGCCGCCGGTAATTTCTGATGTCTCGCCAAAAACGAGGGTGCTGCCCAACTCATACAACTTGTCGAATGCGTTGCCTACCGTTGGGTTTGCACCGCAGCCTGACGTTGTGTCCGATTCACCGCATTTAGTCGATACCCAAAGTTCGCTGATAGGACAGGCTTCGCGAGTCAGACCCGTGGCATAGTGCACGAACTCTTTGGCCTTCTGCGAGGCCCTTCTTATGGTTTCATGATCGCCGTTGAGTTCGATGCTGAAACCGACAACCGGCTTCCCGGTGGCGGCGATACCATCGACGATACGTTTAGTCCAGCCTTCTTCGATCCCGATCACGACGACGGCTGCGACGTTAGGGTTGCTGCCGGTACCGATCAGGGTACGAAAGTGCAGATCCAGATCAGCGCCAAACTGCAGGCGTCCATACGGGTGTGGCAGGCCGATTGTGCCTTTGATATTGTTGGCGACGGCTTCTACCGCCGCGTTGGAAATGTCGTCTACCGGCAGGATGACAACGTGATTGCGTACGCCGACACGACCATTGTCGCGGCGATAGCCCATAAAAGTGGTGGAAGCATTAATGACAGCCATATTCAATCCTTTAGCGTTTACTTAGACGACGTGATTACCAGCGCTTGGTTTTGATGTTGTGAACGTGGGCATGCTCGCCTGCCTTGATGGGGGCGACGACCTTGCCGATATCGACGCCGTATTTGAAAACGGTGTCGCCGGTATTCATCGCTGCCATCGCAACCTTGTGGCCGATAGGGATGTCCTGTGTTGCCTTCACATGAACGATTTTGTCTTCGTCCATGATCCAGGCGCTGAGTTCCGTACCCGCTTTGATGCCTTCCACTACCGCGACAGCAACGGTGTCCTTCGCTTCATGTAATACCGCGTGAATCATTTTGTCTCTCCTGTAAAAAATCATTGGCCCTCTTACGAGTATGAAGGTAGCCATTCAGGAGTAATGATATTGGCACTACTTATTTATGTCAAGTAGATCATATATATGATTTGGTTGTGATGATATGATTATGTCTTGGCTGTGCGCTGGCTAGTCTGGGGGAGATTGGGTTGCAGTCTGGTGACACTATGATTATTTCCATTGGCGCCATGCAGCAGCCATGAAAAAAAATACATAATGTGATTTTCAATTCTTTATAAAGGAGACACTTTGCCACACTTACTTCCATCCGGAACGCCGCTCTATCTACAGGTCAAGCGTGCCGTGCTTGCGGCCTTGGCGACCGGGGAATGGATACAAGGCGAGGCCATCCCTTCTGAAAAAGATCTGGCTGCGCGCTTCGCTGTATCGATAGGTACCTTGCGCAAGGCGATCGACGATCTGGTAGCAGAAAACATATTGGTTCGTCACCAGGGGCGGGGCACCTTCGTTGCTATCCACTCGCGCAATCAGCATTTTTTCAAGTTTTTTCGGATCGTCCGACAAGATGGAGAAAAGGCGTATCCCGTCACGCACCTGCAGCATTTTCGGCGGGTCAAAGCGAATGAAGAGGCTCGAAAAAAATTGCTATTAAATTCGGGCGCTTATGTGTTTGAGTTCGTGAACGTATTGCTTTTACATGACAGTAAAGTCATGGTCGACACCATTGTTTTGCCCGAAGTCCTGTTTATTGGCTTGACCAAAGGGCAGTTGGCCCAACGTCCCAGTACGCTTTACAGCTTTTATCAAGATACGTTCGGCTTGAATGTCATTACAACGATTGAGCGTCTGCGGGTCGCAACTGCCGATGTTGATCATTCGGCGTGGCTGGAAGTGGCAGAAAACACGCCCTTGCTGGAAGTCCGTCGCGTTGCCTATTCGTATAACAAGCTGCCGGTTGAGTGGCGCATATCGCGGGTCAATACGCAGAACTACGAGTATTTGGGACAAAACCCTTCCGATCCAGACGACGACTGAAGCATTCTTCAGCCCAATCACAGTCATAACTACAATACACAGACTAGGAATGATCAGATATGAAAACAAAAATCGTTATTTCCGAGTTCATGGACGAGGCCGCCGTGGATATGCTTCGCGATCATTTTGAGCTTGTTTACGATCCTGCTTTGTTGGGCAAGCGTGAAGAGCTCCTGAGTCTTGTGGCAAGTGCAAGCGCTCTTATCGTACGCAACCAGACTCGTGTGGATCAAACGCTGCTTGCACAAGCACCGGTATTAAAAGTGGTTGGTCGTCTGGGAGTAGGCCTGGATAATATCGATGTTCCGGCTTGTGCAGACCAAGGTATTGAGGTCATTCCAGCGACGGGGGCGAATTCCCTTGCTGTGGCAGAATATGTCATCGCGGCTTCGATGATGTTGCTGCGGGGCAGTTTTACCTCATCCGACAGTGTTCTTGCTGGCAAGTGGCCACGGGCGCGCTTATCGGTGGGACGTGAAACAGCGGGCAAGCTAATAGGGGTGGTGGGTTTTGGTGGCATAGGACAGCTGGTGGCAAGCATGGCCCGGTTAATGGGAATGCGTGTGCTTGCGTATGATCCCAATGTACCCGATCAGGCGCCGCTTTGGGCGGAAACGGGCGTTCAGCCCATGAGCTTGCAAGCGCTTGTGGCACAGGCCGACGTCATCAGCTTGCACGTTCCATTAATGAACAATACCCGCAATTTGTTCGATGAGGCGCTCATCAGGCAAATGAAGCCTGGCGCCGTGCTTATTAATACAGCCCGCGGCGGCATTGTCAGCGAGTCTGCGCTGGTCGCAGCGTTGAGAGAAGGCCGCCTGGGCGCCGCCGCACTGGACGTGTTCACCGACGAGCCCGTGCGCACCAACTCTTTGCTTGTTGATACGCCCAACCTCATGCTGACCCCTCATATCGCCGGCGTGACCCAGGAATCGAACGTGCGTGTTAGCGCACTGGTTGCAAAGCGAGTCGCAGACAGTTTATTGAAAACCCATCATTCAGGATAGAACATGGCCTTTTATACCAAGGAAGTCTTAATAGCGTGCGTTACGGCGTATCTTGAGCAGGCTGGTGCATCGCATGCGATGGCCTCTAGTACAGCTCGTTCACTGGTGGCAGCAGAAGCCAGTGGGTTGGGTTCCCACGGTCTGTCGCGCGTATCGCAATATGCTTCCCATCTGCGTAACGGGCGCGTTAACGCGGCTGCGTTGCCGTTTGTCGCGCGCTCGCACGGCGGCGGAGTATTAATTGATGCCGATGAAGGCTTGGCGTTTGCTGCGTGTGAGCTTGCCGTCGAGCAAGCCATAGAGCGGGCTCGTGAATTCACCATTTCCTTTGCGGGAGTGACGCGCAGCCATCATTTTGGTGTGGCT
>DATCVA010000248.1:0-8390 GCA_036567205.1 Eoetvoesiella sp. | reverse complement strand
CAAAGACAAATCGTATTCTTCGTGGCCATATTGATTCTCCTAAGTTGGGACAAATACGTGTAGTCAAGCGCGAACGCCTGGACTATGTCAGCAACTTGCGTACCAAAGGGTAACGCAATAATAGGGAGGCCCAAGCAAGCGATACACATCCTACAGTAGACTAACGAATCAACATAAGAACACGCTGCGAATGGACAAACACGGAACTATGCTTAAATCACGGCAAAATCGCGCGGATCAACTACGAATCAAGCATTTGCGGTTGCTGGAACTGATTGACGAACACAAATCTCTGGCCGCCGTGGCGGGTGTTCTGCATTTGAGCCAGCCAACGGTGACTGGAATGGTCCAGGCCCTTGAATCGGCATTCGGCGTTACCCTGGTCAATCGAAACCCTGGCGGCGGCCGCCTTACCGAAGCCGGAACACTTGCACTACGCCAACTGCGTGTCACGCTGGCCGCGTTTGACGCCGCTCTCGATAGCTCCTCGCACGCCCCAGTGTTGCCGCTGGTGCGCCTGGGCGTCTTGCCACTGATAGGAGCCTGGCTATTTCCGCAGGCCATGGCGCACCTGGAAAACTGCGACGCCATGCCGCGCCTTTCCGTCATGCACGGAGGCGTCACGAGCCTGTTTACAGCGCTGGACAATGGCGCCATTGATTGCGCGGTCTGCCACCTGGACGAGCTTCTATTGCAGGTCGGTCATATGTCCGATCTGCATATTGAGCCTTTGCACGCTGAAAGCCGGTTATTCGCCTGCGCGCCATCTCACCCGCTGGCCCTGCAGGAGTCGCTGACGCTTGGCGACTTGCTGGGACAACAATGGATACTACCGCCTCGTACATCGCAGGCGCGACGCGTCATGGAGCGCGTCTTCCTGAATGCGGGGCTCACGCCGCCGGAGCCGCTCATCGAATCCTTTGCCGCTTACTCCAACTTGCATACCGTAGCCATCACGCAGATGCTGACATTCGCGCCCACCACCTCTGTTCTTCAGCATGCCGCGCTGGGCCTGATCCGCGTCTTGCCTATCGCGGATAACATACCGATCAGCCGACTGGCCTTTCTTGTGCGCAAACCCATTCTTGAACTACCCGGGGTCGACGCCCTAAGGCAAGCCTTCCTGTGGGCGGCGGCCAATCGCTACCCACCATTGGTCAGCGCAAACCAAACTGCCGGCCAAGCTTTCAACCAACAACCCGGAAGCCCAGGCCAGGCGTAATGGCATGAGCGCCATGCTCGGCCAGGGAGAAGGTTCCCAGCACGTCCGCCGGCGCCGCATCAGCAACGAATTCTCCGATCGTCCGTACTTTGGCGGCAGGCACCCCGGCCCCGACCAATGCTGTCTCCAGCTCCATGGCATCCATGGCTTCAATACGCTGCTTCAATACCGCCTTGAGGCGCGCCGGGTCTCGGGCTCTCAAAAAAGACACCGGGCCTTCGTTATCCGCGGGTTTATCGAAAATTTCCGGATCAGAGGCTACTTCCTGCAAGCCAAGCACCTCCAGCAGCCCGTTGAACTGTTTCGGCGTATTGGCGGCCAACGCAATCCAGCCGTCCTTTGCCTTGAAAAAATCCGCGGCCGGACTTCCTGAATAACCCTGATTGCCTACTCGCGACGGCGAAACCCCCTTGGTCAGGGCTTCGACGGAATAGGTATACATCAGATGCATCGACGCTGCGGCCATCGAAACATCAAGAAGAATGCTGGCGCCGTCCCGATTGCGCTGGTGAATTGCGCTAACTATGGACAATGCGCCCAGCATGCCGGTGGCGGCGTCAATTACCGGGAAGCCCGTCTTGATAGGACTGTCTCCTTCACGGCCGCCTGTCATCGCCATGCCGGTCATCGCTTGTACGACGTGGTCGTATGCCGGCCGATCCGACCAGGGTCCGCTACGGCCAAATCCAGAGATGGAGCAGTAGATAATGCGCGGATTGACGGCCCGCACAGCTTCATAGCCCAATCCATATCTTTCCAATGATCCGGGCCGGAAATTATCGACAAATACGTCGGCCTCCCGGGCCAGCTCCACGGCCTCTTCCAGACCTTGTTTGGTGTGAAAGTCCAGTTCGCGGCTCTGTTTACCGGCATTCAGCGATAAAAAGGCCGAGGCGCCGCGCTCGGAACGGCGAAGCACGTCTCCCCCGCCGGGTTTCTCGATCTTCACAACATCGGCCCCCATTTGCGCCAAATAAAATGTAGCCAGGGGGCCGGCGATTACATGTGAAAAATCAATAATACGGATACCGGAAAGCGGTAAAAAAGGTTGGTCCGACATAAACATTGCCTATAAAGTAAGTGGCTATGGGCTAGTACTTAACGACATTCGACGCTTTGATGATGCGCCCGAATTTAGCCGTCTCATTTTGCAGAAAGCGAGTAAAGTCCGCAGGAGTTTCGGTTAGCTCGACCGGCGAGCCGTTTTTGTCGAAAAACTCTTTTAACTCTGGCTGTTTGAAAGTCTCGTGGATTGCCGTATTCAACTTCGCCGCAATATCAGCCGGTAAATCCAAAGGCCCCCATATACCGTTCCAGGACTCAACCACCACATCGTCATTTCCCAGAGCCTCTTTCATCGTAGGCGTGTCCGGAAGTATGGGAAGACGCTTGGACGAGGTTACCGCCAGAATGCGAACAGCCCCCGCGTTGAACTGAGGCAATGCCGCTGTGACTACAGGAAAGCAAAATTGAGTCTGCCCGCTTAATAAAGAAGGCACCAGCTCCACGGAGCCCCGGTATGGCACATGGACTACGTCGATGCCGCCAGCTGTCGCCAGCGCGGCGCCTGCAAGATGAGAACCAGTGCCTATTCCTCCCGACGCGAAATTGAGTTTTCCGGGTTCTTTTTGAGCGGCTTGCACAAGATCTTCAACTTTTTTGTAGGGCGAACTGTTTGCTACAGTCAACACGAATGGGTTCATATTGATAAGGGCAACCGGTGCAAAACTTGTCAACGCGTCTACCGACAATGACGGATTCATCAGTTTGTTCGTGATGAGCGGCGAACCGCCGAACAGCAAGGTATAGCCATCGGGCCGCGACTGCGCGACATAAGAGGCACCCAGCGTACCGCCCGCCCCCACCTTGTTTTCGACAAAGACAGTTTGTCCTAACTGTTTGCTGAATGCTTCCGCAAACTTTCTTCCCAACAGATCGACCCCGCCCCCGGCGGCGTAAGGAATGACCATTTTTATTGCGCGTGCGGGGTAATCGGCGCTGTCATTCGCCCATGCGCTTGAAATTGAAACCAGCGAGTACGCTGCCGCGATCAGAAAGTACCTTGCTTTCATCTTGTTGTCTCCAAATTAGAATGGGAATAGATGCCAAGGATTGTGGACGGGGCTACCCGAGTGGTCAATTCGAGATTTAGAAAGGAGTCTTCGGCTTATCTTATGGGGCCGGATTATCTGCGGTAGTTTTCCGTTAATAGCGTTGTGATTTGCAGTGCCAATCGTTCCAACCGGGCATCGTAATTTTTTTTACATTTTTGAGCCTGCATTATTAGACGCACCGCCATATACTGTATGTTTATACAGTAAAAATCCAAGGTTACGCTATGCAGGCAACACCAATCAAAGGCAGGGGTAGCGTCTCGAACAAAACATCCCGCTTCGAACAGCTTCAGCGCGTATCATTTGACGACGAATGGGCAAAACCTGATCAAGACGCTACACCTAGGCCGGCTACGACAGTTTCCTTAGAAACCGCCAGGTCCATTATTTCCCGTAATGATTCGCCCGATATACCTTTCGACCAGTCCATCAATCCGTACAGGGGATGCGAGCATGGCTGCATATATTGCTATGCCCGGCCGACACATGCCTACCTAAATCACTCGCCCGGCCTGGACTTCGAAACCAAGCTCTATGCCAAGGGCAACGCGGCTGACTTGTTGCGCAAGGAACTATCAAACCCATCATATGTGCCCAGGCTTATTGCCCTGGGCGCCAACACCGACCCCTATCAACCGATAGAGCGACGGCTACGGATAACAGCTTCGATTTTGGCGGTCATGGAAGAATTCAACCATCCCGTCGCCATTACGACCAAGTCCGCGTCCGTGACCCAGGATATCGACGTGCTTGCGCGAATGGCCGGCAAGAATCTGGTTCGTGTATTCATGTCGGTGGGTTCGCTGGACAGAACCATAGCAAGAACGCTGGAACCGCGCGCCAGCACGCCCGGGGCGCGCATAGACGCTATTCGCACCCTAAGCGAAGCTGGCATTCCGACGGGCGTGATCGTAGCGCCTGTCATACCCGCACTGACCGACCACGACATGGAAAAAATCCTGTTCAATGCAAAAGACGCAGGCGCAAAAAATGCCGCGTATGTCCTGCTACGGCTGCCCCTGGAAATTGCCGATCTGTTTCGCGAATGGCTGTCGGCGCACTACCCTTTGAAGGAAGCTCATGTCATGAACCTGGTCAGGCAAATGCGCGGCGGCAAGATATACGATTCCGATTTCAAAACCAGAATGAAAGGGGCCGGCGTTTTTGCCGACCTTCTAGAGCAGAGGTTTAAAAGGGCATGCTCCAAAGCTGGTTTGAACCAGACCCGGCACCCATTGAACACGACTCTTTTCTCCCGGCCGCCCAAAGATCAACCTCAGTTAACGCTGTTTTAGCTAACCTTTCGCCTTGGGTGCGTTAAGGCTCTTGCTGTAGTAACCCGACTGGTCGAAGCAGCAGACACGCTTCTCGCCCGAAGCAAGCATTTCGCAGGCATTTTCAACTCGGCGCTTTCGAGTCTTGGCCTGCTTGGCCGATTCAATCCAATGGATCCAGTCAAGACGCGCGATGGTCGTCGTGCCTTCCCACGTAGCCTTGGCCGCCGAAGACGTGGCAAGAACTTCCTGCAGATCATCAGGTAACTGCGGTTCAGGCTCCGGATCGGCCGCAGAAACCTGAACTGCAACCATGTCCCCAGGCGACGCGGCAGCAGCCTCTTGAAGTTCCTTGTTCACCTTGAGCCAGTGGCTAAGCCGGCCATCTGGATCAAGCGTGGCGTGAAAAGGGAACCCGTTAATGGTTCCTTCTACCGACGTCCTGCCGCGCCTTGGCAACTTGTCACTGACAGCTTTCGGTAAGACAAGAAAAGCCCATGAGTCGTCCTTGCCGGGATTCGCCGGGCAAAGCAGTTTTGTCTTGAATGTGGATGCTTCTGTTTCTGTCATTTCAGCATACCTTGGCGCCCAACTATATTTAGACACCCCCCATCGCAGCGACTCGTCGAATAAACATAAATTAGCTTACATCGCTCGCAGGAAACTTCCAAGATGCATTCATTTAGGCAAGCTTAAAAATTCCGAATCGGCTTCTAACACAGTGCAATTTTGCAAATGTAGGATCGTCTGCTGAGCGTACGTAGCCCAATGCGGCTGGCAGTTCTCGACCCGAGGCGGGCAGCAAGTCTAACATGGGGGGCAGAGAAATTATTTCACAGGTCGACACCTGGAGATTATAGTCAAGGTGCTGGACGTCTATCGCTTGAAACGGATGCAGCGATAAACAGGATATCAAACTCAAAGCAGCCGTTGCTCCATAGGAGAAACTTCCATGCGGATATCCAAAGACAATGTGGACATAAAAATGGAAATACCAGGCGCCTTGATCCGTCAACAGACGGATTTCGGGGACGCAACTGGATTAGGCAAGATTAGTGGCGAATACTTCAGCCTCTCGTCGGGCGTCGACACCACACCACTGTTCCAAGGATTAGAAGGCAATTTATGTCAATGTCCTCATTGGGGCTTTGTCTTGCGCGGCCAGCTTACTACGACCGACGCGAACGGCGTGCAGGAGACAGTGAACGCGAATGATCTTTTTTACTGGCCACCAGGGCATAACGTAAAGGTCGAGGCTGACGCCGATATCGTCATGTTCAGCCCTCAGCTTGAGCACAGCCATGTCATCAATCACATGATCGAAAAAGTGAAAGGCTAAACAGTGTGCAGCCACTCGGCGGCATGGGGCGAAGTGGAGTGCCCCAGTAGGTTTAATAACTATTACACCATGTCCAAATCCGCCGCTTCAACAGCGGCGGCCAATACCTTGGCTATCGTTTCCTGCAAGCAGCGGCCAAAGTAAGGCTAGCGCTACGTTTCGAGGCATCGAAGAATGGCCGCGACAGTTTCATCCGGATGACTGATCATGCAATCGTGCCCGGACTGCAACTCGACAACGGGCCAGCCCCACTCCCGCACCAGCTGTTTGCTGCCAAGCAGTCCCGGGAGTGGGGGATTGACGCAATCTATATAGGTACGTGGTACTTGATTATCGTCAGCCGAAGCCAATACCGTATCGGTATATGTGCGGGCGGGGTGCGGCGTGAGCTGGGCATCGGCCCAAGTGATGTCGGCCTGCGTTGACACACCCATCCTTGCGACTGATGGCACGGGAAAAACCATGGCGCCACCGTGCCCCTTTAGGCCGCTGGCCAGGCGTGCTTCACGATCCGGCATTGAGTGCGCATCGGCCCAGCATTGCCCCTGCCGTACCACCACGCCGTCCAGATAAATCGCGTGCTTTATGCTTGGCGATTCCACGTCCTGACCAAGGTTCTGCAACACACCTGGTATTACAAGACCCGCATAACTGTGTCCGACAATTACGGCATCATGCACATTCTGGTGGCACAACAGCGCGCCAATATCTTCGATGTGTTCAAGCACCCCTACTTCTGGCGACAGTCTATGCGCCTGCTCGCCAAGGCCGGTGAGGGTTGGCGCATATACCTGATGTCCCAGGCGCTCCAGCCGCTCTCGAACCCTCCCCCAGCACCAGCCGCCATGCCATGCACCATGAATCAAAATAATATCCATTTTTTCCTTCTTTGATCAAACCGCACAGTAGCGATCTTGCATTTCTTTGTCGACCAGGAGGTCTTGTGCACTCGCTTGATGAACAATCGCACCATTGTCGATGATCATGGCACGATCGGCAATCTCCAGCGCAAGCGAAACGTTTTGCTCCACCAGAAGTATGGTCTTGCCCTTTGCTCGCAAATTGACGAATAAATCGAACATCTCTTCGACCAGCTTGGGCATGATGCCTTCAGACGGTTCATCCAGCAGAAGGACGTCCGGGTCGCTGATCAGGGCACGCGCGATCGCAAGCATTTGCTGCTCACCTCCCGACATGGTGGTTGCCGCCTGCCCAAAACGCTCTTTGAGGCGGGGAAAAGTCTGTGCAACCTCTTCAAGCAGCTCAGCTTCAGGCCGCCCTTGAGGAGCTGCCACCAACCCTAGACGCAGATTCTCCAGCACCGTCAACCCAGGCACGATACGCCTCTCTTCCGGAACGTAACCCAGGCCGTGCCTGAACCTGTAGTGGGCCGGTTGTTGCAGCAACTCGACCCCCCGGCACTGCAAGGAGCCTTGCGTTTTGGGAACGAGCCCCATGATGGCTTTGAGAGTAGTTGTCTTGCCCGCGCCATTTCTTCCGAGCAGTGCCAACAGCTCCCCTTGCTGCAGGAGTATGTCGATGCCTTGCAGTATATGGCTAGGACCATACCACGCATGGAGGCCGCTTACTCGCAAAAGATCGCAGCTGGTGTCCATTTCCTTATTTCCGTATGACATGCTTTTCTCCCAAATAGACACGCTTGACCTCTGCGTTGCCAGCGATTTCCTGCGGCGTTCCTTGTGCCAACAGTTCGCCATGATGCAACACCAGCACACGGTCGCTGATATCCATCACCATCTTCATCTTATGCTCGACCAGCGCGATAGTAAGCCGTTCCCGCAACTTACGGATCAGAGAAATGATCTGGACGGTCTCTTGCGGCCCCATGCCGGCCGTGGGTTCATCCAGCAGCAAAAGAGTGGGCTCGGAGGCGAGCGCCACTGCAATCTCCAGAGACCGCTGTTCGCCGTGAGAAAGCATGCGCGCCATGGTGGAGGACTTGCCCGCCAAACCGACGGTATTCAGCAGTTCATGTATCTTATCCGCCTGAAGCTGCCGGGTATCTTGAATATCCCAAAAATTCAGTGCGCGTGCGGGAGCCTCAATGGCGAAAAAAACATTATCGAATACGGTACTGTCCAGAAACAGGCTGGTAATCTGGTGTGACTTTGAAATCCCGAAACTGACGAAGCGGTGACGCGCTTTCCCAATGATGTCGTTGCCCTTGAACAAGAGCTTGCCCCTGTCGGGCTGAGCGCTTCCACTAAGCATGTTGAACAACGTGCTTTTTCCCGCGCCGTTAGGGCCTATGATTGATACCAGTTCACGCTCCTTGAGAGTGAAGCTGATGTTGCTGTTGGCGACAAACCCGTCGTAAATCTTGTAGAGGCCTTGCGCTTCCATGAGAGTATTTCCGCTCATTTTTCACCTCGCTGTCTGGATCCGATGGCATGCAAGCAACTCTGCAAGCCGCCCCAGAT
>DATCVA010000247.1:0-4704 GCA_036567205.1 Eoetvoesiella sp. | reverse complement strand
CAGACATAATCTGTACGTAATTGAAGATTGCGCACAAGCCCACGGAGCTCGTTACAAAGGGCGCTCGGTGGGTTCTATTGGCCATATCGGAGCATGGTCGTTCTGCCAGGACAAAATAATGACCACGGGCGGCGAAGGGGGAATGGTTACTACGCAAGATCGCAATCTCTGGTCAAAAATGTGGGCGTTCAAAGACCATGGAAAAAGCTGGGAAGCGGTCTACGAACGCAAGCATGAGCCGGGTTTTCGCTGGTTGCATGAAAATTTTGGCACAAACTGGCGCATGCTGGAGATGCAAGCCGCCCTTGGACGAATTCAGTTGCGCCGCATGGCGCAATGGCACACCACGCGCGTGCGCCACGCGCAACGCATCTGGACCGCAGCTCGGGAATTGCCTGGAATCAGGGTGCCCAAAATACCCACGCACATAAGCCACGCCGCATACAAATGCTATGTATTTATTGAACCTGAGCAACTAAAAACAGACTGGAGCCGAGATCGCGTCCTGCGCGAAATTAATGCACTTGACGTTCCGTGTTACTCGGGCTCGTGCTCGGAAGTTTATCTGGAAAAAGCATTCGACAATACAGGCTGGCGTCCTGAACACCGTCTGCGTACAGCCAAAGAGCTAGGGGAAACTTCCTTAATGTTTTTGGTACATCCCACCCTTGGCGACACAGATATCGAAAAAACGTGTTCGGTGCTGACTCACACCGTTAACTCCGCCGTTAAAAACCCTGCTTGCCATCAAGAAGCATAAAAAAGCTCTGGAACCCTCGCCTCGGGCGCACCGACAAACTAACACACGGTTACCGTAAGGATAAATCAAGCTGAAAAAACACTCATGCAAAATCAAGCAAATTGCCCTTTTCAACTACCTCGTCTTGTACGAGGTTTTTTTTACTCGATTGCAACTGCAACAATTATTAACGTTAATTATCAGCCTCCTATCAGCACTTTATTCCGGAAAATTAATAATCAAGCGAACGTAAAACGTGAAAAAATCATTTTCGACTTGTAAAAAACATGGTTTTCAGGCTCGTCCAGGCCAACATCCAAGCGATCAATAGGGAAAAACGAGCTAGTCCGATTAGCCCTATTGATCGCTAAATCAACAACGATCGGATTGTCGGCTCACCAAGCCCGGGCGCTCGCAAGAACAAGTCTTCACAACGTTATTTCGCCATTCTGATGATTGTGCCAATACAGCTATTGGCTCCAGCGTCCTACTTCTTTTAGCCCATCGAACCAACAATTTCGGCCGAGGTTTTATTGAAAAATGCACGGGTGGGGACAACGACCCATGCTTATCGAACTAAGCCAAAAGGTGTCTAGCTACCAAGAGTTGCGACTTTTAAGATGGTTACGTCAAGTGTGTTTCCAGACGTTAAAGAATGCCCACCAATAAAAAGAAGGAAAGGACATTAAGAAACGGTACTGCCCCACCCGCGACGACTTACAGGCCAGATAAAACCGCGGCTCGGGTACTACCATCGGGAGAAAAAATGATGGACATTAGCGCACCTCCGCGTAAACCGCCACAACGTGCAAGCGGCCAAGCCGATACCAAAAATTTGCGATTACGTTTACTGGCATTACCCACCGGGCAAAAACGGATGCTGCAAATTACAATCGATATCGCGCTGATCTGGCTTACTTTATGGCTGGCCTTTTATCTACGCCTGGGCGATGCCGCCAAAATCGAACCCTTTACCGGACACGCATGGTTGTTTGCTCTGGCTCCGGCGATTGCGTTGCCTTTATACGTGCGATTTGGACTGTACCGGGCGGTCATGCGCTATGTGGGCTCGCAGGCGCTGGCAAGCATCGCCTACGCGACAACGATCTCGACACTTCTGCTGGCGATCATCATTGAACTCTATGGCGATTCGTCCACTCTTATCCCACATTCAGTCCCCGTTATCTACTGGATGCTTAGCCTGCTTTTTATTGGCGGACTCAGACTTGCAATGCGCCATTATTTCAGCAGTACCTCTCATTACCTCAACACCCTTCCATTCATTCACGCCCCAGTGGCGGGTCAACGATCCCAGGTACGTGTGGCTATCTACGGGGCAGGCGCCGCCGGCAACCAATTGCTGACTGCGCTGCGTATTGGTCAAGGCATGCTGCCCGTCGCTTTTATTGACGATAATCCCGCACTGGCCGGCCGGGTCATGAATGGGTTGACCGTCTACGCCACCAAGGACATGGACCGGCTTCTACGCGAAACACAAATTCAGGAAGTGCTATTGGCAATCCCGTCTGTGTCGCGCTGCCGGCGCAACGAAATTATCAATGCCCTGGCTCCCTACCCTCTTTACGTTCGCACCGTACCAGGATTCATGGATCTGGCCAGCGGCCGCGTCCAGGTTCAAGACCTGCGCGAAGTAGACGTTACAGACCTGCTTGGACGCGACCCCGTGCAACCGCACCCCGATCTGTTCGAACGCTGTATACGTGAACAAATCGTTATGGTCACTGGTGCAGGCGGCTCGATCGGGGCGGAATTGTGCCGACAGATTGTACGTATCGGCCCCACCACCCTGGTGCTTTTTGAACAATCGGAATTTAATCTATACAGTATTCAACAGGAACTCGACGCCTATGTGTGCGAAAACGTACTAAACATACGTATCATTCCTATTCTTGGATCTGTACGCGATCATGAACGACTGTTCAATGCAATGACCGCTCTGAAGGTAAATACCGTTTATCATGCCGCCGCGTACAAGCATGTGCCTATGGTCGAACGAAATATTGCCGAGGGCGTCATCAACAATGTGTTTGGCACCTTGAACTCCGCACAGGCGGCGATGCAGGCCGGCGTCAATAATTTTGTGCTTATTTCAACCGATAAGGCCGTACGCCCAAGTAATATCATGGGCAGCACCAAGCGACTGGCTGAGCTGGTTCTACAAGCCCTGGCCACTGAATCCATGCCCCGCCTGTATGGCAAGCATAGCGATACCTCGCCGGTCAATCGTACGCGTTTCACCATGGTGCGTTTTGGAAATGTACTGGGATCCTCGGGCTCGGTCATTCCGTTATTTCGCGATCAAATCCGCAGCGGCGGGCCGGTTACTGTCACTCATCCCGACATCACGCGATACTTCATGACCATTCCTGAAGCGGCTCAGCTCGTGATACAGGCCGGTGCCCTGGGACAGGGAGGGGATGTTTTTGTACTGGATATGGGCGAACCTGTAAAAATCGCCGAGCTGGCCCGAAAAATGATACGGCTTTCGGGCCTTAGCGTGCGCTCTGTTTATGATCTTGACGGCGATATCTCCATTAAATTTACGGGTCTTCGCCCTGGCGAAAAGCTGTATGAAGAATTACTGATCGGCGACAACGTAACGGCGACAGAACACCCGAAAATCATGCGTGCCAATGAAAAATTCATTTCCTGGGAAACGCTTAAAGCAGCGCTTGCTGAACTGGCTGTGGCCATCGATACTGATAACTATCTGCACGTACGTGAATTGTTCTATCAATTAGTCGACGGCTATAAGCCCGACGAAATAATGGTGGACTGGATACAGCAGCAAAAAGCCATCAACAGCAACCGTTCGGTTATTGCCACCCATAGCATGCCCTCGGGTGTGAATACGGACTTTAACGCCCCGGTTACCAGCAAAGACCTGGCGGATCTGGGCGTGTGACGGCACACCAAACTGTGCTAATCACAGGCAAATACAACCTGCCGCCGGATATGTTTCATGTGTGCAATATCTTAAACGCAAACAAATGTAATCGGTATGCATATAAAACACGATTCAGTTGCTTTTTGAAGCTTATTTGACAACCTCATTTTCAATTTCGGACGAAATTTCAACCACAATAGGCTATCCGATTAAAAAATAGGTGCTGATTATGAAGCGACTGTTACTAGCAGGGGTGGCAGCCTTGACATTGCTGGGCGCCAATACCGCCATGGCACGTGTCAATGTGGACATCAACGTGGGCATTCCCGGCGTTATTTATAGCGAACCCGATTACTATTACGGGCCGCCAGTGCGGTATGTAGAACGTCCACGTGTCATTGTGGTGCCCGAGCGACGCTATTATCGGCCTGTGCACGTCTATGGAAGCCGTTATTACGATGATCGACGCGAATATCGGCACTACAAAAAGCATAAACACGATAAGCACCGCCGCCGCCATCGTCACGGCGACTAGCAGTCCGTTAGTTTGCCAGCCGTTTTATGCTGCCGGACAGCTCAAGAGCCGCTTAAGCGGCTCTTGAGCTGTCCGGCAAAAGTTTACTTGCGGTACCGACTATTCCGTTTCAAATCAATAGTCACGAAGGCGAAGCGCGAATATTGCATTTGTACGGCAAGCGAAGCCGACACAATTCACGGTTGATCTGGAAGCGGTGTTACGCGGCAAGGCGGGAAATACCGCCCATATAAGGCTGCAATGCCTCGGGTACAAGAATACTGCCGTCTTCTTGCTGATAGTTTTCCAATACCGCCACAAGCGCACGCCCCACAGCCAGACCCGAGCCATTCAATGTATGCAGGTATTCGGGTTTGCCCTTTTCAGGACGGTAACGAGCCTGCATGCGGCGAGCCTGGAAGGCTTCACAGTTAGATACGGAAGAAATTTCGCGCCAGGTATTTTGTGCCGGCAACCAGACTTCCAGGTCGTACGTTTTGGTGGCTCCAAAACCCATGTCGCCGCCGCACAACAATACGACCC
>DATCVA010000246.1:0-13005 GCA_036567205.1 Eoetvoesiella sp. | reverse complement strand
TGAACAAGGGAGTAATCGCTTTACCGGTATGCAAGGTTTCCAGGGCACGAATTTCGCCGATACATCCGCAACCCGCCGTTTCGTCTTCGTTCGAGACAGTTCCCAGTCCGACCAGACTGCCTGGTTCAAAGGACCTTGTTTGCGCAACATGGGCAATAAGGTCGCCGTAGCTAAAAGGCGTGTCGATGGCTGTTTTTATTGTGCCGACAAGCTCTCCGCGAACCCAGCATTTCATTGTTCCTCCCACCAGACGGCCGTCCCACAGATCGCCGAGTTCGTCGGGCGTGACTGCAATAGGCCCCAGGCTGGATGCCGGTTTGCCGGTTAGAAAGCCGAACGTACGCTTTAGTTCGGGCGGAATCAGAGCTCGTAGCGAGACGTCGTTCAGTAAAACAAACAGACGAATACAGCGTGCGGCTTCATCGGCCGATGCTCCCATCGGAACATCGCCGGTAACGGCCGCGATCTCGGCTTCGAAATCAATACCTAAGCTTTCGCTGGGTAATTTAATGGTTTCGTTCCAAGCCATGAATCCATGCGAAATGCCCTGGTATATAAGGGGCTTTTCATAAAAATCGCCGGGTATGGTTTCGCCCCGGGCTGCGCGGTTTCGTTTGATATGGCTGGGGTAGGCGGCGCCATCAAGATATTGATAGGCACGGGGCAAAGGCGCGGCAAGTTGGGTTAGCTCAAGAGTGAACTCGCCTTCGGCGCCCGACGTGTTCAGATCGTTGTATAGAACCTGTAAAGCAGGCGAGACTTCGTCCCAGGAGTCCAGAGCTGCCTGAAGGGTGGGAGCGATGGTTCCAGCCCGGACAGCCTTGGTCAAATCCCGGCTTACAACAACCAGGGCGCCGTCGCGGCCGGATCGCAAAGAAGCTAATTTCATAAGTTCTCGTTTACGTGAAATGCATTGGATGAAAAAATTATTTATTGCAACGGTATCGCTGCTTCTTGAACGACCTGCTTCCACTGAGTAATATCGCGCTCTATCATGTTGCGCATTTCCTGCGGTTTCATGTGGTCAGTTTGACTGCCCATGCCGCCTATTGTTTTCTGAACCGCAGGGTCTTTGGAAATATCAGCTAGTGTGGCGTTAATTTTTTCAATAATGTCGGCGGGCGTCTTGGCAGGGGCGGCAAGACCCAGCCATGACATAACCTCAAAACCGGGAAGGGCCTGGGCAACAGGCGGCACGCCGGCAAGCGCGGGCCATGGTTTTGCGCTGGTAACCCCGAGCGCACGCAATTTACCGGCTGCAATTTGAGGGCCGGCCACTGTTGCCGTATCGACCAGCACATCGACTTCGCCCGCAATAACCGCTACAGCGGGGGCGCCGCCGCCACGGTAGGGAACGTGCAGCATTTTGGCTTTGGCGGCTGACGAGAGCAATTCGCCGGTCAGGTGTTGCGTAGAGCCTACTCCTACCGATGAGAACGTAACTGCTTCCGAAGCGCCACGGGCTTTGGTAAGCAGCTCGGTCAGGGTTTTTGCCGGATGCTCGGTTCGTACTGCTACCACGAACGGAAACACCGTAACAGTGGAAATCGGAGAAAAGTCAGCAACCGGATCATAAGGCAGGGTTTTACGCATGGCGGCAGAGGCAGTATGTCCGCCCGTGAGCATGATTAGGGTGTAGCCGTCGGGAGGAGACTTAGCCACGAATCCCGAGGCGATTGTTCCGCCTGCGCCAGTACGGGACTCAACGACGACGGACTGGCCTAAACGCTTTTCGAGTTCGGAACCAATAACCCGGGCAACCGAATCGGCGTTCCCTCCCGCGCCGAAGCCGTGGATCAAGCGGATAGGGCGGTCGGGATAATTGCCGGCCAGCGCCGTTGCGCTAATAAAGGACAGTCCACAAACCGCGATTACTTTATTTAGTTTAATGTTCATGTTTGTCTCGTCTGTTCACAGGTTGGAAATTTTTATGGGAGTGACAGTTGAGAATATAGTGACATCTACTCTTTTGTAAGACGAGTTTTCCATTTAATGGACATGAGTGCGCCAATGATGGCGGCACCGGTTGGCGGCGGGGCGAGGAAGGCGGTACAGGGACAGACGTGGGAGCGGCAGTCTTTCGTCAGCAGAAGCAGGTGGAAAGTGCGCGGTGATTGATAAAGGGCGCTGGCTTGTTCCCTTCATGCTCTTCGAGCATTGTCATCCCAATACTTTAATGAATGGTTTTGTTTTTTCTTTGGTTCGCGCGATCCGATGCGCTTCAATGGCATCGCACATTCTTGCGTGCAGTTCGGCTGTTTCGAGTTTTTTGGCGACGGCTGCGTAGTCCTCGTATTTTACATACCTGCCGTTTTCTCTTGGGATGATTTTCAATACGACCATGCCATTGCCAGTGTCCGGCTCAAGGTCGTAGCGCTTAACGCTCATAGTGGCCCGGCAACTAAGAGCAAGGCAAAAGAAAACATCAGGACGGCAAGGGTAAGGCCCGCGGTCACTCCTGTGATAAGTCGGTTCATTATTTTACGATCCTCCGGCATTGTTTTGCGCTTATTCCATTTCCAAATCAACCATGAACGGCGTCCTTCGCTTGCCGTACCAACGTACTGACTGCGCTTCGCCTTCGCGCTCACTAGTGATTTGAAAATGGAAGCGCACATAGTCAGGGTTGCTGTAAGTTCATTTCGGCTTAGTTAAGATGTAAGCAATTGTGATCGCAGCGGTTTCGTTTTGCCTGGTTATGGAGGGATTCATGACATTCTTTAACCATCACGCTCGCGTCCATGTTTTTATTAGGTTTTTGCGATATGCCCCGGAGTTATCCATGGAGTTATTCACAGAAGGTGGGGATAAACCGGGAAGAGGGGGGATATGAACTGTTTTAGCATTGCCGGCCAATGCGCGCCTGACGGCGCGTACTCGGACCTGGCGCCAAGGGCGGAATTTGGCTGCCCCGCGCCAACAATGAAGTTGTTATTGGGCGCAGGGCGCGCGGGGAGCCAAGAACTCTGGGACTATGGGCGTCGTATTAATAGTTAACGAGCATTCTTGGCTTAGATTCGTAGATCGATTCCTGATGCGGGTGCAGGACACGATCGCCATGTGTGTCCTGAATGCGTGTCACCAAGCCCATGTGGTTCATTAATTCAATGAAAGGTGCAGGATCCAGCTCTTCGACATTGACCATTTCTCCGGTGTCCCATACCCCCTTGGCGATCAGCATGGCGGCGGCAACTACGGGCACTCCGGCTGTGTAGGAAATTGCCTGACTGCCGACCTCTTCAAAGCTCTCTTTGTGGTCGCACGTGTTATAGATTAATACCTGCTGGGCTTGTCCATTCTTGGTGCCTTTGATTAAGTCGCCAATACACGTTTTACCGGTGTAGCCGGGTGCCAGCGAGGCAGGGTCGGGCAGTACGGCTTTGACTACTTCCAATGGAACGATTTCGATGCCTGTGGCCGTACGTACAGGCTTTTCAGATAACAATCCCAGATTTTTCAAGACGGTGAATACATTGATGTAATGCTCGCTGAAACCCATCCAGAAACGGATATTGGGCACGTCCAGATTTTGCGACATTGAGTGTATTTCGTCATGGCCGGTTAGATACGTGGTGTTCGTGCCCGTGACCGGCATATCCCAGTCTTTCCGGCGTTCGAACATTGCATTGGCCTTCCATTGATTCTGCTCCCATGACCAGACTGTCGAGGTGAACTCGCGAAAGTTGATTTCCGGGTCGAAGTTGGTTGCAAAGTACCGACCATGGTTGCCGGCATTTATATCGATGATATCGATTGATTCGGCGCTGTCGAAGTAGTTGTCTAATGCGAATCGCGCATAGGCATTGACTACGCCGGGGTCAAAGCCTGCTCCTAGCACAGCGGTTACACCGGCGTCTTTGCATGCCTGGCGCCGCTTCCATTCGTAATTGCCGTACCACGGCGGCGTTTCGCAGACTTTGTCAGGATCTTCGTGTATAGCCGTATCCAGGTAAGCGGCACCGGTTTCAATGCATGCCGCCAATACCGACATATTTAGAAATGGCGAACCGACATTAATCACGATCTGGCTATGGGTTGCCCGAATGAGAAATTTGGTTGCTTCGATATCCATGGCGTCAAGCTGATGCGCCTGCAAACGGCCCGGGCTTTGCAAGCTGCTTTTCTCATTGATCGAGTCGATAATGGCGTGGCACTTGTCAAGCGTGCGGGAAGCGATATGGATATCGCCCAGGAGTTTATTGTTTTGAGCGCATTTATGGGCTGTAACGTGGGCTACGCCACCCGCACCGATAATAAGAACATTGCGTTTCATTGATGTATTTTCCTCGTACAAAAATTTGGACTATCTGCTTGTCAAGACAGGCTGCTGACATAGTCCGCAAAAGAAAATTCGCGCACTCTATGTACGCTGCCATCGAGTTCTTTGATGGCAATGGCCGGCATGTGTATGCCGTTGAACCAGTTCTTTTTGACCATGGTGTAGCCGCCGGCGTCGCCAATCGAAATGCGATCACCAATTTGCAGGGGAGCATCAAAGCGCGCTTCCCCAAAAATATCACCGGCCAGGCAGGTCTTGCCGCAAATCATGTAATGATGGTCGCCGACATTGTCGCCAATGGGCGCTGTTTCGCGATAGATCAGCAAATCGAGCATATGCGCTTCGGTGGAGCTATCTACCACTGCCAGGTTTTTACCGTTAAAACCCGTATCCAATACGCTAACTTCCAGTGTTGTAGTGTGGCGTACGGTGGCCTCGCCAGGTTCTAAATAGACCTGTATGCCGTAGGTTTGCGCAAAGCGGCGCAAACGTTCGCAAAAGGCATCCACGGGATAGCCTGGCGAAGTAAAGCTGATGCCGCCGCCCAGGCTGACCCAGCTTAACTGTTGCAGGATCTGGCCGTAGCGTTGCTCTATTTGATTGAGCAGGTCATCGAAATTCGCGAAGTCGTTGTTTTCGCAATTGTTGTGAATCATGACCCCGTCCAGATCGTCGATTATGGACATAATGCGTGCGGGGTCGCCTTCGCCCAGGCGGCTGAAGGCCCGCGCCGGGTCTGCCAGATCGAAGCTCGCACAGCTGATGCCAGGATTAAGACGCAATCCCTTGGGTTTGCCATTGGAAAACGATTTAAAGCGCTCGAACTGGCTGATCGAGTTGAAAATGATTTTGTCGCAGTGTGCCACTGCCTCTTCGATCTCGTGATCAGCGAAGGCAACGCTATAAGCATGGGTTTCGCCGCCGAATTTTTGATTGCCCAGCTTGACTTCATATAACGATGATGAGGTCGTGCCATCCATATGCTTATTGAGCAGGTCAAATACAGACCATGCGGCAAAACATTTAAGGGCAAGGAGTACTTTTGCGCCGGAGTGCTTGCGAATATAGTCAATAGTTTGCAGGTTGCCGAGCAAGGCAGTTTTATCTATGAGGTAATAGGGTGTCTGGATCATGTGTTAGCAGGGTACAAGGTGAAATACGGCCTTTGAGATGCCTAGCTTCGGTTTCGATCGCCGCGACTGACGACGCCGTGAGGAGGGTTTTTTTCTTGCGAAGGCTTTTCCTGGGCAAGGCGGTCGATGATTACCGGCGGGCGGTTCGGAAACGTAGCCACAAGCTCCAGCTTGCCTCCAACGCTTTCCACGTAATGTTGTAATGTAGAGAGCAGCATATCGCTGCGCTTTTCCAGACGCGAGATGGTGTCCTGGCCGACGCCCAGCGCGGCAGCCAGGTCCTCTTGGGTCTGTTTTGCGGCTTTGCGCAAATCTTTCAGCGTTACCACTTGCATGGCCTTTGTCTTGGTCTCGACCTTCTGCTTGCTGCTGGCGGAATGAGCGGCTATTGCGCCATCCGGTTTCTTTGCCATCTTGAAAGTCCTTTGTTTAGCGATAGTGAATGTAGAGAATCGTCGGGCCGGCTGCAAACACAGCATTGCATATGGTCTTGGTGAGTGCGCTACGGGGTGTATTATGGCTTGAAAGACATATGTTGTAAAGAGCATATGCTATCAAAGTCATATGTCATCAAGTCCATACTGAAGTGCCTGGTTACTGTTTGCAAGGCCCGGATAGAGGCGGTTTCGCTAGAATCAACGCCGTTACAAACACGAAAGGGTTGCGATGAAACTGTTGTTGACTGCCGTGGTGCTGTCCGTTTTGGCCGGATGTGTGGTGTATGACGACGGGTATTATCCTCGCCGTGGGGGCGATGGCTGGTATTCGCAAGACGATGACGACGATCGGCGCGACCATCGACATCGCCGTGGTCATGGCCATAACGACGATGACGATGACGACGACGATTAATTCTGGCCTTAGCCCCATTAGGGCAGCGGACCCATAATATTTCAGTCCTCGTTCAACCTGCCGCCCGCTGGTAAATCAAGTGTTTGGCGGATCATGCGCACGAGTGTCAGAGTCACAATGCCAAATTTGTCCGATGGGCTTCTATTTCGTCGGATTACTCAGTATAAATATTTGCCCAAGGCGCGGGCATAGTCAAACTCAGTCCTCCCAAGCCACGTGATATGGCTTTCGGTTAGGGCGGGACCGTTGTACATATTGCGCACGAATGCGCCGGCCATGATGCGTTTTGCGTTTCGGTCGTACAGCACTGCATAGCTTTCGGTGATGCAATCATGGGGCTTACAGCCCCAAAACACATCGTAAGCCTGGCCGTTGACACTTTCAATTGTGGAGGGTGATGTTGTACCAAAAGACAGGACCCAGGGTGACTCCGTTGCGACCGGCTTGGTGATGCGCTGAAATTCGGCCGATAGCGCCGGGTCAGCTTTTGCAGCCTCGTACATGTGCATTCCGGATTGCTCAGCGCTTACAGTCGGAACGCCGGCCGCAAAGCACAGGGAGAGAGCGGAAATAAAAAACGCTTTGAGCATACTGATTCCTGGTTTGTGGGGCTTGCCCGATTTAAGCACAAGGGGGAAGATCGTGAAATGGCATACCGCTTAGTCCCGATCGTTGACTTACGTCCCAGCACTGCCGGCAGTATACAGATCGACGCGGGCGCCAGCGAAACCGTTTCAATTACATTTCCGTCCCCATCCTTAATCTTACGTCGCGCCTTGTTTGCGTGGTGCGAGAATCCCTTCGTTACTCTTTTCAGCCCAATGACAGACGGCATCGGCCTAGAATAAAAAAGTAGTTCAAATGAAGGAGCCACAATGAAAGTGATACTAATTGCTTTGATACTTACGGCGCTGTCGAGTTGTGGGGCGTACCAGGGTGGGAACTCCGGTAACGACGCTGGTCAGCAGAGCCAGTCCTCGACGACGGGTAATGGCGGCGGCTACTAGCCTGCTCGCGTGCCAGGAAAATACTAAAGGTGATTAGTGTGCCGCCTCCTTATCGGACGTAACGTGGATTGGTTTGCTCATGGCTGCGTCGATGGCGGGACGGTTGGCTTCCGGCCACTTGCGCACGCTCGATTTCCCTGTAAACGATGAGCTCTGATACGTCATCCGCTTATAAACAGCCCGCGTCATTTCACATCCGTAAGCGATGATGATGCAAGCAAGGGATTTGCAGGCGCTTAACTCGAGTCTCTTGTATTACGCCAACTAGCTCTTCCTATGGGCGTAAGGCGCAGTCGGCCAGGTTCGTCTGCAGGCTCTATGAGATTTGTGTTCCTGGCCCAGGCAATGATTTCAAGTAACTCATTATTGGCAAGCTTAAGGGCGGGCTTTGTCTCATACAGGAACTCTTCGGGCAGTGTTTCAAACTCGTAGTCAAAGGCCTTTACGAGTTGCTTCCACCCTTCAGCTAACTGTGCGCTGACACTTTGTTCAGTCGGGTCGGTAATCATATTGGCCTGCTCCAGTGTTATTGGAACGACGAGTGCAACTTACGGCAGTAGTTTGAATCCACAGTTGGCACCCCATTTATCAAGATGGAGCAGCCAAATGGTGTCGCATTCTAGGCACCGGTACTGCAAGTCTTGGCCGCCTTCTATGTTTGTAGTCGGTCGCTTGCCCTGGGAGTGCATATAGCGATGCGGCTGGGTGATTCCAGGGGTTATCGCTACTTCGGCGCAAGCGGCACAGATTGGAGATCGCAGGGGAATCATAGAGTTGGCTCCCGGTTAGTCACTTCGAGCATAGGCGGCAATCGCGGAAATGGCAATGGGGTAAATTGAGGACGACAGAGAAGCAAAATATTCAATGGTCAACGCTTTTGTGTCGCCTGGATGATGCCCCGGGCTTTTCGGTCATGATTTGGCTTCGCTAAATCTAACGCCGTCACCGAACCCTTGGTGGTATGTGCGACTAGCCGGACCGTGCCGGCTGGTGTTTTTCACAGTACTGGATATGCGCCAGCGTCACATACTGTGGCGCTATGTTGACACATGCCTCTAAAATTGATTTTGCGGAGCAACCCTGTTTTTGCGGAGCAAGAAAAAGCCCCTCGATCTCTCGAAGGGCTTGATATTACTGGTGCCCCCCCCGTGAGTCGAACACGGCACCAACGGATTATGAGTCCGCTGCTCTAACCAAGCATGAGCTAGAGGGGCGTTAATGACGGGAGTCTTGCCTGTTTTCTGGTCTTCACCAGGTTGCCGGCAGAGCGCCCTAATCATTAAGCCCGAAATTATCGCACAAACCGGCGAACGTTGCCTGCATGCTGGATCTACCTGGGTTTTTGTCGCTTTCAGTGGCTGACGAAGCAGGGACAAGGGTGTTATTGTCTGCAAAAAATGTTGTCATGTTGCCAATGGCGGGTTGATTTTCTGCAATGTGATGGACTGACGAAAGAGGGCACTCATGGTTCGTGGCGGGGTACTGGCGTTAATGTTCTGGTTGTCGGCGGGAATGCTGGCACCGGCGTGGGGGGCGAAAATAGTCACCTTTTCACCACAAGGCCGTGTATCGACCGTGGAAAGTATTCAAGTAGCGTTTGATGCTGCCGTCATTAGTTTTGGCGACGATCAAGCCGCCGCTCCGGTGGACGTTATATGTGATGACGCCAGCGTTCAAGGGCAGGGGCGCTGGACGGACTCCCGGCACTGGACGTACGTATTTACATCGGGGCCTGGGCCTGGCGTGCATTGCTCGGCGACAGTGAAGCCGTCGTTTCGTACTCTGGCGGGCGAGGCAATACAGGGTAGAACCCGTTTTGGGTTCGAAACCGGCGGGCCGCATATTGTCGATAGCCGGCCGTATGGTTCGATCGTCGATGAAGACCAAGTCTTTGTCTTGCGTTTTAATGGTCCGGTGAAGCCCGATACGTTGCTTGCCAACACGTCATGTCTGGTGGATGGGCTGGGCGAGGAGGTGCCGGTGCGCCTGATTGTTGGCGAAGAGCGCGATTCCATACTTGAAGCCGGCTATATTCCAAAGACGCACAGGAATGCGGCGACACAATTGGTGCAATGCAAGCGCCGCTTGCCTGCCCAGGCCAGGCTACGGCTGAAAGTGGGCGCGGGTGTGGCCACGCCATCGGGGGTGGCGTCAACCGCAACGCAGCACTTTGACTACACCGTGCGTGCGCCGTTCAAGGCAACGTT
The DNA here is from genome assembly GCA_036567205.1 of Eoetvoesiella sp. Taxonomy (GTDB): domain Bacteria; phylum Pseudomonadota; class Gammaproteobacteria; order Burkholderiales; family Burkholderiaceae_B; genus DATCVA01. Next base: position 3,527 of record DATCVA010000246.1, on the reverse strand, counting down.
TAGTTGTCAGCGCGAAAACGCTAAGGCTGCATGTACGCCGGTGCTGCCCATTACCATTGCTTTTAATGCCCCGGTCGCTAGCGAGGATGTTGCGAAGATTCGCCTTAAATCGCCTGCGGGTGAAGTTGCTCCTGCCCAGGGTAATGGCAGGTCTTATCAAGACAGCGTAGACAGTGTGCGATTTGATGGCCCGTTTCCCGAGCTTGCCGAGCTGACGATTACGCTGCCCGAGGGAGTCAAAGATGACGCGGGGCGTGCCCTTAGTAATGCGGATCAGTTTCCGTTAACGACTCGTACAGCGGCATTTCCGCCGCTGGTCAAGTTTGCAGCCGCACCTTTTGGCGTGATCGAGCGTTTTGCGAATGTGCCGCGCGGTGCCAGCGAAGCCGATTTTCCGGCCAGCGCGCCATTGACGTTGCGCAATGTCGAGGCATCATTGCGCGCGAAGGAACTGGATGTTTCGTCGGGTAAGGTGCGGGACTATGCTACGCAGCTTGATAAGGATGTCTTGCATTGGTATGCCCGTATTCAGCGTCTGGAAGGTTCTCGCTGGACGGAAGGGCAGCTTAAGGCGATTATGGCTGACAAGGAACCGCCGTCCGATGATCGGCAGCGCATCGATACGCGTGGATTCTCGGTGTTAAAAACACAGGCCAACACCCGCGAACTTGTGTTGCCGGGTCTATCCCAGGATGATCCCCGCCCGTTCGAGGTTATTGGCGTGCCAATGCAAGAGCCGGGCTTTCACGTGCTGGAAGTCGAGTCGGCTCGCCTGGGCCAGTCATTGCTGGCGTCTTCGGCTCCTATGTATGTGCGCACCATGGCTCTGGTGACTAATTTGGGCGTGCATATCAAGCGAGGGCGCGACGACGTGCTGGCCTGGGTTACCACACTTGATGAAGGCAAAGTGGTGGCGGACGCGACGATTGCTGTTTTAAGCTGTTCGGGCCAGGTATTGATGACTGGCAAAACCAACGCTCAGGGGCTTTGGCATTCTTCTGAACCGCTCGATGCTCCCGACTATTGCGAAAGTACCGGTTTAAGCGGGGTATTTGTATCGGCCAGAATTCCGGCCAACCATCCCTTGGCAAGCAATAAGGCCGATTTTTCTTTTGTTTTTTCGGACTGGAATCGAGGAATCGAATCCTGGCGATTTAACGTGCCGACCGATAGCAGTCCTGCGCCAGGCATAGTCACACACACCGTTTTTGATCGCACCTTGTTTCGCGTCGGCGAAGCCGTTTCAATGAAGCATTTTATCCGCGCCCAGGTTCGCGATGGTCTTGAGCTGCCTGCCGATGCCGCGCTGCCCGATAAATTGTTGATCCAGCATCAAGGTTCGGACCAGCGCTTTGAACAGCCGCTTACCTGGAACAAAACTCCGTCGGGCGGATTAAGCGCACAAAGCAAATTCGTTATTCCCGATACAGCAAAGCTGGGCTTGTATAGCGTTGCTTTAATGGTTAAGGACGACTACGCCGCAAGCGACGGCGAGTTCAGGGTTGAAGAGTTTAAGCTTCCTGTTCTTACCGGTAGTTTAAAAGTCAGTACTGAAAACGATGCATCGATTTTGATAGCGCCGAAAACCTTGATTGCTGATGTGCAGATTGCGTATGTGTCGGGCGGGCCGGCGGGGCAATTGCCGGTTAGTCTTTCTGGTGTTGTGCGTGATAAATGGCTGCGGTTTGATGGTTATGAAGACTATTCGTTTAATCCGCCTCACGACGATCGACGGCTGTCGGGGGAAGCGGAAGGTGATGAGGCATCTCAGGATGAGAACGATGAAGCCGCTCAGACATTGTTTTTGAATAAAAAGTCTGCCGTGCTTGATCTGCAAGGCGCAGTTCGCCTGACGCTCGACTCCTTGCCCAAGGTAACAAGGGCTCAGGAATTCCTGTTTGAAACCAGTTTTGCCGATCCGAACGGAGAAATTCAAACACTGGAGCAGATTGTTCCTGTTTGGCCTGCCAGTGCGCTGGCAGGTATTCGTACGGGTAGTTGGGTGCAAATGGGCCAGCCCACGGCTATTTCGGCTGTAGCATTATCGCCTGACGGGCGGCCGCAAGCTAATGCACAGGTCAATGTCAGCGCGTTCAGTCAAACCACCTATTCGACCCGTAAGCGTATGGTGGGCGGCTTTTATAGTTATGACAACCATACCAAGACTCGTGACCTGGGTACGGTATGCGAGGGTGAAACAGACAAAAAGGGGCTACTGGCTTGTTCGATCAATCTTAAAGAGTCGGGCTCGATTCAATTGGTTGCCAGTGTAAAAGATGAACAGGGACGAGAGTCCAGGGCTATGTCCACGGTATGGGTAGTGGGGACGGACGAGTTATGGTTCGGTGGGGAAAACGATGATCGCATCGACCTCATTCCTGAAAAGAAGATTTATCAGCCTGGAGAAACAGCGAGCTTTCAGGTGCGTATGCCATTTCGAGAGGCAACCGCCCTGGTAACGGTCGAGCGCGAAGGGGTGCTGGCGACGCAGGTGGTAACGTTAAAAGGTACTGACCCCACGGTAAACGTGCCAATCCAGGCTCAGTGGGGACCTAATGTGTATGTCTCGGTGCTGGTCCTGCGTGGCCGTCTGCGCGAGGTGCCGTGGTACTCGTTCTTTACGTGGGGATGGCAGCAACCGAAAGTCTGGTACGGCGCATTTAAGAGTAAGGGCGAGGCGTATGCCGCGGCTACGCCCCTGGTGGACTTATCGAAGCCGTCATTTCGCTTTGGTCTGACTGAAATACAGGTTTCCGATACGCAGGATCAACTCGTGGTCAAGGTGCTGGCCGACAAGCAAACTTATCCGGTGCGTGGCAACGCCCATGTCACCATACAAGTCAGTACTCCAGATGGCAAGCCTGCCGCGCATGGCCAGGCGGCCTTTGCCGCGGTTGATCAGGCTTTGCTTGAGCTTGCGCCCAATATTAGCTGGGATTTGTTGGGGGCTATGCGCCAACGCCGCAGTTATGGGGTAGACACCGCCACGGCACAAATGCAGATTGTTGGACGGCGGCATTATGGACGTAAAGCCTTGCCGGCCGGTGGCGGCGGCGGTAAAAGCCCCACTCGCGAATTGCTTGACACACTGTTGCTATGGCAGCCTGTGGTTCAACTGGATGACCAAGGCAGGGCGCAGTTAAGCATTCCTTTAAACGATGCCATCACTAGTTTCAGACTGGTGGCTGTTGCCGACTACGGCGCGAATAGGTTTGGGACGGGCAGTACCCATATCGAAACGACACAGGACTTGCAGCTTATTTCGGGTTTGCCGGCTCTGGTGCGAGAGGGAGACCAGTATCAGGCCACGATTACCGTGCGCAATACTACACAGCGTCAGATGCAGATACAGGTGGGGGCGCATTATGAAGGCGAGGGGGTGCCCGATGCGACGCTGGCATCGCAGTCTGTGCAGTTAGCAGCGGGGGCTGCCAAATCGGTGGAGTGGAGTTTGACGGCGCCGCAAAGTAACGCATTCAAATCGTCCACGGCTCTTAAGTGGGTGATCCAGGCTCAAGAGCAGGAAG
>DATCVA010000245.1:0-34349 GCA_036567205.1 Eoetvoesiella sp. | reverse complement strand
ACAGTCGGCCCAGCGGGCCGCTAATTTCTGGGATGCAATCCCCGGTTTTTTGCGCACCTTGGCCGGAAATCGGGCAAGGTGCGGCCCGCGAATTTGGCGGGCCTGATGTTGTGGGGTCTATGCCTGGCTGGCGCGGATTATGGCGCGGTCGATAGCGCGGCGCAGTCCTCGGCCTGCGGCCTCGATCTGAAAGCCCATGCCTGCCCAGCGAACCCACATACCGCCATAAACGCAACCAGAAATCCCGTCATAGCTGAATCGGATCATTTCACGTTCGCACATAGTTTTTTCTCCATCAGGTAAAGGCGGGCGCACCTTGTGCGCCCTGCCGGGGATCACGCGGCGGTCTGCATGGCGGGGGCTTGTTCCTCGCCTTGCTCGGTGGCGTCTGCGGTCAGTTCGGCCAGATATTCATAAGCGGCGCTGGCATGTTTAGCAGCGGTGAAAATCGCGCTCTTGTCGTTTTTCAATACCTTGATCCATGAGGCCAGATAAGAGGCATGATTTTCTACGGTGGCATCAATGAACCCAAAATGACCGGCAAGAAACGATGAACCCAGCTCCGCTACCAGTTCTTCAAAGGCGTATGTTTCATCACCAAAGCGGCGCGACTTGGAAAAATCACGGTCAAGGCGGCTTGCATGGCCTGTCCAGTGGGTTAATTCGTGGCAAGCGGTGGCGTAGTAGTTGGCCGGGGTAATAAAGGCTTCTGGCTCCGGTAAAACAATGGTGTCAGTGCTGGGCCGATAGAATGCGCGGTTTCCGTGGTGTTCGATTCGTGCGCCGGTCGCTTCGATAAATTGCTCTGCAAGTTCATCGTGCGAAAAAGGCGGCGGGGTCATATCGGTTTCGGTTGGCTCTTTCAAATCCTCGGGCAAGTTGTCGATCTGGTCTAAATTGAACAAATTAAACGCCTTGGCCATCGGGAAAAATTCGGCCTCCCCTTCCTGCGGTTCTTTGCGTTTCATCATCTCGAAATACACGCATGTAACGGACTTTTCACCCTTGCGAACCTGCGCCCCGACTGCCTGCGCCTGCTTGTACGTCATCCAACGATTAGACCTAAAACCGGCCTCCTGACACTGCGCCCAAAGAATAAGAATATTGACGCCTCGGTACGGTGCGCCGGTGCTGGCATTGCAAGGCATCCCAGCGGCTGCGGCGACCTTCCATGTTTTTTGCCATGCCTCGGTGCCTCGTTCCATCAGCGCCACGATTCGATCAGTAATTACTTGTTTTACGTCTGTTTTTCCACCTGCTTGTTGGTGAGCCTTGCTTTTGCTGTAGCTTTTACGGCTGTTATTTTTCTGGTTGTGATTGGTCGTGTTGGTCATGATATTTACCTCGTTTGCTGGGTTGAAAAATCTGCTTTATGGAGCCGCCTTGACGCATAAAGAGCGAAGCGGACAGGGCTGTGCAAGGGCGCGAAGCGGCCGCGCCTGGCTGGCGCGGCCCGCAACGCAGTGAGGACACGGGCCAGGCGGGGCTTTACCCTTGAACAGACATGGCCGTGTAGCTATGCGTCGATTGAAAGGCGGGTCTGTAAAGCAGATCGACCGGATGGCAAACGATGTGGAGCGGCACGACTGGTTTTCACAACTTAAAACGCAGTGCAGGCATTGGCCTGCTTGATGCTTCAGCAGTTTGCGAAGCAAAAAAAAGCACCCCGGTTTAGGGGTGCTGATTTGTTGGCGTAAGCCTTAGATAAGGCCGCTTTCGGCCATTGATGTGGTCTTGTCGCCTGCGACAATGATATGGTCAAGGACACGTACATCAATCAATTCCAAACCTTTCTTTAGGTGCCTTGTAAGGGCTATATCTGCTTGGCTCGGTTCAGGTTGCCCCGAAGGGTGGTTGTGCGACATGATGACAGCGGCGGCGTTATAGCCGATGGCGGCTTTAATCACCTCTCTAGGGTATACAGACGCGCTACTCAATGTTCCTTGGAACATTTCGCGGTACGCGATAAGACCGAATTGGGCGTCCAGAAAGACGATTCCAAAAACTTCATGTTCAAAGCCGTTCAATTTATTTTTGAAGTAGTTAGCGGCTAGCTTCGGTTCCCCCAGCGGGGTATTAACCGGGTATTTTCTTTCTACCGCAGCGCGAGTAGCGGTAAAGATCATTTCATCACTGGCGACGGTATACCGGCCCTCAACGTCTTTCACATATAAGGTGGTATCGACGTGTGCGGCTTCAAAAGCTAGGATTTGTTGCGACATGCTAAATGCTCCTTTCAAGTTCCGGGCGGTATTGCCGGTTTGAAAACGAACAGCACGGCGCAGCGCAGGATTCAAGGGTGCAACGGCCCTGGCCGCAAGCGCGAAGCGCGTAGCCCTTTAATCTAAGAACGGCGTGATAGAGTGTTAAGAACAGGCAATGCAGACACAACGCAATTATTAAAATTGGGCTGTGCCCACATACAGGGATCGGCTAGGGATTAGCCGTTAGAAGCCATACAAGCCGCTACAGCGGGTTCTTGAAGGGTTACGGGATAAAAGCCCGTGAACAGCCCTGCATTTACAGTACCTTTATCGGTGCCTTTGACCTCGCCCGTTTCAAGGGCGGTCACGACTGCTTGCCAGTTCATTTCATCTTTACTTGGGGCGGTTTGTAGGTGCGTGAATATGCACCCGCAAGCCTTTTCAACGGCAGGCGCTGGCAATGGCGCACCCATGCGTTTCGGCATGTCTGTTTTGCAGCCATTTACAAGCTGCGTTTTCAAGGCATCGTCAAAGTTTTGGGCCTGGGCCGTGCCGCTCATGGCTACCAAACCGAAAGAAAACGCCGCTACCGCAAAATGCTTTTTCATTGTTATTTCCCCTTGTTTGAAAATTCAACCAACTTGCGATTCTTGAAAAGCATGGGTCATGTCTTTGTTAAGTTCTTGTTGGGCCTCTTGACCGTAGGCCAATTTGTAAAGGCTGGCTAGCCGGTCAGTCTCGGCCTGACACCGCTTGCGCAATTCGTCCATAACGAGTTGTGAAGGTCGATCTTTAGCCGCTTGTGCCAGGCTTTCAAGGCTGGCACTTTGCACCCCGTATAAGGTGTTTAGCATGATGGGGTCGCTCATAATTGTTTTCACTCCTTGGTTAGTTGCATTGCCCGCGCATCAGCACGGTTTTACCGGGCACAAGCCCTAACGATTGGTATTGGCCCTGGGCCAATTCAAGCGCCATCTTTGCGGGCTGTGCCGACTTATGCCGGGTGTCTGTGTTTGGCTCCATATCCTCGATCTGGAAAAGCCCGCCGCTGCTGTCGAAAAACCCGACTTGCAGGGGCACCCATGTATCACGCATCCAAAAGGTGCGCGGGGCCGCTTGCGGCCAGGTAAACAACATGCCACGGCTTACGTCATGCGTTTTTGATAGCCCGCGTTCTTGCTCGGCCAGGCTCGCCGCAACGGGTACGTTGTAAAGGGTTTGGCCGGTAGAAAAGTGCAACGTGCATTCAGTAGCTTGCACCCCTGCGGCTACGCCGGTCGTGCAAGCCACTACAAGCGCCAGGCGGCAAGCAAAGCGGGCGACTCTCATAGTGGTAATTCCTGCTGTTTAAGGGCCAGGTCAATGCGCCCTGCCAGGTCAGGGGCCACGTCGCGGGCGGCAACGCTGCCCGCGTGTTCATAGATCATGGTGCCGTAAATTTCAGCAATGCGGCTGGCCGTTTTTCCCAAGCTGATACCGTCATGCGGGCCTTCGCGGTTTTGCCAGTAATACGCGGCCTGCTCGATCTGCAAAATGGTGTATTCGGTACTCATGGCGTCGTGGGTCAGCGCGATTTTGCGCTGGCCTGCTCCTGATCGGTTAACTGCGAGACATGCAGGTAAACACCCGGCACGGGGGGAACTTGATGCAAGGCTTGCGTAGCGCCCTGGTCAAGGGGTAGATCGGCGGCAATCAAGCCGACGATGCGCTTACCCTCTACAACGGCCCAAGCGGCTAAAGGGTAGACAATCGGCGGGCCTTTGGGGTTGGGGTTGTCGTGACGGAAAAACCAGTCTGTGGCCGGGGAAATCTGCGTGTAAACCATGTCCATTTTGATAAATCCTTAGTTCGTGGGGTCAATCGTTGCAGGCGTTACCGCTTGCGCCCCTGTTTTTTGGGTAGCTGTGTGCTGATTCCCGCCGCCTGGGCGGCGTTCTCGTAATCTTCCAGCCAGTCAACCAATTCCTTGATGCTCTCGCGCTGCTCGGGGGTTTGGCTTTCGATGACTTTCAACATTTCCGGGTAGAAATTTGCCCGATCCAGTTTCAACGTGCGCCCTTCCCCGCCGATCAAGCCAGCGGCCAGGCGTAAGCGTAACTTTGCGCGGTCGGTAAATTCCTGGGTCATATCAAGCCCGTTTCCTGCCGTGGTTTTCAGGCAAGTGCAGTTCTATCGTGATGCCCTCGGCCAGCGGCACGGGTGGCGGCGCAAAGCCGTTAGGCGCTGGCTCCTGCCATAGGCGCAACGTGTCGCCGCGCAGTTCGGCAGACACCAAAGCAAAGCCAACGGGCAAACGGTACTCGCCAAAGCGTGATACCTGCTGACGTATCAACAAGGTGTTATCTGGCGCGGCCAAGAAAGCGGTCATTTTGTGGATATGCTCGGTCGTAACCGGTACGGAGGGCAGACGTGATAAGTAATCCCGCGTTTCTTGGATCATTTTCATGGCCTCGATCAGGCGTTCTTCTGTGGTGCTTGTCATGCTTTCAACCAAAAAAATACCCGTACAGCGCCCACAAAATGAAACCCCACAAGGCCAGGCCGAAAACGGCCCCGCCTGCGCCCTTTTCTTGTTCTCGCGCCCGGTCGGTCGCGTCCTGCATCTGTGCTTGATTCATGGCTAGTGCTCCTGTGTGTGTCAGCGTTGAATATCGCGGTTCATGTCGCGGCTATAGGGTTGTGCCCGCACGATCTGCTTATCGCCTGCCCGCGCCAGGCCGATTTGCTGCTCATTCCAGCGCGATTTGATGGATTGGGCGATAGCTCCGGCCTTGCCCACGCTTTCAACACGCAATTCATGGGCTTGTGCCCGCAATGATTGCGCTTGTGCCTGGTCTTGCGCGGATATATCCAGCGTTCCATCGGCGCCAGGCTCTTGCCCGTTACGGATACGCCACGCTTCGATTTCAAGGTTTACGGCCTGTTGATAGTCCTGCGCCATGTCATTGATCTGCTGGCTGTACTCGCCGCCGTATCCCGGCAAGCGGTTCACCCAGCGCCATTCTTTTTGAATCTCGACCTCTGCGCCGTTGGTGTAAACCTCGGTTTGCGGTTCTTGCTGCTCGTATTGGTATTCGCTCATGTGCGGCCCCTGGTGGTGTGCTGATAATCGCTATAGGTCTTTTGAAAGTATCCTGCAAGGCCATGAATGGCCGCAATTTACACAAGTAGCGGTGTCGTACTTCGTGGTTTTAATTGCCGATGGTGCGCCGTGTTCAGTTAGCCAGTGGTACGCATGGCAACTACAGCGCGGGCAACGTCTTTCGACCTTACCCGGCAATCTGCGTTTGTCAGAACGGCACATCAAGGTCTTGATCCTCGGCACTGGCTGCGCCCTGTGCTGCCGGTTCGTTCTCGCCCTGGTCGTCGCCCTTGCGCGTCTTTGACCACATTTTGAACTTGTCCGCGATGACTTCGGTAATGTTGCGTTTGACCTGGTTGGAATCTTCGTAATCGCGGGTGCGCTGCACCCCTTCAACATAAAGCAAATCGCCCTGCTTGACGTACTCGGCCACTGTTTCAGCTAAGCGCCCATAAAACACGACACGATGCCAGTCTGTACGGGTCTTGCGTTCGCCGCTGGTTTTGTCTTTCCATGATTCGCTAGTAGCGACGGAAAGAGACAGCGCGGCGCGGCCTGCGTCCAACTTGCGCAATTCGGGATCACTACCTACATTGCCCTGCAAAATCACCTTGTTGATTGAAAACATATTTGCTCCTTGGATGGGAAAAAGCCAGGACAAAAACAGATAGCCAGGCCATTAAAGTATGCAGGAAATACCCCACATAGTCAACATAAAAGTACACTTATTTACCATTGATTCAAGGCCATTTCATCGAGTATTTCCGGCCTTTCAACCTGTCGATAACCCATGTCAAAAGCGGCTATTAATGCCTGCGCTGCGGTCTGAAAAGTGCCATGTGCAAAAAACCCTTTCGCGTCAAAACAACTGTACCGATAGAACCCGGCTTGTACGTCTGGTGTGATAACTGCCCAGCAATCACGATCCGCGCAAAGTACCGTACCTGTAATGCCGTGCTGCCTCACATAAGCCAATACAGCAAGCCACCGGCTACGCCTTGCGGCCTGCCTTTGCATCAAATCGGGATTCGCTTTGTAAAGGGCCAGGATTGGCCCGCTTACTGCGAAGCGGTTTTCAAGCATCGTATCGTCCATCATCGGGGCATAAGCCGAGTCCGGTAGAGTTGAAGAATTATTTGCTTGTGCGGTGTGAACGGTCATAGTGGTGACTCCTAAAAACATCGGTTGCATTGAGCGCGGTGCCGGTATATCGCGTCAGAACGCCAGCCGGAAAAGCCGGGGGTCAAGGGCGCAACGCGGCCCGAAGGGCATACCCTTGATGCCTGGCGCGGCTGGTGTCTGGTTAAGCGATAGGCGGCGCGGTCAATGTGCCGATGTATGGGGCTTGGAACGGGCACACAAGACGCGCAAGCATTCAGGGCGCTGGTACAGCACCCAGCGCATGGGCCACGCCTTGCGTGTGTCCTGCGTGTCGGTTATGCAGCCAACGGCTTGGGTTACGCGCCTTGCGCGTTTACCGTGTTCGCCCCGCGAATATCTGGCGGTAGCTAAAAGGGGTTTACCCCTCGGACAATGCGATGGAAGCCGACAGGAAAACACCCGCGCATGGCGGGTGTTTTTGCGAAGCACGATAGCGCGGTTTCCCGGTAGGGAAATGGCCCCGCTTTAAGATTTTTGTGTGGTGCGTTTTTTGGGCTTGGTGGGGTTTTCAGCTTCGTATCGGGCTTGGGCTTCTTCAAAACGCTTGATGATGTTGTAGGCATTTTGCTTGGTGACTTCGTGTTTTTCTGCAATCACGGTCAATGCGTCTTGGATTACAAAATGGTCATAGCAAATTTGAATGGACTTCTCCCCTGCCCTGGCATATGGAAGAATTTTTTTGAACGTAGTTTGCCGCTGTTTGATGGCGTCTTTATCTACGTACAGTTCGTATAGCTTGATCGTACCCCGTGCGGCCTTTAGAACGCCGTCTATATTTGTTCTGGTTTGTTGGGCAATCTCGGCCAAACTATCTGATGTAAAAAAAAACTCTCGCGCTGCGTCGTGGTGCTTCTTGGGAATGTTCAGCTTATTGAATACGCGCCGAATTTTGACGGTAGTTTCCTGGGCTATTTGTGCATCTTCGGTCAGTTTGGTAACGGCTCGAAAGACGTTCTGTTTTGTGGTGTCGAATTTCGCGGTAATGGTGTCAAGGGAATGTCGTAAGACAAGATAATCACGGGCAATAGCCTGGGTGTTCTCGCGGGTACGAGTAAACGCAAGCGCCCGTTCAAAGTCGGACGCCTGCATTTGGTTCTGCGAGTAATAGAAACGTTTCTTTAGGGCCATGCCTTCATAAGGGTATTAAAGGTTCCTTGCCCTGTCTATCAACACACTTAAGTTGAATTCTCCCGACTTGGCGTAACCTGCTGAAAGTGCCGCCAATTTTAGCCTACCCATAGAGGAATCGTCATAGTCTTTTTGACGGATGCCATCAGAAACTACTTCAACCCATTCCGCGGCCTTCGCGCCTTTGTCAAAAAAGCCGCGTAGCGATTTTTCAAGCGTGGCGCGTTCCTTCTCGTCGGCACCCTCCAAGGTGTCGCCTTTTGCTACTTTTTCCAGCCAGGCCGGGGCTTTGGCCGGTGCCGGTGCTGGTGCAGCGGTTGGGAAAACGGTTGAAACCGGGCCGGGTTCCTCGGCGTCACGGTTGCGCGGCGCGGCCAGATTTTCTTTGGCTGCTTCCTCGGCCTTCTTGGCCGTTTGGCGTTTGGTCGGGGCTACCTCGGCCTTGGCGCTGCGCGAAATCTCGCGCATATCGCCGGATTTGGCCGGTTTTGCAGCGGGCTTATCGCCCTCTTTGGCCTCGGCCTGGGCCTTGCCGGTGGGCTTGGCCGGGGTTTTTTTGGCGGTGCTGGCCGCTTTCAGCGTATCTACGGTTTCCTTGGCCTTGGCTGGGTTTACCTTCTCGATCTGGCGTACATCGTTGATGACTTCCATATCGGCGGTGATGTTCTCGGAAATGAGGCGTTGGGCCTGTTCGGACAGGTTCAACAGCGCCCGCATTTTGTAAATCCATACGCGCCCGCTTTTGGGCTTGCCGTATTTTTTCAAGACGGCTTCAACGTCTCCGTTGCAGGCGTCTAGGTCGCGCTGAATACGCTGCGCTTCTTCCTGCAAGGTGAGATTTTTGCGCCGGATATTTTCGATAAATTGGGCTTCTTCGGCTTCCTCGTCCGTCATGGACTTGACGAAAGCCGGGATAGCCTTCAAACCGGCCAGCTTGGCAGCGCGTAAGCGGCGTTCCCCGGCAACCAGTTCATACTTGCCGCCCTGTACAGGGCGTACAAGAATGGGTTGCAAGATGCCCCGCGCTTTAATATCGGCGGCAAGTTCAGACAGGGGGTTTTCGTCGTCCTCGAATTCTGTACGTACCTGTTTCTTGGTGGTAATCAGCGTCAATATAATTTCGGGCGTCTTGGCCGCTGACTGCTCAACAGCCAGCGATTGAATGCTTTTGCCCAGCTTGCCAGCGGCGGCTTCAACGATTGAGTTTTTCATGTCGATCCTTAATTAATATGATTTTCAGTCAAGATTCTCGGGTCGCCACTGCCTGACGATTTCTTCAAAATCGTCGGCCAGCGCAAAATGATCCGGGTAATGATGTTGTTCGGCAATCAGGCCAAAGACAGTTTGCATGTCGCGGCATAGGGCTAAGTCCAACGACCATAGGTTTGTGAGGTCAAAGCCTCCGCAAGCGCCTGCATTCCACCATGCCAACAGGAATTCGGCAACGCGGCGGCTCTGGCCGGTATCGCGTTTGGCAACGTCGATCAGGCGGGCAAGCGCCTGTAGTTGCGCGGCGCTTGGTGGTTCGGGCTTGTAGCTCATGGCTTGTAGTGCCTCCGGCGAAATGGCGGGCAGTTCCTGGGCTTTGGGTAGTTTATCGGTGGTCATTATTGGCTCTCCAATACGTTTAATTGCTCAAGCACTGCGCGGCAGTTCTCTTTCCATTCCAGTGCCGCTTTGCGGTGACTGGAACCACTGACAGCCCGCCATACGGGCTTTCTTGTCGCCATTGATGCCTTGACAGCACGGCGCAAGCTAAAGGCGTAGGGCGTGATAAGCGCCCCGTAGGCTTCGCGCAAACTGGCAAGTGTGGCGTTTTCGTCCTGGCTGCGTGTGTTGATCTGATTGGGCACGATACCCAAGTGCATCAGGCCGGGGTTTGCCGTTTCTTTGACAAGCGTAATGGTGTCTAACAATTCGGCTGCGCCGTCGATAGCGAAAATATCCATTGTCAGCGGTGACAGGACAGCATCAGACGCGGCCAGCAGTGCGGCAAGCACCTGGCCCAGCGCGGGCGGTGCGTCGATCACGCACAAGTCGTAATCGTCCGCGAATTTCGCCAATACGGCGCGGGGTGCGGTCAGTTCCGGGCTGTCCGGGTCGATTGAGCCTTTGATGTGCTGCGATAGCTGCGCATCGGGCGCGATAAGGTCAATCCCTTCAATGGTGGCCAGGGGCTTGATGCGCCGCCCTGTTTTGGCATCAAACAAGCTACTGGCCGTCAAGGCCGCGTAGTCCGCTTCATGGGCAATTCGACTTGACCCGGCCAGTACCAGCGTGGCATTGCCCTGGGTATCAAGATCAACAAACAACACCTTTAACCCAGCATCTACGGCGGCAAAAGCCAAGTGCAACGCGATAGTTGTTTTGCCTTGTCCGCCTTTTTGGGTGGCTATAGCGATAGTTTTCATCCGTGTTTTCCTTTTTGAACTCTACCTGTAGGTCTAATTTTACCCGAAACACTACCCATAGGTCTATAGAAAAGTACACTTAAAATTCAATTCTTTAGTAAACTTATGTTGTTGTGGTTAAATTTCAATACTCGTGCCGCCGCAGCGGCGTGTTTTTTAGGGGTATCCCATGAAGAAAATCGTTATACAAACGCTCGGCGCTGCAATGTTGGCCGTGTCGGCTTCGGGCGCTGCAATGGCCGAACAGCTTTTTACCGGCGATACGCGCCTGGCATGTGAGGCGGTCTTATGCCTTTCCTCGTCACAGCGCCCCGGCGAGTGCAGCCCTTCATTAAGCCGGTACTTTGGCATCAATCATAAAAAATTGAGTGACACGCTCGATGCGCGGCGCGATTTTCTGAATATGTGCCCTACGGCGCGGGATGCGTCGGCAGGCATGCCCAAGCTCGTTGAGGACATTGTTAATGGCGCGGGTCGTTGTGATGCCGACTATCTGAACCGCACCCAGCGGGTTCAACTTCAACGCAAGGTATGCACGGGCTGGGGCGGCGGCGATGCGGGCCAGTCTTGCCACACGGAAACATACACGGCGGTTAAGAATTCGTTGCCCAACTACTGCGTAGCGTATTGGGGCAACAACTATACGGACATTGATATTGCCAAGTACATAGGCACGATGGAACAGGACGGCAAATGGGTGTCTAACAAAGACTACGTGACTGAACAGGCGCGTTGGGAACAGGCGCACCCGCCCAAGCAAGAGGAATATTCTTGGTTGAAACGATAGTAAGCGTCCTGCGATGTTCGCCCCGCGAACTCGCCAGGCAAGAAAAAGCCCCGCAACATGCGGGGCTTTTTCTTTGGCTTGCTGCTACTTCAAAAAGTGGTCGATCAGTTCAATTTCCTGTTCGGTCAGGCTTTCTTCCTCGACCTGGGCCACGCCTGCGGCAAGGGCATTTAAGTGAATGTCACTGATAGCCTTCATGCGGGCTTCGGCCTGGGGCGTGTCACCGCCCTGGTTGTGAATGGCCGCGCTGGCTTGTTCGATTTGAGCGATTGTGTACATATCGGTTTTCCTTTTCAGTCAAGTTTTGGGGTGCCTTCGTTATCCCCGGTAGTGAATTTGCAACCATCTCGCCATCGGTTGCAACTCCAAAAGTGGCCGCTGTCGTCTTTACGGGCGACACGGCGTATCTGGCCTTTCTTGCACTTGGGGCATTTGTAGACTGGATCAGGCACGACATACGGGCCTGGTTCGCCTTCTACGTCCTCCACGCTGTAGCTGCATGGCTTTTTGTCCTTCCATCGGCTGCAACTCCAAAAGTGGCCGCTACCGTCTTTGCGGGCAATGCGGCGTATCTGGCCTTTGCCGCAATGTGGGCATTCATGGCTTGGCCCCTGCTCTCGCGGCTGGCCTGGTTCGCCGTCCTCGTCCGAAACGATGTACTCGCATGGGTCTTTCTTCGCATTGCGCCGGTCGCAACTCCAAAAGTGGCCGGTGTCGTCCTTACGGGCGACACGCCATAAAGTACCCGCGCCGCAAGCGGGGCAAGGCCGGGTGATTGCGGCCAGCTTGGGCAAGGTTGGGGCAAGAATTTGGGATACCTGTTCCTTGACCCATGCCGATTGCTCGGCCAGGAAATCGTCACGGCTTAACTCGCCGCGTTGTACGGCGGTAAGGCCCGATTCAAAGCGGGCCGTGATACCGGGGCTTGTCAATTCAACTGGCAGACTATCAATATGCTCTCTGGCCGTATCGGTGCTGATGATGTACTTGCCCTTGGGCGCAAGGAATCCGCGCTTGCCCAAGTCCTCAATGATGGCTGCACGGGTGGCCGGGGTGCCGATGCCGTCGCCGTCTTTCAACAGCGCCTTTTCGTTTTCATCGTCAACGTAACGATGAATATTTTCCATCGTGGTTTGCAAGCTGGCTTCGGTGAAGTGTTTGGGCGGCGTGGTCTTGCGCTGCTGTGCTTGCACGTCGATGCAAGTTACCGCGTCGTCTTGTTCCATGCTGGGCAATGCCTGGCTGTCCTCGCCTTCGGCGGCGTCCTCGTCTGTGTCGTTAGCGTACAGAACCGTCCAGCCTGGATTCGTTACGACGCGGCCCTTGGTGCCGAAAAGATGCTGCCCTATCGTGGTTTGCACGGTCGTTTCGTCAAACTCGCAAGCCGGGTAAAACTGCGCCAGGTAGTTTTGCGCAATGAGCATGTAGACGTTCATTTCCTCTTGGCTTAGGGCGCTCATGTCGCCCTGGTAGCCGGTTGGAATGATGGCATGGTGCGCTTCGATCTTCTTGTCATTCCAGATAGGCGACTCAATGCCGGTATCCGCGCCGTCGATCCATTGTTGAATCTGCGGCAAGTTGGCCGATAGGGCGCTAAGAATGCCAGGCGCGGCCTCAAGCTGCGACGTGGGCAAATAGCCCGAATCGCTACGCGGGTAGCTGGTCAACTTGTGCTTTTCGTACAAGGCTTGGCAGATTTCCAACACCTGGGCCACACCATAGCCAAAGGCACGGGATGCGGCGGTGGAAATGCCGGTCAACGAAAAGCCGCCCGGTTGGCGTTTTCGTCCGGCCTTGGTTTCAAGGTGGGTAATGCTGCCCGCCTGGTCTTGTACGTCCTCGATGACGGCCTGGGCCACGGCGGGATCAATCAAGCGGTTTTCGTCGTCCAGCCCGGTATCATCCGGGGGATTCCATCGGCCCACATAGCTGCCGTTTTCGTGCTGCATGGTGGCCTCTACAACGTAGAAGGGCACCGGCACGAAATTTTCTATCAGCCGGTCGCGCACGACGACAAGATTTAGCGTAGGCGTCTGTACCCGGCCCACTGGCCGTACACCGTTGCCGCCGTTTACCCGCACCGTAATGGTCTGCGCCCTGGTGCAGTTAATGCCGTGCGTCCAGTCTGCGCAAGCCCGCGCCATCGCGGCGAAGCCCCACGGCTCGTAGGTTTCATTAGCAGCAAGGCTGCGTAACCCCTTGTCAATGCTAGCCGGGTCTTGTGCGGACACCAAAAAGCGCAAAGTGCGCTTTTGATTCTGGTGTATCGCTAAAGGTACGTCTACGATGGCCTGGCCTTCGCGGTCGGCGTCACCGGCATTGATAACCGTATCAATGCGCGGATCGTCTAACCATCGTTGGATATTTTCAATCAGGTCTTGGGCTTTCGGATTGGGCACCCAGCGCCATTCATCCGGCACGAAAGGCAATACATCGGCCCGCCAGGCCGCTAGGGCCGGGTCGTAGGCTTCTGGCTTTGCCAGCTCGTATAAGTGCCCAGCGCAGTACGTCACAATGGCATCGTCACATTCCCAATATCCGCGCTTGCGCGTGGCGCCAGGCAGTCTTACCGCGATGGCCTCGGCTGCACTAGGTTTTTCGGCAATAAATAGCTTCATATCGTGTTTTCCTTTTATCGTCTACGGGTTGGCGCATTGACACGAATAGGAGCCGCAAGCGGCTGACTCGCATCTTTAATCTCAAGGTCTAGGCCGCTGCGCCGTGCGGCCTCTACCATTTGCTGCTTGAATACGGTATCCCCGTTCAATGTCAGAGATTTGCCGTACCGGCTGACAGCAACTTTTAGGGCTAGGTCATAGGTGCGCTGCTCGGGGTTCAAGACTTCAACCCCGCGCCTGGCATCCTTAATAACTGCCTTGCCTTGTTCTTGGTATATGACGTTTCCAGCAACGTCTACGCGGTAGTTGGGCAACGCGAAAACAGGCTTGTCCTCGCCCTGGCCGTGAACAAAATCCGGCCCGCCCGTTTCGGGCTGGGCGCGTTGCATTCTTCGCAGTTCACCCAGCGCGGCCAGGTCGCCATGCTCGGCCAGGCCGTGCAAGAAGGTGCGGTATTCAGCATTGCGCCCCGGTGCTTTGAGTGTTTCGTATATCGTCTTGCGCTGCTGGGCGATTTCTTCCAGCGCGATTACGCGGGCAGCGCGGGCCTCGGCCATCGCGCCCCGGCGCTCTGCGCCTTTCAGTTTCTGCGCGGCCTGCTTCTGTTCCTTATACAGATTGCGCACGGCTAGAGTTTCTTCGCGCAATTGATCGCGGGCGCTTTCGCGCTCGTTTTGTCTGTGCTTGTACGATTGGCCGCGCCATTCGTTGAAAGCTACCCATGAGGCTAAATCCGGCTGGGGCAGGGCGTCGGACAATGATGCCTGGTAGCACTCCATCAAGATCGGCTGCGCGTTGTTCCACGATTGCTCTAAGTGCTTGGTGAAGAAGTCGCCCAAGTTGTATTGCTTGCCATCGTGGAATATGCGCGGGGTGCCGTCGCGGCCTACGCCGGTCGAATAGTTGGCCGGGTCGATCTTGTAGTACCGGGCGGCGGCTTCAATCACTAGCGCCGGGTTCGTATCGGATTTCAGACGCGCCGCGCTAATTGGCCCGCGTTCCTGGCGCACTTGCGCGGCAACTACGCTTTTCTGTCGTCCAAGATTTTTTTGAGGGTCGCTAGCTCTGATCGTTTCTTGTTCCAAAGCCGTGCGAAGTCTGCCAATGGCAAGCTGGCCGGGTTCAACGTCAAGCGCAATTGCTCGATGGCTTTCAAGAGTTCTTGCTGACTGTGCAAGTGTCTCGCGGCATGTAGTCTCACGCTCTCGCATTGCCTGCAAAGCGCGGCTAATTGGTGTGGTTGCAAGGTTTACTCCTTCGGCTGTTCGTCCTTCTCCTGGCCGATTTCCAGCCCGTCGCATTCCGTCATCGGCTGCGGATTCAGGCTGTCCCAACTTACCAGGAACATGACCCGGCAATAACATTTCAGCCGGTCTTTCGTCGAAAACCATACCGAGTTCGGACATGTCTGACAGACGGTGAATTCGGTCGGGAGGCGGGAAGGTTCCAACCTTTGCAATACGGGGCTTATATCGGTCGCGTCGTGTTCTGCCATTGTGGTTCTCCTTGGTTATTCCAGACTCTGCCGAATCGCCGCGATTTCGCGGCTGATCGGGGCCAGTAGTTCGTTTATCTGCTCTAGCATCGCGTCCGGGCTGCTGGCTGCTTCCTGGCCCTTCTGTAGCGTTTGCGTGATGCGGGTTAGCTCCTGCACGATGATTAAATTCTGTTCGGTCATGGTCGCCAGCATCTGGCTCAATGCCTCCATCCTCGCTATCAGTTCGTTCTCTATACTCATACAGTCCTCGGTTTAAGGTGCCCAGCAACGCCACGCGGGATTGTTGGCGTTTCTCGGCAAGCCATTCAGCCTTACCCTGGTCGTCCAGTTCTTTGTAAACGGCCCGCCTGCCTTTGCTGGATGCGTAGCGCACTTCCAGGGCGCGGCGCTCTTTCCACTGCTCCACCTTTGCAGCGGTTTTATCAGCGGGGGGTCGAAGGGTAGGGGCCGTGGCTACGCCACCGGCCACGGCTTGTAATGATTCGGGGGTTATTTCTTTGAGATTGATTCCCTTGTCAGCCCATGCGGGCATGACATTCAGATAGTCGCCGTCGCGCCCGTGGCGAACGCGTACCGTGCCGTATTGCTCGGCAATGCGGGTTATGTCGTTAAGGCTTTGCGCTCCGGCTTCGATGGCCTCGCGCATGATAAATGCGCGTACCTCTTTGGCGCTCAACTTCTCCGGGTCGGCCTTATGCCGCCCAAGCGGGGCAGGGGTTGGCTCGGCGCGTGGCGCATCGTAGGGGCTTTTTAGGTGAAAATCATTGTTGATTTTCTCCTTAATAGCGTCGTGCCATGGAATGTTTGAATCGTAGTAGCCCAGCGGGTTCAGATACTGGCCCGTAGAGACGTTGCGCATCGGTATGACGATATGAACATGCGGCAAGCGTTCATATGCTTCGCCGGTTGTTGCGTGTATGTCATGCGTGACTTTGGGAATATGTGCTTCGGCATAGAAAACATATTCCTCGGCGTCATGCGCTGCCATCAGGTCGCGTCGGTACTGTTCAGTCACGGCGCGTATGGTGGCTAGGTTGATTTGGCCCTGCGCCGGGAAATCGCTTTCTGTAAATTGCTCGGCAAAGCTAAGGGTGATGTGCAGATAACGGCTATCACCCTTTTGTTTGGTTTGAATCTGATTGATCGTATCGTCCATCAGGTCTATGTTGCCCGCCAGGGGGATACGATCATCTATTAGGTCGCGGTCGTACTCGCGCCCCTTCTTGCGGCCCGATTCCAGGTATTCGCGGATACCGCTTGCAGCGGCACTAACCCTGGCGAGCATAGGTAATAGTCTCGTTCAAAAGGGCGCGCATATGGTCAAGCCTCTCGATGGCATCCAAGCATTGATCCCTGGTCAGCTTCCCGGCAAGTTGGGCGCTATTCAGGGTGTGCGCGACTTGGTTTAGGTTGTTGCCCATGCGGTTGATCTGCGTGACAAGGCTACGTATATCGGCGTTGGGCTTCGGACGCTCCACGATCCGGGTGCGGTTGTTCAGAATGGCTTGCTCAAGCCATTCTTTCGTAGTCAAACCGGCTTGGTCGCTGGCCTGGGTCAGTCGATCATAGGCTTCATTTCCGATGCGGAATGAAACTACTGCTGTCTTGGTCGATGCGCGTTTCTGTCTCATTTTCGTATTCGCCCCGCGAACATTACAGGTGTTGGCGTAGTCAGCATTTCTCTCATAACTGGCCGTATGGCCAGGCTTCCCGGTTTCAAAGGTGGAACCTTTGGCACATGGTATTTTACCGTAGGCGTAGCCGAAGTGTAAACATACCCAGCGTGCCTTTTTGCATCATACGTAAATATCTAAGCAGGCGCTATTGAAGTCTGCGTTAATTTAGCTTTATTAATCTTCATTCGTTTTTATTGCGTTTTATTCGTTTTATATAGTTCTACTATTCTGTTTTAGTCTCTTGCTGTATGGATATGATGGTAGTATGCTTACGTTTCATTCGTTTTTTATCGTTTTTATTGTGTATTGGATCGTCTTAGGCCACCATGAGCGACTTAAATAGCCCCTTGGAGTTTTACAAATCCGAAAAGGAAGCTGAATCAGGCGGGCTTCATCGGATAGTGAAACAGATGGCGTTCCTTCATTATTTGGGGGTATCGCTCAAGGCCATTCATAAGTACGCGGCGGCGCAAGGGTACAAAGGTACATATTCATCATTCACAAGCTGGCTTCGTCGGAATGTTGATTTCGACGCCGAAAGCCATAAGCATGAAAGCGAATTTAAGGCGCTTGATCCTCGGCCACCGCTGCGCGGGGTTGATGATTTGAAAGACTCGGGCGAGACGTCAGAGACTACTAGCGGATCAACCGCGAACGAAAATGTCATGTTCGCCCCGCGAACACTGACAGAAAAAACAACACCCTCTACTGGGTCACGCGAAGCGGAACCCAGCGTTTCAGAACCGTCAAAAGAGACGGAACACAAACCTTCACCAAGAGACGTTTTGAATAAGTGGAAAGCGCCCTCGTATGAAGATCAGTTAGAAAAACTTGGATTGGATAAAGGAAAACACGATGACAAAAATCGCAGTTGTTAACTTCTCTGGCAATGTGGGTAAGTCCACGCTGACAAAACACTTGCTTGCTCCCCGGCTTCCAGATTGTGAGGTCATTCCGGTAGAAAGCATCAATACAACAAACGTCGATGGCGAAAAAGTCAGCGGCAAGCATTTCAAAAAGGTCATCGAAGAAATGGCCATGCATGGCAATGTCGTGGTCGATGTGGGTTCATCGAACATCGAACAGGCATTTGCTCAATTAAAAAATCTTGATGATGCCCATGAAGATTTTGATTATTTTGTGGTGCCCTGCGTACCTGACAAGAAACAACAGCGCGACACCTTGGAGCTGCTAACACGGCTGCAAGAATTCGGTGTGCCGGGTTCAAAAATCAAAGTCATCTTGAACTATGTTTCTCAAGACGAAGTGCCAGAATCCTTGTTTCCTTCCGTTCTTGGTTACTGCTCCGAAATGGGGATCAGTTGGGCAACTGTGTACTACAACGAAGTATTTGAATTGCTTGTTGGAAGCACCGTAGATCAAGCAGCGGCTAACCTTGACGATGTGACAGCACGGATAAAGGAAATCCAAGCTAAACCCGTTGATGAACAGGACAAGGACGAATTGCGCCAGCTTGCCAGCGTAAGAACAACCGCACGTCTGGCTAAGGGCGTGAAAAAGCATTTTGATGAAATCTTCGGGGCGCTTTTCAATGACTGAACGCACACCATCTACAGCATTGCAGCAAGTCCATGCTGACTTGCTGCTAGACGTGCAAAAACTTCTGATTGAAGCCGATAGGCTGAAAAGAGAATTGCCCGAGTTATACAAGGCCATATCTGGCGACGTAGATAACGCGGCGAAGATCGCGCAGGACGCTTTCAAGGATATGGAATCTATGGCCCGTGGCCTGGCCGTCCATACCAACAAGGCGAAGTCAGATTTTGAAGCCGCGTCAGAAGCCCTACAAGCCAAAATCAATAAAGAAGCCGAAGCAAACGCTAAAGCGATTGCGACAGGGTTCGCCCCATTTACTAAACACCTGTGGTTATTAAGCGCCCTGGTGGGCTGCAATCTTCTGATTACTCTGGCCTTCGGCCTGGCATATCTGCTCAAGTAAACCGCCTTGCCTTGCAAGGCGACACCCTTATTGGTCTACAGGAGGCGGCTTTTGCCGCCTTTTTTGCGCCTTGCGCAATGTTCGCCCCGCGAATACGAAAGGGTCAAAACAGTTTGACAAACCTTTTTACAACTGCTTAAAAAGGTGTACATTCAAATTGTCTAAAAGGTGTACTTTTTTATTGACTTTACGCGGAATACCAGCGAAAATATTACCATTACCGACAAAACCTTATTTGGTGTTTTTCCCTCATGATTGATTTGCCTCCAGATTGTCAAGCAGCTTTGCAAGCGCCGATGATGCAACAGATTTATCAAGTTGAATCAGGGTTTAATCCGTTCGCTATTGGGGTTGTCGGCGGTCGTTTGGTGCGCCAGCCCAAAAGCCTTGACGAAGCGGTAGCAACAGCCGGGTATCTGGCTGAACTTGGCCGAAACTTTAGTATCGGACAAGGCCAAGTCAACAAGTACCATTTCGTGCGTCTTGGCTGGGATAGCAATATTAAGGAAGGCTTTGACGTGTGCAAGAACGTAGTTGCAGCACATGCAATTTTCAAGCAATGCCAGTCCTGGGCGCTCGGTTCTGGATTCGATGCGAAGCAAGAATACAGCGCAACCGACGCGGCCCTTAGTTGTTATTACTCCGGCAAGCTGGGCGCTGGCAAGACAAACCCCGACGTAACCCGCTATATCAATGAGGTGCTTTCCGCGAAGCCTAGAAGCCCGGTTAAAGAGGATTCAGCATCACTTGTTATCCCCTTAGCCGGTGCAGGCAAAAGCAAAAAAGATAACGTCAACAATGGTCAAAACCATGTTCGCGTTAAGGCCGTTAAGGTTCAATCAGCCAGTATGCTTTTGTCTGGCAATTCATCTATCAGCAATACCACTTCTTCAATGATGTTGATTCACAAAGAAAAGGATTAATCATGGTTAAAAACCTCAAGGCGTTTTTGCTTCAAAAGTCAGCCCGTAGTACGGGCCTGGCAATCAGTATGGTTTTGGCAAGTTCGCCCGCGTTCGCACAACTTGACCGGGGCACAACGATGCTCAATAGCGTTTCGACGTGGCTTCTGTCCATCGGCGTGGTCGTGCTAACAATTGCGTTGATGTTTGTTGGCTTTCGAATGATGTTTCAAGCTGCACAGTGGAAAGACGTAGCGCCCGTTTTTTGGGGCGGCGTCTTGATTGGCGGCGCGGCAGGTATTGCCGGTATGTTGATCGGATAACGATATGGATAATCGAGACAGGGTATTTAAGGGTGCTACGCGGCCTCCTATGATGTTCGGCATACCTATAGTGCCGTTCATCCTGATCGTCGGGGCACATATCCTTGTGGCGCTATGGTCGTTCGTATTGCTATCCGGCTTTGTCTCGGTCGCAGTATTCGTGTTGCTGGCATTCGTAATAGTCGTTTTACGCCAGGTCAACGCTGACGACAACTTTAAGTTGGCCCAAGCCTTCATGTATTTCCGTGATATTGGGCATCGCACCAACAAGCGTTATTGGGGCACCCATAGCATGGGGCCGGTCGCGTATAAAAAGCGGAAATGACATGAGAAAAAATACAGCTACTAACGAGAAAATGGACATATTCGCGCAACAGCGCGAGTACGCAAACGAGGAAGATTCGCTAGACCGAATCGTACCGTTTTCGAGCATTACCGATGATGGCATCGTATGTACAAAGAACGGTGATTACGTGCGTACCTGGCGCGTAGAAGGCAT
Source organism: Eoetvoesiella sp. (assembly GCA_036567205.1). Classification (GTDB taxonomy): domain Bacteria; phylum Pseudomonadota; class Gammaproteobacteria; order Burkholderiales; family Burkholderiaceae_B; genus DATCVA01. The sequence goes on along the minus strand of DATCVA010000245.1, from coordinate 14,100 downwards.
GTCCTTTGAAGGGCTGTCTGATGAAGAAGTCTATGCGCGTATGGAAGCCTTGAATCTCTTTATTCGAGGGCATGCAACAGGCAAATATGCCTTTTGGGTGCATCGAATCAGGCGCTATGCAAGCGATAAGCTGGAAGTACCCGAATACAACGATTTCACGCATGACTTGATGAATCGGTATTACGACAAACTAGCCGATCAAGGCATGATGTGCACCGAGTTTTATCTAACAGTGGTGTACCGGCCATTCCCGCAAGGCCGGGGCGGTGTGTTCGGTAAGCTGCGTCGAACAGTAGACGACATTAAGAACGAGATTGCGACGGCTGTTGAGCGCGTCGAGGCAGTTAGCAAAACGGTTATGTCGTCTTTGGCTAAGTATCGTCCGCAACAATTGGGCAATTACGTATTCGCGGGGCGAACATTTAGCAGCCAGCTAGAATTTTACTCATATCTGATTAATGGGTTCTGGTGGAAAATTCCGGTTAAGAATTTACCGCTGTACAAGTATCTTCCAGTGTCGCGCTTGCTATTTGGCAATGAAATTATCGAATACAGGGATACATACGGCTCCGAGTTTGGCGCATTTCTGGAACTGAAAGACTATGCCGACTATACGACGCCTGGCGTTCTAAATACGCTCCTGGCGCTGGATTGCGAATACATCGAAACGCATTCCTTCTCTCCAATGACAACACTTGATGCGCAAAGCGCCCTGAAAAAACAGCGCAATCAAATGATTTCGTCCGAGGACAATGCACTTAGTCAAATCGCTGATATTGATGTAGCGATTGACGCCGTAATAAGCGGTGATTTTGTGCTGGGTGAATACCATTATTCACTGTTGGTTAAGGGTGATTCGCCCGATCAAACACGGGAATTCCGAAGCAACGCGGCCCAGCTTCTAAACAACGCCAATTTTCTTGGGGTTGATCTGGAAAAGGTAACGGCTTCGGCTTACGCGGCTCAATTGCCCTGCAACTGGAAATCCCGACCACGGGAAGCGCGTATTAGCAGCCGGAATTTTACCGGCGTATGTTCGTTCCATACGTTTGATTCCGGCAAACGTGACGGAAACCCTTGGGGTGAAGCGGTTACGCTGTTTCGTACTCCTGCTGGTGCGCCGTTTTACTTCAACTTCCATGACACCGGTATAGGTGTCGATGCAACCGGCAACAAGGCTCTAGGGAACTGCCAGATTATCGGTCAATCAGGCGGCGGTAAAACCGTCCTGGCGCTGTTCTTGATGATGAATCTCTTGAAGTACGGCACACAATGCGTTTTCTTCGACAAAGACCGTGGCGCTGAAATTGCAATTCGTCGCGTTGGCGGCAAGTACCTGACGCTTGAAAATGGTAAGCAAACAGGTTTCGCACCTTTCAAAATGGAGCCAACAGAGAAAAACATTTTGTTTTGGGCTTCGCTTATTAAGTATTGCACTCGCCGGGAAGATGTAGCCCATACACCAGAAGAAGAAAACCTTATTGCTTCGGCGGTGCGGTCGGTCGCTGGAATGCCGGTACAGCAGCGTTGCATAGATGCTGTGCTGCAATTTCTGCCTGTTGGTGATCCTAATGGCCTGTCACAGCGTCTGAAAAAATGGAGCATATCTCGCGGCAATCTCGGCTGGGCGCTTGATTGTCAGCGTGACGAATTGCAGTTTGAAGATGGTCGCCCGTATGGCTTTGACTATACGGATTTCCTTGATAACGACGAAGTATGCGGCCCGATCATGATGTATCTCATGTACCGGGTTGAAGAACAAATAGATGGCCGTCTGTTTGCGTTCTTCATGGACGAATACTGGAAAGCGTTGTCAGTAGATTATTTCAAGGATTTTGCTAAGAACAAGCAAAAGACCATTCGTAAACAGAACGGCTTTGGCGTCTATATGACGCAAAGCCCCAGCGATACGCTGCAAAGCGATATTGCAAAGGCACTGATAGAGCAGACGGCTACGTTTATTTTCTTGCCAAATCCAACGGCTGATTATGACGATTACGTAAAGGGTTTCAAACTCACTGAAACCGAATTCAAACTTGTTCGGGAACTGCAAGATTCATCCCGCATGTTCTTGATTAAGCAGGGCCATCGTGTATCGCTGGCACGTCTTGATTTAAGTGACTTCAAAAACGAAATCAAGATTCTTTCTGGCTCTACCGATGCGGTAGAGCGTCTTGATCGCCTACGGCAAAAGTACGGGGATGACCCGGCACAGTGGGCACAACCTTTCTTGGATGGCGAATCATGAAAACCGTTAAATCTATCATCGCTGGCGTGTTTGTTTCCGCTATTTTAGGCATGGCTCCGGTTCACGCCCAAATCCCTGTCACTGATGCGGCTGCTATTACAAAATCATGGGAAGGCCATCTAGCGGAAATAGCAAAATGGGCCGATCAATTGAAAGCGATGGAGCGGCAATACTCGCAATTGAAATCACAGTATGACGCCATCACGGGATCACGGGGCATGGGCCAGCTTATGAATAACGCGACTCGCCAGGTACTGCCTGACGACTTCACGCAAAGCTATAACCGGCTTATGACGTTAGGGCAGGGCGGTGTAAGTGACGACGCCCAAAGCATCTACAACGTCATTAAGAAGCTAGATTGCTCCCGCTATCAAGATTCAAATGCCAAGCTGCAATGCCAGGCGCAGGCTTATGCCGAGCCTGAAAACGCTTCCTATATCAACGGCGCCCTTGAGGCAGCGCAGCAACGCGCCGCAGAATTGCGCCAGTTGATAACGCAGGTGGACGGTGCTACCGACTTAAAGGCAGCTACCGATCTTTCTAACCGAATCGCAGCAGAACAATCACTGTTGCAGAATGAACAGACGCTTGTGAATTTAGCTCTTGCGCAACGTCAATCACAAAGCTCTCTTGTTGTACAGGCCAGCGCCGAAGAGGGCAAGAGGGCAATCAAGGAAAACACGGCAAACCCCTTTGTATCAGGACAGTAATTATGAGGTTTATTCAAAAAGCAGCATTCATCACTTCCATAGGCGTTCTCGTTGCCCTAACAGGTTGCGATAAAAGCGCCGAAGAAGGCAAGAAGGCGATTATGGAAAATACGGCAAATCCGTTTTCGCCTACTGGTCAAACCGAGAAACCCGATTCAACGCCAGCATCTGGCGCTAAATCCGCAAATTAAGGTAAATAGCTATGGCAGGCATTGGGGTAATTGAAGATCAAGCCGATAAAATTTTGGACTTGGCGCGATCATGGAGTGATATACCTAATACGCTCATTGGTTGGGTTACTCCGGTGTTGGTGATCGGCTTGACGATCATGATTATGTGGCATGGCTACAAAATCGTTCGCGGGGCGGGTGGACAAGATCATCTTGTAGACGTTCTATTTTTATCAATGCGGGCATTTCTGGTGTTCTCGCTTTGTCTTGTTGCTGGTACGTATGCCAGCAATGTTATGGCTATAGCTACCGAATTACGAGAAGGGCTAACCGGGTTGTTTACCGGCACCGCTTCAAATGTATACGCCCAACTAGATGACGTTATGAATAAGTCAGCAGATGCCTATAAAGACATTTTGATCTGGTCTTACGATCATTTGAAAATTGGTATAACGGGCACTGACTTTACCGGTCTAACCGCCGCCCTTGGCGGTGCCTTGATGGTTGGTTTTATCTTGGTATACGCGATGGTCGCGGCGATCAATATGTTGATTATTGATTTTTCCCTTGCCATCATATTTGCAGTTGGCCCGTTGTTTATCGCTACCCTGGCTTTTCAGGGAACTGCGCAATTTTTCAATACGTGGCTTAGCGCGTTACTTAAATATATTTTTACCGCTGTAGTTATTACAGCCATTGTCGGCTTTGGCACAACCATAGTGACAGGCTACGCAAACGGTCTGGCAAATACGCCTGTCGAAACCATGGATTTCGTAGGGGCTACGCTGTCGGCCATTATGGCAACAGTGATTTTGGTGTTCTTGACCTTCAAGGGCGCTCAAATCGGAGCCGATTTAGCCGGTGGTGTTGCGCTACAGCTTGGCTCACTGGCCCATGCTGCCCGCTGGGCAGTCAACCCTGCCGGTGCTGCATTGTCAGCGGCTGGCAAAGTGGGCGCTGCCGGTGCGGGCAACCTGGCCGGTAGGGCCGGGGCTGCTGTAGCCAGGACTGGCGCAGGTCAAGCTATGGGTTCTTCCCAAGCCATGAAGTACGCAATGTCGGGCGTAAATACCATGTCGAACATGGGCGGCGGTGCCCGTGCTGCCATGAGTCATCGTTCTGTTGTTAGCGCAGCCCGTGCGGGCTTTCAGTCTGGTGCATCTGTCGGGCGGGGAACAGGCACCATCACTAAATAAATCCATGTAGTACCTCATTCTTGCTTCGCATTTCTTAAAAGGAATTTTCGTTATGAAAATTTTATCGGTGGCCCTTTTTTGTCTTTTTCTTGCTGGGTGCGCTTCTGCACCAAAACTTGAGTTCCCAACGGGTAACGAATCGGCCAGGCATCCGATCAATGTTCCTCAACCGCCGTTGAGTGAACTTGTGCCCGCAAAAGCCTCACCAGCAGCCTTAAATCCGGCTCCTGACGGCGTTTCGCAGTCAAGCCAGGCATTGCCTACCCCTGAACGCGGAACGGCTCCTAAACCCTCCATTCGGATTAGAACGATTCCAGCAACCGAAGTTAACGCGCTGCGCGGACAATAAGGAAAAATTATGAGTAAGGAAAACACGAAAAAGCGCGGCGATGTTACGCCAAACGACGAGCTGCGCGGCATCGAGTGGGAAGCCGAGTTAAACGCGACTTTACGCAATGCTTTGAAGCGCCATTCAGTGCTTAATTATGTGCTTGGGATCGCTGTTGTTGCTATGGCTATTGCCCTGGTCGTGCTTATGCCGTTGAAGCAGTCAGTGCCCTACGTGGTGCGCGTAGACAACTTGACCGGCGCAACTTCAATCGGTCAAACAGTTCAGGACTTTGTAGCCGAAACAGAGTTGGCCGATAAGCATTGGGTCAAGAACTTTGTCATTGCGCGTGAACGCTACAACTATCGTTTTCTGCAACATGATTACGACACGGTTAAGAGCTTTGCCGGTGATACACCGTGGAAACAATATAGCGAACTCTTTAGCGGCCCCAAAGCCCTTGATCGTGAGTTTGGCGAGAATGTTCTATTCACCCCTGAAATTATCAGTATCACGCTTACTGAAAACGCCGGTCAGAAATTTGCCACGGTACGCCTGACGGTTCAGCAGCGCGATTTGCGCACAGAAACCATGCAACGCACGGTTCATAAGGTTGCAACGCTTCGCTATGAATACAAGCCGCGCCTGTTCATCAGCGAACAGGCTGCAATTGAAAACCCATTCGGCTTTACCGTCCTGGGGTATCAGACTGACAGTGAATTTACAGGAGCCGGGAAATGAAAAAGTTAGTGATTGCATTGGCCCTGGCCCTGCCTCTTACCGCTCAAGCTGCATCAAACTTTAGCGCGGCCCCTAACACTACTCGGGTTCGCACGGTTCACTACACAGACAATACGGTAGTCCGTGTTGTGGGGTACGTGGGTAGTCCTACTGTGGTCGAATTCGGCAAGAGTGAAACGGTCGAGGACGTAGCGGGCGGCGGCATAATTGGCTGGGATATAGCCAAGGTTGGCAACCGTATTTTTATGTCTCCGCTCGATGCGGCCAAGCCGGGTACGGTCATTGTGGCGACAAGCAAGCATTCGTATGTGCTTGACGTGATACCGGCCCACAAAGGTACATCGCGCTCTAATCGCGTATCGAAGATCATGTTTTCTTACGGTACGCCCAAGGCGCTACAAACCGAATTGGTTCAAGACACCCGTGTTCGCCCCGCGAATACGAATTACTCAATGGAGTTGGTCAATACCAGCGCTGACATTCGCCCTACTCGGGTCTTTGACGATGGGAAATTCACGTATTTCTATTTTCCAAAAAATACAGACATTCCCGTTATCTATGAATCATCACCTGGCAGTCATGAAGAATGGCTAACGAATTTCCACAAAGCAAAAGACGGCGCTATCGTGGTTCATGGCATTGCCAAGCAATGGAACCTGCGCCTGGAAAAAGCCGTCATTGGTGTTTTCAATGATGGGTTTACGCCTGCGGGATACCCGGTTGAAACATCGTCTTTTAGCGCAAGGGGTCAGAAATGAGCGAAGCCATTAAAGAAGAAGATTTTAGCCAGGAACCGGCGCAAGAATCGCACGAATTCACGGGCGAAATTAAAAAACGTGGTCGCTCTAGGGTGCTTGCTCTGGCAATGATGTTCGGCGTATTGCTTGTGGCGCTACTGTTGGCCATCTGGTTTGGTAAAACGAAGCTGGCCGATTGGCGGGCTGAACGCGATGCAGCCCAAGCGGCCAAGCAAGCCGCTGCTGCCCAAGGGGCGAATCAGCGCCGGGGCCGCGACTTCGACATAAGCGATTTTCTTTCCAAGCCTGAATCGAAACCCGCACCGCCTGAACCAAAACAATTGCCTGAAAACTTCAATCAACCTGGCCCGGTGGCGAGTGTTCCACCCATTCCGCTGGCCGGTGGTGGAACAGGGGCCGGACAGGCTCCCGCTGCCGCGCCTGTGCTACCTCCAATGATGCTATCGGGCGAAAACAAGCCACGGCCAGCTACGGTACAGGATCAGGCGCGTTTGACGGCAAGAAAATCAATGCCTTCCAAGACGGAACAGGCTAGCGCCGCTGATTTGGGGGATCGCTCTTTTGTCATTACACGCGGGTCGTACATTCCGTGCATTCTGCAAACACAGCTTTTAAGCAACGTGCCCGGACAAAGCGGGTGCGTGATTCCTGACAACATCTATTCGGATGATGGATCACGCCTGCTTGTACCGCGTGGCTCTACCGTAGTCGGCCAATACGGCCAGACGCTGCAAAACGGTGATTCTCGCATTGCGGTGGTGTGGGAACGCATCAAAACCACGAATGGCTATGTAATCGACGTGGACAGCGGTGCAGCCGATGGCGTGGGCACGATGGGCGTTGGCGGCTTCGTCGATAACCATTGGGGTGCCCGAATTGGCGCGGCCCTGTTGCTGTCATTGATTGATGACGCGGTAGATATTGCCGTGGCAAGCCAGCAGGGTTCAGGCGATACCGTCTATGGAAATTCCACGTCTCGATCCTCTAAAAATATTGCTGAAAAGGTGTTGGATTCGACTGTCAATATCAAACCGACACTTAGCGCGAATCGCGGGGCAAGGCTCATGATTTATGTGAGTAAAGACCTGTGGTTTGATGGCGTTTACGAGGAATAATCATGGATACGGCGGCTTTGAAATCTATAGAAAACAGCCTTGGTACTGCGGGTCAGTTTCCCGATACGGGATACGTGCCGCTGCAAGATGACGCCGCCGTACAGGCGTATCTTGCCCCGTATCAACAGTGGCGGGAAGATCCCCGAGTAACAGAAATTGCCGTCAATGATGATGGCCGGGTTTGGGTCTACACCAACAAATGGGAATCCCATAACGTGCCCCAAATCAATCAGCATAGTTTGCTGTCGCTCGGCGGGGCTACCGCCACATACATCAACTCGGCACAAGGCTGGAACGCGGCCTATCCAATCTTGTCCGGTTCATTAAAAGATAATTCGCGGGTGCAACTTATTATGGAGCCTGGCGTGTTGCGCGGGCATGTCTCTTTCACGTTGCGTCAACCTTCAAGGGTGCGTATTTCCTTAAAGGAAATGGAAGAACAGGGCATGTTCCAGGGCACGACACGTTCGACATTTGCCATTAAACCGCACGAAGAAGAACTGCTTTCCTTGCTGGAATCCGGCAAGATTATGGAGTTTCTAACTAAGGCGGTTCAGTACCGCCAGAACATTGTTTTATCCGGGGCTACTGGCTCGGGGAAAACCACGGTAATGAAAGCCCTGGTCGATGCTATAGACCCTGGTGAACGCATCATTACCATTGAAGATGCCCACGAATTGAGTCTGACACAGCCTAACGTGGTGCATTTGCTCTATGACAACGCGAAAACCCGGCCAGGCTCTGAAACGCCCGTCCTGTCGGCCAAAGACGCGCTTCTTAGCTGCCTTCGGATGAAGCCCGATAGAATACTTCTGGCTGAAATGCGCGGCTCTGAATGCCTGTATTTTCTTCGCGCTGCGCTTAGTGGGCACCCCGGCACACTGACAAGCTGCCACGGCGAAAATCCCGCAATGGCGTATGAACAAATGATGATGATGATTAAGTCCGATCCCGTAGGGGCTGGGCTGGATTACAACGTCATCAAGCGCCTGATTCATTTGACCGTCGATATGGTGGTTCAAATCGAAGTCGATAGGCAAACTGGCAAGCGCCACGTTGTAGAAATCGACTACAACCCGCACCGCAAATACGCCATTGCTCAAGGGAAAGATCATGTCTAAGAAAACATCCATGTTCGCGGACATGACCCCTAAAAAATGGGCCGGTGTGTTGGTTGGTCTGCTCTCGCTCGGCGGGCTGGTCTACTGCGCGTTTTGGGTGTCTGGAATGGTGCTGTATGCCTCCTTCCATGAAAACCCCTTACACGCCAGCATAGACACGATTTTCGACGCTACCGCGTCCATTCAAACGCACCGCCAAAAGGTCAAAGTCATAGGTAGCTATTTCGTCGGTTTCTTCTTATGCCTGGCTATCCCGTTCGGCATGATTATGGCGTATCGGCGGCGTGACTCTGACGTGTACGGTAAGGGTCGTTTTGCCAATAGAAAAGACATTGAAAGCGAAGGGCTGTTTGCTCAAAAGGGCGTGTGCCTGGGTCGCTTCGCGCAAGACTTGATGCACCTGCCTGGTTATGAATTCGTGCTGCTGGCCGCGCCTACCCGCACGGGTAAGGGCGTGGGCTTTGTCATCCCTAATTTGCTGACGTTTCGTGAATCCACCGTAGTGCTGGACATTAAGGGGGAAAACTATAATCTGACTTCGGCTTTTCGGCGCAAGCACCTGGGCAACGAGATTTTTTATTTCAATCCGTTTTCGGAAACTACGCACCGATGGAATCCGCTTTCGTATGTCTCTGAAAACCCGTTGTTTCGTGTCAATGATCTGCGGGCGTTGGCGGCAATCGTTTTTAAGACGCCGGAACGCGGCGATCCCTTTTGGTCTGACAGTGCGCGTAACCTCTTTGTGGGCCTGTCACTGCTGGTGTTAGAAACACCACGCTTGCCGCACACAATGGGCGAGATACTGCGCCAGGCGTCGGGCAAGGGTAAGGACACGGCCTTGTACTTGCGTGAAGTGATTACGGCCAGGCAGCGCACAGCACAACCGCTTTCGCGTGAGTGCCAGGACTCCATCAATCGGTTTTTGAATGGCTCCGATGACACATTAAAAAATATCCTCTCTACATTTACCTCGGCCCTGGGCGTTTTTAGTAGCCCGGTCACAGACAAGGCCACTAGCGCCGATGACTTCGATTTGCGCGACGTTCGCAAGCGCAAAATGTCGATTTATATTCATATTCCTGCCGGGGAAGTGATGCAAGCGCAGTTCATCATCAATCTGTTTTTCTCGCAGTTGATAAATGAAAACGTCAAGGAATTGCCTGAACAGAATCCCGACTTGAAGTATCAATGCTTGCTCATGCTGGATGAATTGACCGCTGCCGGGAAGATTGAGATTCTTGCTAAGGGTGTGGGCTTTATGGCCGGGTACAACATGCGCCTGGCGCTCGTTATTCAGAACAATTCACAGCTTGAATCGACCTATGGCAAGGAAGATGCGCATTCCATCATGGATAACATGGGCATCAAAATCTTCTATACGCCGTCGCAAGTCAAAGAGGCCGAAGAATACTCAAAGATGATCGGCAATATCACGGTGGTCGCACAGTCTACACAGCATTCCAACGTAGGCGCATTGAACGCGGGTCGCTACAGCAAATCGGAAACCGATACGTTGGTTTCCCGCGCCTTGATGCTGCCACAAGAATTATTGCAGCTTGACAAGGAAAAGGAGCTCGTTCATCGCTCCGGTATTCCTATCATCATGGGCAACAAGATTCGGTATTACAAGGATGACTATTTCATGCGCCGGTTTACGGCGGTGGACATGCACAAAGTTGCCATTGGCGACGAAGTGCGCAAGGTGCCGGTGCCGGTGCCGGTGCCTGGCACCAACTGGCGGCTTTATCGCGGCCAGGTGCAGCGAAGTGATTACTACGTGGATGCGCAATTTTCCGACTTGGAAAATCCCGCCGAAACAACCAGCGTTTCAATGTTGGTCGATGTGGTGAACATGGTTGAGGACAACCCGAATTCTGACGATGCCGCGCTAAGGGATACCGCTTGCGAAGATTTAGCCCTTGCCAAGATCAATGAATTTGCCGCGCTGTTTGACAGCCTCGGCACGACTGATACGGTTGCGCGGGGCCGGTAAGGCCAAGCGAACCCGTACCGCCGTTCTGGCGGCGTTCCTGCCCGCGTTAAGGGTGTTTATTTGAAAAGGTGATACCTATGGAAAAAGAAGCACAAGCCGCAATCAAGTACATCGGGGAACGGTTGCCCAAGCCTGATTGGGAAACCGCCCGCGATTTGGTCAGCAGCCAGGATCGTAAAGGTTTTGTCTATCTACCAAAGCCTAACGCTCAATACGCCGGTAAAGTTTTGATGATGAGCGACACCCATATGGTGCAGCAAGTCGGCAAAAACTCTGCCGTGGCGCATGATCTATCAAAACTTGAAAACGGCCCGGAACTTGAACGCCAGTTCGATGGTGGTGGGATCAAGGCCGGTCAAACCAATGTCAAGGTCGAGTATGGCCAGGATCGCGGTAAGGCTGATGTTTTGTCGTACAACCAACAGCGGGCGGAAACAGTGCGTACACAAGCAGAGAAATGGGCTGAACAGCACATTACCAATGCAAAAAGCCGTGAGGCTTTTGTGAAGCACGTCCGGGCCTTTGCGCAAGACATGGCCAAAGGTAATGAGCCTGCCAAGGCTCAACCTGAACAGGCCAAGGCTCCCGAAAAAACGCTAGAGCCGCAACAGCCGCAACAGCAACGGGGCCGGTAACTTCCATAGGCGGTAGACCTGGCCGGGAAACCTGGCCAGGACGAAAGCCTAGTGCAGCGCAGGGCGGTAGCGTAAGCTGCCGCCCTTTTTCGTGGGTGATAACGCATACGCCGCCCGCCTTGCGGCCAGCAAACCCCGGCCTGTCATGGACAGGCCAATGTCAGCAGCAAACAACCTGATTACAGCCCTTGGCTGTCGGTGCCACAAGAAGCCCTACAAGCGCGTTTCAATAAATATGGTGCCTTGGTACTGCTATTGGCTTGTTAGCCCCGTAGCGGGGCTGTGAGCCGCTACAGCAACGAAAGAAAGAGGTCTTGCCAAACCCTTATAACTGGTAAACCCGCTTTTTAGTCATGCGGCCAAGGGCCGCTTTCTTGTTATTTCTAGGGTCGTGGCTTGGTGTTGCCGGTGTCGGCGTTAGCCGCCTGGGTGGTCGGCTGTCTTGGGGGCTACCTTTCCCCGTGCCGAAGGCATGGGGGCCAATTCTAAGGCCACTGCGTAGCAGTGGGGCGTAGTGAGCGCAGCGAACGAAGGGTAGGCGGGTTTTTGTCGCGCTAAAAAAATTTTCGTGGCTTATCCACGGTTTTGCCCGATTCACTACTAGGTATATATATAAAACTACAGGAAGAACTATAGGGGGGGGTCGTTGCGACTGCTGCAAGTTTATGATTTCAAAGGGTAAAACACTGAATTTCACGAATTTTGGCGCGAGTTGTTCATCACATTTGCGCGAGTTGTTCATCACCGCTTTTTGGGGATAAGTCTGCAACCGCTTGAAATTAAAAGATATTTTTACCGTGAGTTGTTCATCACGGATAACTTTGGTAATCCACAGCCTTACCCACAATCGCAGCGGCAATTTTTGCGCGAGTTCATCATCACCGCCAGGCGACAACGCGAGTTGTTCATCACGGCGCGAGTTGTTCATCACGCGGGCAAAGCCCGCGAGTTCATCATCACCGAAGCGGCGCGAGTTCATCATCACCCAAACCTTAGAACAAGTCGGGTTGGCGGGCTGCTATATGGGGCTTGGATGGCAGCAAAACAAGGCCATTTTCTTCTACCCGTACCTTGCCTGCGGGGTAGACGATCTGAACGGCTTTTAAGGCGTTCAAAAAGGCCCGTTTGAAGTCGCGTGTAGCGCTTTCAGTGGTGTAGCTGCTACCAAATTGCCCCATGAGCGCTTCCCAGGGTATGGGCCGCGTTGCCCGGTTTGTATAGCTCATGCGGTATGTCATCCATGTGTATATGTCCATTGCCAAAGGCGAGCCACGTAGCGCCTTGTAAGCGCGTAGATCAATAGGTACGGGGCGTTCTACACACTCGTTGAAAAACTGTTGCGATAGCCGCAGTTCGCTTTTCCATTTTCCGGCATTCTCTTTTTGTGGAACCCACAAAACGCCTTCGCTGTTATCGTTGTTCTTAAGTTGTTCTTCTAAGTTTTTCTCAAAAGTTGATTCATTCAACTTAACTTCATCGGCCAGGACGACATTACGCAGCAAAAAGCCGCGTGAGCCTTGCAAGTCACCAGAATACTGCGCGGTTACGATTGAGCCGAATAGCCTTTTCATTTGCTCAACAACACGGGTACTTGAGCCACGCGCACCGCCGCCACGCTGCAAGCCGAGAACATCACGCAGGAAGTGAGAAAGGGAATCTCCAAGCTCAAGCACGGGCGATTTTGTCCGTACCGCTTCGGTTGCTACCCACGACATCAACAAGCGCGGATACACGCCATAAGGTATCCCGCCCTCATAGCCAGCGAGAATACGCAGCCGAAATTTGCCATTCTGGCGCACGAAAGAATCTACTTTCGGGTCTTTGTAGGGCATGGTGGCGATGACAAGCGCCCGCGTCATGAAGCCAAGCGCCCCGGCGCTCTTGGCATCTTCTGCCTCGATAGCTAAGTGCGCCTCGATGACTTCACGCACCCAACCGGGCACCTCTCCGCCCTGGTAGCTAATATCGGCTGGCTTGGCCTGTTTTTTTGGATTAGAAACGGCTTCATTAGAAACGGCTTCTTTTGGGTCTTTTTTGCTATACTTTCCGGTCATGCTTGAAAATCCTCATAGGTTGATGGCATGTTTGTCGTGTTCTTTCGTGTTTTCCTTCACAGTCCGCGACAAGGGCCTGAATATCGCAAGGTATTCAGGCCCACTTTTTTTAAGTTAGCCCGGTTACAAGCATGAGGGCACGTTCTACGTTTTTCATGCGTTCGGCGTCAATGGAGCCGACAATTTTGTTCACTTTAGCGCGAGGGATAGGCGACGTTTTATCAACCATTACCTGTGAAATTTTTTGCAATCCGTTGATGGCACTTGGTTCAATCGTCACACGGAACAGCACGTTACGTAAAACACTGGTAATAGGACAAACAAGGACGCTATCTAGCTCCTGCAACAAATCAGATTGAACAACAAGCGCCGGGCGCGGTTTTCCATAATCTCCTGGCAGCGAAACAGTAACGATATCGCCACGCTGCATTATTCCCAGCCCTCAATTAAGCTGGCCGCTGCTTCGCCAAAGCCAATAGCTTCTGCCTCGGCCTTGTCTCCGCGTAGGCTGCGGCACTGCCGATTAAGCGTAGCCGCTAGATCAGGGGATCGCGTATCTAGTACCCAATATTGCACGGGCCTGTAACCTGCTGCCTTCATACGCTCTCGATGGCGGGTAACTTTGTTGGGAATCATAGTTTTCTCCTAGACTCAATTTCTAGGTTTCATGATACGGTTTCATGAAACTACTGTCAAGCCTTTCGCGCTTCTTCTACGTCCTCGAAGGATTCGCCTACAAGCAAGTAGGGATCGCCTCAGAAAACGGAAAATAAAGCACGCTAAGCCGTAAGTAAGCGTGCTCCTGTGAAAGCCACAGCTAAAACTGCGTAGTACACATAGAGGTATTTTTTTCGGGTATCCGGAACCAGGTGTGGAAACCTTGTTTTAGCTGAAGTAGTTTCGATTTGATCTGACAGTAGGACCTTGCCAAAGGTGAGGTTACCCGGTTTGATAGAGGTGCGAATCTTTATCAACCAGCGCGAAAGCGCCAAGGAGTAACCTCATGAATAGTGTTCCTCAGAATGTCATCA
>DATCVA010000244.1:0-5336 GCA_036567205.1 Eoetvoesiella sp. | reverse complement strand
GGGCAGGCCAGGGCCGTTATCGATCTTATGAAAAAACGCGGGGCCGATGTGCCTATTCCCGTCGATGTCGTATGCGCCAAAACGTTCGGCGCCGATGCGCAAGCCGTCGTTAAGGCGGCAGATCAAGTCGCCGACGACGATCTTATTCTGGATATTGGTCCCCAAACCGCCCGGCAGCTTGCAGAAATTCTGAAGCACGCCGGTACGATCGTCTGGAATGGTCCGGTTGGTGTGTTCGAGCTCGACGCGTTTGCGCACGGAACGGAAGTGGTTGCCCATGCGATCGCCGAGTCCGATGGCTTTTCGATTGCTGGCGGCGGTGATACGCTGGCGGCTATTGCCAAATATAAAATCACTGACAAGGTCGATTATATTTCAACGGGCGGAGGCGCTTTTCTGGAGTTTCTTGAAGGCAAGACCCTGCCAGCTGTCGAGGTGCTGCAACAGCGCGCCCAAAGTTAGTCGGAAAAATATGTCTGTGCCTGTCATTGGGACGTGTAAAGGAGAGGCCTATGCCTGAACAGAAAAAATTGCTCCGGAGCCACCCGGACGAGCTGCTGGTAGGCTTGGTGTCGGTGTCGGACCGCGCGTCCAAAGGCGTCTACGACGATCAGGGTATTCCTGCGCTGCAAGCCTGGCTGAACGATGCCTTGATACGGCCCGCGCAGTTTGCCATGCGCCTTGTTCCAGACGAGCCTGCGCAAATTTCCGCCGCGCTGATCGAACTGGCCGACCAGTTGGGATGTGATCTTGTGCTTACTACGGGCGGGACGGGGCCGGCGCGCCGCGATGTTACCCCCGAGGCTACGTTGGCGGTTTCGACCAGGGAAATGCCCGGTTTTGGCGAGCAAATGCGTCAGATCAGCCTTAAATTCGTGCCAACGGCTATTTTGTCCAGGCAAGTAGCCGTGATTCGTGAAACCGATACGCATGCCGCGTTAATTATTAATTTGCCGGGCCAGCCCAAGGCCATCAAGGAAACGCTTGAAGGTCTGAAGGGCGACGATGGCCAGACCCTGGTGCCTGGCATTTTTGCGGCAGTACCTTATTGCATAGACCTGATCGGCGGCCCCTACATCGAAACGCACGAGCACGTTGTCAAGGCGTTTCGTCCCAAATCGGCCGTAAGGCTTAAGCCCGCGAAATAAGCGGTTAGTGTCTTTGCCGCCGTGTCTTCAAGGCTCGCTGCGCCGGCAGGCAAGAAAGCAGCAGCTTGCCGATCGGGTCCGTTCAAAGGCAATCCCCCCGATCAGGTAAAATGTAGATCATCCCTTATTATTTGTCTTCAGGAGTCTTCTCATGGCCCTAGTTTCCATGCGTCAGCTGCTCGATCATGCAGCCGAAAACGGTTATGGTATCCCTGCTTTTAACGTTAACAACCTGGAGCAGGTACAGGCAATTATGGAGGCCGCGGCTGAAACCGATAGCCCGGTCATCATGCAGGCCTCGGCAGGCGCGCGTAAATACGCCGGCGAAGGCTTTTTGAAATTGCTTATTCAAGCCGCTGTCGACACCTATCCCCACATTCCGGTCGTTATGCACCAGGATCACGGTCAATCGCCTGCTGTTTGCCAGGGCGCCATCGATCTTGGTTTCTCCAGCGTCATGATGGACGGATCCTTGAAAGAAGACGGCAAAACTATTGCCGACTATGACTATAACGTTGACGTTACCCGCCGCGTTGTCAATTTGGCTCACAAGCTGGGCGTTACAGTCGAAGGCGAACTGGGCTGTCTGGGTTCGCTCGAAACCATGCAGGGCGACAAGGAAGATGGCCATGGCGCCGACGGCAAGCTTACTATGGAGCAATTGCTGACCGATCCCGAGCAGGCCGCCGATTTCGTTCGCCAGACACAGCTTGATGCCCTGGCCATTGCTATCGGTACAAGCCATGGTGCTTACAAATTTACACGCAAACCCACGGGCGACATTCTGTCTATTTCCCGGATCAAGGAAATTCACCATCGCCTGCCCAATACCCACCTGGTCATGCATGGCAGTTCCAGCGTACCGCAAGACCTGCTCGCTGAAATTCGCGAGTTTGGCGGCGATATGAAAGAAACCTATGGTGTTCCGGTTGAAGAAATCCAGGAAGCCATCAAGTTTGGTGTGCGCAAGATCAATATCGATACTGATATCCGTTTGGCCATGACCGGTGCAATTCGCCGTTTTATGGCGGAAAATCCGTCCAAGTTCGATCCGCGCGAATACCTCAAGCCCGCACGTCTGGCGGCCAAGGAAATTTGCAGGCAACGTTACGAGCAGTTCGGTACGGCCGGCAACGCCAGTAAAATCAAGCCTATTCCTTTAAGCGAAATGGCGCAGCAATACGCGTCGGGTAAATTGGCTCAATTGGTGCAATAAATGCAAGCACTTCATCAGTCAACGATTAAATCCCTGCCTTTGCTTGCGCGGGGCAAAGTACGCGATATGTACGCTGTGGGCGACGATAAGTTATTGATCGTCGCTACCGACCGCATCTCGGCCTTCGATGTAATTCTTGACGATCCCATTCCTGGGAAGGGCCAGGTGCTTACCGAGCTTACCGAGTTCTGGCTAAAGAAACTCGCGCATGTTTTGCCCAACCACTCGACGGGCGTTCAGCCCGAAGACGTGGTCGCGTCCGACGAGCGCGATCAGGTTGCGGGCAGGGCCGTCGTGGTCAAGCGGCTTAAACCAATTCTGGTTGAAGCCGTCGCTCGCGGCTATTTGATCGGGTCGGGCTGGAAAGACTATCAGGACAGCGGTTCGGTATGCGGCATCCGCTTGCCGGCGGGTTTGAAGCAAGCCAGCCGTTTGCCCAGTCCTATTTTTACGCCAGCAGCCAAAGCCGAGTTTGGCTCTCACGACGAGAACGTTGATTTTGACCATGTCGTGCGCGAAGTCGGCCAGCAAATGGCAGAGCAAATTCGTGACGTTACATTAAGGCTGTATAGCCAGGCCTCAGAGTTCGCGGCAACCAAAGGCATCATGATTGCCGATACCAAGTTTGAGTTCGGGCTTGACGATCAAGGCCAGCTGCATCTTATGGACGAGGTTCTTACGCCTGATTCGTCGCGTTTCTGGCCCGCCTCTGAGTACGCCGTGGGTATTAGCCCTCCCTCGTTCGACAAGCAGTTCGTGCGCGACTGGCTTGAAACCCAGGCCTGGGACAAAACGCCTCCAGCCCCCCGCTTGCCGGCCGAAGTGCTCGAGAAAACGGCCGCCAAGTATCGCGAGGCTCTGACGCGCTTAACGACCTAGCCGACACGATTCTCAGGAACTTCATCATGACTACATCGACCGACACTGAAGTTAACGCCAGTCCATTAGTGGGCATAATTATGGGGTCCTCCAGCGACTGGGATGTTATGAAGCATGCGGCAGCTATTCTTGACGCGTTTGGTGTCAAGCATGAAATGCGTGTGGTTTCAGCCCATCGCATGCCACTGGATATGGTCGAGTACGGAGCGTCCGCCACCGATCGCGGTTTACACGCCATTATTGCCGGCGCCGGCGGCGCGGCCCATCTGCCCGGAATGATGGCGGCGTTAACGCCTGTTCCAGTATTTGGAGTGCCTGTACCCTCTAAATACCTGCGTGGCGAGGACTCGCTGCTATCAATAGTGCAAATGCCCAAGGGGGTGCCGGTTGCCACCTTTGCCATTGGCGAGGCGGGTGCAGCCAATGCAGCGTTACATGTTGTGGCCTGCCTGGCCACAACCGATGCCGCCTTACGACAGAAGTTGAACGCCTTTCGTGTTCAGCAAACCGAGACGGCACGAAATATGGTTGTGCCGCCTCATGTAAGAATGTAATTCTGTGCCTGGATCAATCAATCGAGCGCGGCATCGACTTCGCTGGCCGTGGCAGTTGCATTGCCCGGCTTTGTCGGTACATTCACAATTGATTCAGGCCAGCCAGTAAACCGGCGTATTTTTGTGAACGCCTGGTTTTGTCTTATCTAAATTTAAAACTTACCTTTTGCCGGATTGTTTATGAATGCAGCCTCTACGCCGTTTCCGATTACACCAGGAGACTGGTTGGGTATTGTCGGGGGAGGGCAGTTGGGGCGCATGTTTTGCCATGCGGCTCAAGCGCTGGGCTATAAAGTTGCTGTGCTCGATCCGGGTTCGCCTTGCCCGGCGGGGGTGGTGGCCGACCTGCATATTCAGGCCGATTACGATGACGAGGCTGCCCTGGGGCGTTTGTCTGAACTATGCCGTGCCGTTACTACCGAATTTGAAAACGTTCCCGCGGCAAGCCTGAAGCAACTGGCGCAGAACAGCCGGGTAAGCCCGGCTGCTGAAGCCGTTGCCATTGTGCAGGACCGGATTCAGGAGAAGGGTTTTATCGTCAAAGCGGGCGTTCCTGTAGCCCCTTACGTTGCAATTCAATCCGTCGACGATATTAACGCGGCGCCCGACACATTATTTCCGGGCATTGTCAAAGTCGCCCGCCTGGGTTACGACGGTAAAGGGCAGGCCCGAGTTCAAAACCGGCAAGAAGCGCTGGCGGCTTTTGCATCATTCAATAATGCATCGTGTGTGCTCGAGGCGCTGATGCCGCTGGCATTCGAAATTTCGGTCGTAATGGCACGCGGATTTGACGGCCAGTGTGTGGTGTATCCGCCAGCTGCCAACGAGCACCGCGAGGGCATATTGGCGATTTCAACCGTGGCCGACGATGGCGGCAATGCCGAAATTAACCGGCAGGCCACCGATGCCGCGCTACAAATCGTTAAGGCGCTGGATTATTACGGTGTGTTGTGCGTTGAGTTTTTTGTGCTGGACGACGGCCGTCTGGTGGCGAACGAGGTAGCGCCTCGTCCGCATAATAGCGGTCATTACACCATAGATGCCTGCGCGACCAGCCAGTTCGAGCAGCAGGCACGGGTAATGGCGGGATTGCCTCTGGGTAGTACGCACTGCCTGTGTCCGTCGATAATGCTTAATATTTTAGGCGATGTCTGGTTCGATTCGCAGACCGGCTTAATGCGCGAGCCCGACTGGCAGGGCGTGCTGCAGGTCTCAATGGCCAAATTGCATTTGTACGGTAAAGCCGAAGCGCGACGCGGCCGGAAAATGGGGCATGTCACTATTCTGGGGTCAACATTGGCCGAGGCGCAGCAGGGCGCTGCGCAGGTTGCCGCAGCGCTGGGCATTGCGTATTAATTTCGGCATGCCAATTGTTAATGTGCCGGATACGGCCCCCACCATAGAACAAGCAGCCAGGCGATTGGCCGATGGCGGCCTGGTCGCATTTCCAACCGAAACCGTTTATGGGCTTGGCGGCGACGCTGAAAATCCCGAGGCCATTGCCCGCATCTATGCAGCGAAAGGGCGTCCGGCCGATCA
>DATCVA010000243.1:0-3238 GCA_036567205.1 Eoetvoesiella sp. | reverse complement strand
TTAGGGTTCACGCCCGCCGCAACACTGGCCTTCGTCATGGCGGCGGGCTTTATTGCCGACACTGGCAGCCTGCCGCTCATTGTGTCCAATCTGGTCAACATCGTTTCCGCGGATTTTTTCGATATCAGCTTTGCACGATATGCGGCAGTCATGGTTCCGGTCAACGTTGTTTCCGTTGCGGCCACCTTGCTGGTGCTGTTGCTGTATTTTCGCCGCAGTATTCCGGTTCGCTACGACGACAGCCAACTGAAGCAGCCCAGAGAGGCGATTCGCGATTTGGCTACCTTTCGTGCCGGATGGGTAGTGCTTGGGCTGTTGCTAATCAGTTTCTTTACCCTTGAGGGTTTTGGAGTGCCGGTCAGTGCTATTGCCGCCTTGGGCGCGCTGGCTTTGCTTATCGTTGCTGGATACGGACACAAAATCAGCACACGCAAAGTCGTACGCGAGGCACCCTGGCCTATCGTGATTTTTTCCTTGGGAATGTATTTGGTTGTCTATGGGCTACGCAATGCCGGGCTGACGGAAATGATTGCCGGCTTGCTCGACTATTTGGCCAGCCACGGTTTGTGGGCGGCCACCTTGGGCACCGGTGTGCTAACCGCCCTGCTCTCGTCGATCATGAACAACATGCCCACTGTGCTCGTGGGAGCGCTTTCGATTGAAGCCAGCCAGGCGACGGGAACAATTAAAGAAGCCATGATCTATGCCAATGTCATCGGCAGCGACCTTGGTCCCAAGATCACCCCTATTGGCAGCTTGGCCACACTTCTGTGGCTGCATGTGCTGGCGCGCAAGGGAATGACGATCAAGTGGGGATACTATTTCAAAGTCGGTATTGTGCTGACTTTGCCTGTTTTGCTTGTCACCCTTGCAGCGCTTGCTGTGCGGTTGGGGGCTGCATAACTGCACTGCGGCGCCCTATCCCGAATCACCTTTATGCTTCCCTAATGTTCCTATTTGAGATAAGAACGTAGCGTCTGCACAATTTGCTCCACATCTTGCTGGCGTTGCTGCAACGGCACCCCATCGGCCCCCAGATGTTCACGAATATGCCCTTCTAACACCTGGGTCATTAACCCGTTTACCGCGCCCCGGATAGCGGCAATTTGCTGAAGCACCGCCACACAGTCCGCCTCTTCTGCAACGGCCTTTTCCAGTGCTTCAGCCTGCCCTTTAATACGTCGGATGCGGGTTAATAGCGGTTTTTTATCACGGGCAATGTGTGCCATATATTTTCCTTTTTTCCATATCCTATACAGGGGTATAGTATATTACTATTATCGTCCATCAGGATATTGCTATTACCGCCCACCAGGACCACATACCATGGAACACCCCTTGTCCGACAGCCACAACCACTGGAACCACTCTCATGCCTTCCACGAAGGCAATCCCCTGGCTCAAAAAAAGACGACCTGGGCAGCCGCCCTCACTGCAATAATGATGGTGGTGGAAATTGTGGGCGGCTATGCATTGAATTCCATGGCGCTGCTTGCCGATGGATGGCACATGAGCTCCCACACGCTGGCCTTAGGCCTGTCCGTGTTGGCCTATATCCTGGCGAAACGGTTTGCAAACGATCCCCGCTTTGCGTTTGGCACCTGGAAAATTGAGGTTTTAGCCAGCTATACCAGTGCGCTTTTGCTCGTCCTGGTCGCCGGGTCGATGCTCTTCCAGTCCGTTGAACGGCTGTTGTCCCCCGGTCCGATCCATTATGATCAAGCCATTGCACTTGCGTGTATTGGTCTGCTTGTAAATATTGTCTGTGCTTCGCTGCTCAAAGACGGGCACGGCCATGACCACGCTCACCATGGACACGACCAGCATGGCCACCATCACCACGACCTTAATCTGCGTGCGGCATACTTACATGTTATCGCTGATGCAGCGACATCTGTTCTGGCAATTGTTGCGCTTATCGCCGGAAAATTCTGGGGTGCAAGTTGGCTTGATCCCGTAATGGGCATCGTAGGCGCGATATTGGTCGCTGTGTGGGCTTATGGTTTGTTGCGTGACTCGGGACGCGTACTGCTCGATGCCGAAATGAGCGCGCCGGTTGTAGCCGAAATTCGCCAAGTAATTGAGTCAACCCCAATAAAGGCCACTATCAGCGATCTACATGTCTGGCGTGTTGGTAAAGGTAAATTCGCCTGCATTGTCGGCTTGGTGACACAAGCTGACGTTTCTCCCGATTATTACCGGCATCAATTAAGCATCCATGAAGAATTAGTTCATATTACGATTGAAGTAAATAAAATGGATCAAAACCACCACTGCGCCTGAACTCGCCATGTCATTCTGAAAATTGCATGGGCATTTCCAACCTCAAGTCAGTAATGACCGCAGTCTCTGGCGATGAAATGCACCTCAAAACCTCTCGTGGGGAAAAGATATGACTGAAAATCCAGCTGCGCATCCCGTATCTGAGCGCACACGCGACATGACAAAAATGTAATGCGCCAGAGAGCGAATCAGGGTCGGAAAACGAATGGAGTTATGGCATTATGGTTTTGTATTGGTTGAACTATCCCAGGCGGTAAAGGAATTTGCCCGTATTTCGGCCGAATTTGCCTCCCATTCCCAGCGAAGGTTCTTCACCATGGCGCATAACAAGCCTGAACACTCTCACAAGCATAGAGTAAAACAGCCGGACTCCGGCTCTCAATTGGTCGATCCCGTATACGGCACAATCTATACCTGCCCGATGCACCCTGAGATTCGACAAGACCATCCGGGAAGCTGTCCAAAGTGCGGCATGGCGCTTGAGCCGCTGATGCCCAGCCTGGAGGAAGACAACCCCGAACTGAAAGATTTCACGCGCAGATTCTGGTGGACATTACCATTCACCGTTATTGTCGCCGTCTTGGCTATGTTCGGCCACCAGTTGGGCTGGTTCAGCATGACGGCCCAAACCTGGATTGAACTGGTGTTGTCAATACCGGTGGTGCTATGGGCCGGTCAGCCATTCTTCGTGCGAGGCTGGCAGTCGGTAATCAACCGCAGCCCCAATATGTGGACGCTCATTGGTCTGGGCACAGCCGCTGCATTCATTTATAGCGTTGTCGCCACAGTAGCCCCAGGAGTTTTTCCCGAAACCTTCATGTCCATGGGCCGGATCGCCGTCTACTTTGAAGCTGCGGTCGTGATCATCTCGTTGACGCTTTTTGGTCAAATCCTCGAGCTTCGGGCGCGATCGCAAACATCAGCTGCCATCAAATCGCTGCTTGGGCTTGCACCC
>DATCVA010000242.1:0-2698 GCA_036567205.1 Eoetvoesiella sp. | reverse complement strand
GTACCGTCCCCTTTCCGGTACCGCTGACACTAGCCCCGCACCTTCCCCGCACAGCACAGAAGCCGCAGACCAATTCCCACTGGGCATGGCCTTGGGCCAGTTGCACGGCATTTATATCCTGTCGCAAAATCGGACAGGGCTTATTCTGGTCGACATGCACGCCGCGCATGAGCGAGTCGTGTACGAGCAGCTCAAGCAAGCTATGGATGCGCGCGAACTGCCACGTCAGGAACTGCTTGTTCCTGTGGTCTTTAACGTAAGCGAAAAAGAAATGGGGTTGATTGACGAGTACGACGATACGCTCGCGCAGTTGGGCCTCATCCTGCGTCCCGCAGGTCCGGCCACCCTTATGGTGCGCGCCGTACCGGCCTTGCTGGCCAACGGCGACATCGAGTCCCTGGCTCGCAATGTATTGCGCGACCTGGCCAACGTCGGCAGTTCGCCACGTCTTACCGAACAGCGCAATGAATTGCTATCGACCATGGCCTGCCACGGTTCGGTGCGCGCCAACCGCCGCCTGACTATTGACGAAATGAACGCGTTACTGCGCAAAATGGAACAAACCGAACGTGCCGACCAATGCAACCACGGACGGCCTACCTGGGTCCAATGGAAGTTGAACGATCTCGACAAGCTTTTCATGCGTGGCCAATGACTACTCCTATTGTTTGCCTGGCAGGGCCCACCGCGGCCGGCAAAAGCGCCTCTACCCTGGCTCTTGCCGCGCGCTGGCCCATTGAAGTGATCAATGTCGATTCGGCCACGATATATCAAGGCATGGACATTGGCACCGCCAAACCATCGAAAGCGGAACAACAACAAGTACCGCAGCATTTGCTTGATATACGCGACCCCGCCAGCAGCTATTCCGCCGCCGACTTCCGGCAAGACGCCACGCAGCTTATAAAAGATGTTCTGGAGCGTGGCCGCATGCCACTGCTGTGCGGCGGCACAATGATGTATTACAAAGCGCTGCGCGAGGGGCTTAACGACCTTCCGCAGGCCGACCCGGCAATACGCGCGGCGATCGAGCTCGAGGCGGAAAAAATGGGCTGGCCGGAACTGCATCGGCAGTTAAGCCAGTTCGATCCTGTTACCGCGCAACGCCTGGCCCCCAACGATAGCCAGCGTTTGCAACGGGCTATCGAAATCTATCGTATTACCGGACAAGCCATGTCCACGTTGCTGACGAACGGACGGCCTGTTCAAGACACACGCTTCCATTACATTACCGTCAGCCTTGAACCATCGGACCGGCTGGCCTTGCATGCACGGATCGCCATGCGATACCGCCAAATGATCCAGAACGGCTTGGTTGACGAGGTGGAAGCGCTGCATCAGCGCCCCGGCTTGCACATAGGCCTTCCGTCGATACGGTGCGTGGGGTATCGGCAAATCTGGGATTATCTGGAAGGAAATACAGATTTGGAGCCGGCCATTGAGCAAGCTATTGCCGCAACGCGTCAACTGGCCAAGCGCCAGCTTACCTGGCTACGCGCCCAACCGGAGCGGGATGTCATTGACTGCCTGACATCCAACGCCGCCGATCAGGTCGTTGATCGAATAGCGAAAATCTGGCGCAAGCTGCCTTAAAGCACCACGGTCTGCGGCGCGTTTTCAGCTTGCTCGATGATATGTCCAAGGTGACTTACCTGCTCGCCATGCGCGGCCAGGGTTGCGGCAACGGCCTGCGCCTGGTCCGCCGGCACGACAATAACCATGCCGATACCGCAATTAAATACACGATGCATTTCGCTGTCGGCAACACCACCATTCTTTTGCAGCCATGTAAAGAGTTCGGGCATGACCCAGGCGTCGCGATGCAGCTGCGCAGCCAGGCCGGCCTGCAAAATGCGCGGCACATTATCAAGCAGGCCCCCGCCCGTAATATGAGCCAGGCCTTTAATGGCCGCACCGTGCTTCTCCAAAGCCGCCAAAACTGATTTAGCGTAAATCCGGGTAGGCTCCATAACCACGTCAGCCAAGGGTCGGCCGCCCAGATCCTGGGTAGGCTTGGCATTGGCATGGGTCAGAATTTTGCGCAAAAGCGAAAAACCATTCGAGTGCGCTCCGCTGGAGGCCAGCCCCAGTATCACATCGCCCGGCACAATCGACTTGCCATCAATAATCAGCGATTTTTCCACCGCACCGACCGCAAAACCGGCTAAATCATATTCCCCGTCGGGATACATGCCAGGCATTTCGGCGGTTTCACCGCCAATTAATGCACACCCCGATAACTCGCACCCCTTGGCGATACCCCCGACCACGCTGGCAGCGGTATCAACCGATAATTTGCCGCACGCAAAATAATCAAGAAAAAACAGCGGCTCGGCCCCCTGGACCAGAATGTCGTTAACGCTCATGGCAACCAGGTCGATGCCCACGGTGTCATGGCGCTGCCACTCGAATGCAAGACGCAACTTCGTGCCAACGCCGTCGGTGCCGGACACCAGAACAGGCTCTTTAAGGCGCTTGGGCACTTCAAAAAGCGCGCCGAAGCCTCCAATACCAGCCATAACGCCAGCACGCATGGTTTTGGCAGCCAACGGCTTGATTCGGTCGACCAGCGCCTCGCCGGCATCGATATCGACGCCGGCGTCGCGGTAGGTTAAAGAAGCGGAATGTTTGATTGTCATGAGAAATGCCGTCGGATGTGTAAGAATTGCATGTTGAATTAAATATTAAGGCGCATTTT
>DATCVA010000241.1:0-12743 GCA_036567205.1 Eoetvoesiella sp. | reverse complement strand
GCTGCCATTGAAGATTATGTCGCCCATCACAATGAAAACCCCAAGCCATTTATCTGGACCGCCAAGGCCCGCGATATCCTTCAAAAGGTCGTTCGTGCCAATCGCAGCTTAAGTTCCAAACAGAATGAAGCACTACACTAGTAGCTTACTGCCCGTTCGAAGTTTTCTTCATTTATTTGTGACACTATAAAAAAACACGTACGCAAGACTAATGGAAACAGATTTTATTATTCTTATTTAGATGGAAACGTTTCCGACTCTGGAGTATAGGAAGAGCTTTTATTTCTGTCAATGGGGCTGAAGTTCTCTTATGTAGATAGGGAATGATAATACTTATTCGAGCCGCACCCACCCTGATAATGGGGGGATTACCGGGCAAGACCTTGCCGAACCAGGCTTTGGTGGATTCGCTCATGACTGATACGGTGGTCTTGGTCATGTCATGCCTGCACGATTCGAAGCCGTCCATCGCTGCGCTGGCTTTTTACGTGAAGGGCCTTGACCAGCACATCCAGTACTACATTGGTCAGGCTTCTGCGGCTAGGCCGACGCACCCGCCACTGACAGAGTAGCCAGAACACGAGACCTCCAGCAACCGGCAGAGGCGTGACACGCTGTATAGTGCGCGCGCTGCGTGTCGATCCAGGCGTACCTCGCCGTAACCCTTTGGAGAAGTATGCCGTGGCTTTTCCCCGGATTTCAACGTCCAGCCTAGCACAGGCCAATTCTTTGCGTAGGCGATTATTCTTGGCCTAGAGCTCGGAGACAGAACGCTGCGGCGTTGCGGGCACGCTCGTCCCCGTGCTGCCCGAGACTAACGTATCCTAGTTCTACTAGCCGCTGCCAATTGCCTAACGTCGCCGAAGGCGCTCCTAGGCGGAGCGCCGCCTTGTTGATACCCACTGACTGGGCCAAACGCGCCCATTCTAATTTATATTCTTGCGTATATTGCCGCTTCGGTACTTTGCTTTCAGCCACTCCTATTCTCCATTAACAAGAAACTACCATCTTCTTGCTGTACGCGGAAACCGGGCAAGTGCACGGATGGTAATCCTCCCAGTTTTAACGGCAGATCAAGTCGCGACTGCTACATTTCATTCAATGCTGGCAATTGGATACCGAGGGTTTTTCTGCCGAAGATTTTTATTTGTAAATGTTGGCTGGCTTTGTGCTCCAATCGTGCGCCAACCCGCTCTGAAAAAGCTTCCCGTTGTTGCGTGTAGTTGCGCGCTGCTGCATAATCGGGCCTTGATTTATCTACGTTTTTTAATCCGTACCTATAGGTAAAAGGGCTAGGAAGGCGTTCGGGACGCAGGAGTCGCATGTTCGAATCATGTCGCCCCGACCAACGAATTCCATAAAAAGCCCTTGTTCAGTAGCAGGGGCTTTTTGTTTTTCGCTGCGCGTGTTGAAGGTAAGGAGCCGGCTGAATCCCCTCCACATTCTTTGGAACGCGCCTGTGGAGCACGTACTTCTGATGTCTTTATATGACGCGGCTCTGCATACGCCGAGCCGCGTCTTGCTTAGCGCGTATCAAGCACGAGCAGTGCGATACTTGCGGTATTCGGGTTTGCGTTTTTCGAGGAATGCCGTAATGCCTTCCATATTTTCAGGGTTGCCGTAAATAGAGGCCAGCAACTCGGAAGTGGGGAAAAATGAGCTGTAGAACTCTTGATCAGAGCCGGCGTTGAGCGCGAGCTTGGCAATACGGATGCTTTGCGGACTTTTGTCCAGGATTTCCTGACAAAGTGAATCAACGGTGGCATCCAGTTCTTCTGCTGTCACGACCTCGTTGATCAAGCCCATGTCCAATGCCTGTTGCGCGGTGTAAAGGCGACATGTATACAGGATTTCACGTGCCTTGCGTTCACCCACGTAGCGCGGAAGCAATTGGCATGCGCCCCAAATGGGAACGCTGCCTACTCGAGGGCCTGTCTGGCCAAATCTGGCATCTTCGCTGGCAATGGTCATGTCGCAGAACAGATTGATCTCGTTGCCACCGCCCACGCAGTAGCCGCGTACCTTGGCAATAACGGGTTTGTCCATCATGCGGATGACAGACGACAGTGCGAACAGGCGTCGCATATGCTTGCGACCGACTTCAGGTACACGTGCTTGCTGATCACGGATGTCTCCCCCAGAGCAGAATGCCTTGTCGCCTGCTCCTGTGAGAACAACGACACCCACAGTGGAGTCATCCGCGGCCATGTGCATGGCTGCGGTAAGTTCCTCGTAAGTGCGCGGGCGAACGGCATTGCGCACTTCGGGACGATTAATCGTTATGGTGGCGATACCGCCCCCGGTGGCGTAGAGAATGTCTTCGAACTTCATGCTTATCTCCATAATGAATTAGCAAAAGATAGGACGTTGTTCCTTTATAAAGTACGCCCCGCTTGACTTACTAGTGGCCAACGCTTAAAGTTTCACTGGTCAAAAATAGTTTCATTGAATAGAATACACCAAGTGGCTGAAAAAGAGAACCTCCTAATGCAAGTTTTTGGCTCGCGCGCCTACGAGGTAGGCCTTTCTGTACGCACAACTGGGCAAGGGCCCAACCTTGTGTTGATCCATGGGGGGGCAGGCTCCCGCACGCACTGGTTTAATAACGTCGAGGCGCTTTCGGCGGCTTTCACCGTTATAACCCTCGACCTGCCGGGTTTCGGGGAATCCGCAAAGCCTTCGGAGGATATAACGACCAAGGAATATCTGGCTTGGGTGGCCCACGCCATTCGCCTTGCTGTCAACGATCAGCCTTTCCATTTGGCCGGGTTCAGTTTCGGTGGCGCAGTTTCTGCCGGTGTTACTGCACTGCTCGCTGCGCAAGGCCATGCGCCTAGCCGCTTGAGCTTGATCAGCCCTTCGGGCTTCGGTAAGCCTGTGGGCAGAATGATCGAGCAACTGGAGAAAGTCCGGAAAAGTGAGGACACCCCTCTGCAGGAAATCAAAGAGGTAACGGCGCGCAATCTTGGTCGTTGGATGTTGGCCAAAGAAGTCGCAATCGACGATCCGGCAATCGAGATTCATCTGCAAAACGTTAGTCGTGCCAAATTCGACAGCCGGGTAATCAGTTACGAGGATTCGCTGATCAAGAATTTGGAAGGGTTGAGCATTCCCATGCAAATACTGCTGGGTGAGCAGGACCCTCTGATCTTTCCATCGCAGGTTGAGCGTAAAGCGCTCTTGAACCGGTCGTTACCCCAGGCAAAGGTTGAAATCATTCCCGATGCGGGGCACTGGCTTCAGTACGAAGCCAGTGGCGCTGTCAACACCAGAATCAATCAATTCCATCTGTAAGGAGAAAACCATGAACTACCAAACAATCAATATCCGCAGTGAAGGCCCTGCATTTATCATAGAACTGCACCGTCCCGAGCGACGGAACGCAATCAGCGAACAAATGATGGATGAAATCATCTCGGCCTGTCAGGAAGTCGAAGGTCGCAAAGATGTGTCGGCGATCATTCTGACCGGCGGAAGCAACTATTTCTCTGCGGGAGCCGATCTCAATGAGGCGTTCAAGATCAGCTCGGCCCAGGAAGGACGGCGCTACTTCAGTCACTGGCATCGCCTTAATGATGCAATCGAGCAATCGTCCAAGCCGGTCATTGCTGCCATTGAAGGGTTCTGCATGACAGGTGGACTCGAACTTGCATTGGCAGCTGATCTGCGTATTGCCAGCGAGAACGCAACGTTTGCCGTTACCAGCTCGCGCATTGGCACAGTGGCTGGCGCCGGCGGCACACAGCGTCTGCCTCGCGTTGTAGGCCTGTCCAACGCGTTGGATATGTTGTTTTCCGCTGAACCCATCGACGCCAACGAAGCGTTAAGAATGGGTCTGATCAACAGACGCGTGGCTAATGGTGCGGCGCTTGAAGCCGCCGTCAGTCTGGCCAGGCATTATGCTACCCGTGCGCCACTGGCGCTTGCGTTCGTGAAGCGTGCAGTCCATCGTGGCATGCAGATGGATCTAACTTCGGCCATCGAGTTTGAAACAATGCTTGTTACCACGGTGTATGGAACGGCCGACAAGGCCGAAGGTATCTCAGCGTTCCTGGAAAAGCGTACAGCCCAGTTCAAAGGGGATTGATCACATGTCAGAACTGGTTGATGCTCTTTTTCGCCCCAAGACCATTGCTTTAGTCGGCGCCTCAGCCGACGCAGACAAGCATTCGGCGTTGCCGCAGAAACACCTTGTCCAGCATGGCTATCCAGGCACCATCTTTCCCATTAATCCGCGCAGAGATGCCGTGCTGGGCCTGATGGCTTATCCCAAGGTAAGTGAAGTGCCGGAACAGGTCGACCACGCCTATATCATGCTCCCCACCGAGCATGTGCTCTCTGCTGTGGAAGATTGCATTGCAGCTAAGGTGCGTTGCGTCACCATCATGTCCAATGGCTTTTCCGAGGCGGGTAGCGAGGGAATGCTGCGGCACGAAAAACTCCTGGGCATGCTCAAGGGGTCTCAGACCCGGCTGTTGGGACCGAATGCATTGGGCGTTGTCGATGTGCACGCACATGTGGCCTTGTCGGCTAATGAAGTGCTATCGCTTAGCGAACTGCCCGCAGGTGATGTGGGTCTCATTTCTCAAAGTGGCAGCCTGTTGGGCGCTATCCTTTCACGCGGTGTGGCTTTGGGTGTCGGTTTTTCGAAGCTGGTATCGGTTGGCAACGAGGCTGACATCTCGGTGGCCGAATTGATCGAAATGATGGTCGAAGATCCGGAAACGCGGATCATTCAACTCTTCCTCGAGACCATCCGCTGTCCCGATGCGTTGCGGCGTGCCGCAATGAATGCGCACGCGGCCAACAAACCGATCTTGGCCTACCGCCTGGGACGCTCGGCCATTGGGCAGCATTTGGCGGTATCCCATACGGGCGCTTTGACGGGTAACGGTAAAGCAACCTCCGCTTTCCTCAGGGATGTCGGCATTGCCGAGCTGTCCAACTTCGAGGCCTTGTTAGATGCGCCGGCCTTATTCCGTCACGGTCGCGGTGCAGGCGCACGTATCGGGGTAATGTCGACTACGGGCGGCGGCGGCGCTTTGATCGTTGACTGCCTGGGGGAACGCAATATCGATGTCGTTTCTCCTTCGCCCGAGATGCAAGGTGGCTTGGCGCGCAAAGGTATCAATATCAGCGATGCGCCGTTGGTCGATTTAACATTAACAGGTACGAATCCCGAGACCTACGGCGCCGTATTGTCCGCGTTTGTCGACTCGCCTGACATCGATGCCGTGGTGGCCGTGGTCGGTTCGTCCTCGCAGTTCCGCCCTGATCGCGCGGTATCTCCGATTTTGTCCATTCAGGCCAAGAAGCCGGTGGCAGTATTCCTTACTCCTAACGCCGAACGTTCAAGAAAGCTGCTGCGTGAAGCTGGTGTGGCGGTGTTTTCACAACCGGAAGCCTGCGCCGACGCACTCAGTGCCTGGGCACGTTGGCAAGCGCCCAGACAGCATACGGATCCGGCTGCGGTTGAAGTGATGGCGCTCGACGGTCGTGAGCCCGGTCAAACACTCAGTTCGGTTGACTCGCAACATGTATTGGCTTCGCTTGGTATTCCCCAGGTGCAGGAATGGACGCTGTCCGCCGCTCCTTCTTCCTGGCAGGGCGCCACGATGGAGCAGATTCAGTTTCCTTGCGTTTTGAAGATATCGTCTGCCTCAATCCCGCACAAAACCGAGGTCGGTGGTGTGAAGCTGGGCATTGCCAACGTAAACGAACTCCGGCAAGAGGCTCAGGAAATGCTCGTTCGAATTGGCACTACGTTGCCCAACGCAATCATTGATGGTTTCCAGGTGCAAGAAATGGTGCAGGGGCTTGGCGAGGTGCTGGTGGGTTATTCGCACGATCCCGCGGTCGGCCCGATCATCTCTGTGGGGCTGGGGGGCGTGCTTGCCGAGCTCTATCAAGATGTCAGCATCCGCCCGGCGCCGGTTTCAACACAGGAAGTGAAAAAAATGTTGGCCGAGGTAAAGGCTTTTGCGCAGTTCTCTGGGTATCGGAACTTGCCATTGGGCGACTTGGATGCCCTGGCCGATGTCGTCGCCAGGATGTCTACGCTTGCAAAGTGCGCAAATGCCCATATCGTGGAGGCCGAGATCAATCCGTTGGCCATTCTTCCGAAGGGGCGAGGTGTCAGGGCGCTTGACGGCTTGGTCGTGCTTGGCGACCTGACCGCATATTCTTATAACCCGTGAGACTACCGTGCGAGCTATCAATAGAGTCTTCTCGATACTGGATGCTTTCACCGCCGATAGGACTAAGCTCGCGCTGCAGGAAATCAGCGATCGCATTCAGCTCTCCAAGGCCACGACATTTCGGCTGGTCAACAGTTTGTGTGACGCCGGCTACCTGGTAAAGCTGGAGGATCAGAAATATTGCCTTTCCATGAAGCTGGTCAAGCTGGCGGGTATCGTCGCCAGCGGGCTCGGCGTTCGCGATATGGCACACCCCAAGATGATGGAGATAGGAAATAAAACCGGTGAAACGGTCAGCCTGAATGCCGTGGTTGGAACAGACCGTGTCTGTATCGATGTTGTCGAGGCAGAGTCCCGTCTGATGCATATCGTGAACCTGGGGGAGCACGCGCCTTTATTCTATGGCGCGACAGGTAAGGTGCTGTTGGCCCATCTGCCCCCAGATGAGCAATCTGCCATTGTCAACGCCTTGCCGCCTGGCCTTTCCATGGGCATCCCCGGCCTGAAAGCCAAGCTCGCGCAGATTCGGAAACACTACTATGCGATCACCGAAAGTGAACGGGTGCCAGAGGCTCTTGCGATTTCGGTGGCACTTTTCGACATGAACAACAAAGGCATGTATGCGCTTACACTTACGGGCCCTGAAGAGCGCATGCGGGTTCAGCAAGAGCGGAATCTGGCGCTGATGCTTCAGGCCCAAAAGGAAATCTCATTGAAGATGGGGGCCAGCCTCTTTTCTGCTGCCGCTTAGAGCTAGATGCGCCATATGGTGTGCTAAGAAATTTTAATGCACCATATGTTCATGTGGCTATAGCGCATGCAGGCTCAATGCGCGCACGTCATCCACTTTATCAATTGACCACAGGCGATTCAGCAACTGCTTGGCCGCTGCGTCGGATATCACGGGCGAGGCGAGCTCCAGTAATTTTTCGCTGATCTGCTCGTCGCTGAGCGGAGCCTCGGGGTCGCCGATGCGGAAGGGCTGGAAGTGTTCGACAACCTGGCCGCTTTTCAAGTAAACGCGAACTCGGGCGGCGCGTACGTTGGGAAACTTGCTGGTCAATTCGGGATCGGCCTCCAACTGAATGCGAGGCATCAGTGCTCTTAGCTCTTGCTCGAAGATACGGTCGGCGTCGAACGCAGCAAGGCGCACGGATCCGTACTTGGCGGCGTGAGAAACAACATACGGAATACTGAACTTGCATTCAAACGGTGATTTAGGCTCTTTGATGCCCGCCACTTCTACGCCGGCCGCATAAGTTTCGATCTGAATGCGATCAATAGCTTGGATGTCGAAGCCATGCTGGCTGCGTAGGGCCAGAAGCCCATCGATTGACGCAAAGGTGTGCCCGCAACAACCGTGATTCTTGACGGTCATGCGGGTAATGTTGTAGCGGCTTCCAAGCCCTTCGGTGGCCTTGGCCCAGTTGGGCTCGCTGGCTAGCGCTGCGCCAAAGCCTGCCGCGCCCTCGAGAATATCGAGTACACCCGTAAGACCTTTTTCGGCACCGAACGCGGAGGTCACACCCACCCATGCCGCATGCCCGGCATGCAGCGCTTTGGTCATGGCTTCAGAGCGGAACGCTTGTTGCAGGCCCGAGGCAAAGGTGGCGGAGGTAGCTAATGCGTGCGCCGTGACGCTCGGTTGATTGGAAAGCAGTGCGGCCGATGCGGCTGCGCTACCGAAACATCCGACGGTACCGGTGGTGTGGAAATACTTGTAATGTGAAGGCTGTATAGCTGCGCCGATACGGGTAGAGATTTCATAGCCAATGGTGATCGCCTCAAGCAGCTGTTGCCCCGAAGCCTGGCGATGCTCGGCCACTGCTAACGCGGCGGCTATGGTAGGGCATCCCGGGTGATATATGGCATCTCGGAAAATATCATCGAACTCCACCGCGTGGGAGACACTGCCATTGATCCACGCGGCTGTCCCAGGAAGTGTTCTGGTTTTCAGCCCCGGAAGGCTGGCTTTGCCCATGCCCAGCTCGTGCGCATGTGCCTGCATCAGGATGGTGGCCGGCTGCACTTTCGTACCGGGGAAAAGTGCGGAGAACCAGTCGACAAGTGCGCGTTTGGCCGCATGCGACACCTCGGGCGTAAGTCCCGCTTTAAGTTGATCCGCGGCGTATTGAGAAAGTTCTTCAATAATCATGGGTATCCTCAGAATGCGCTTTGACTTGTGATCTGTCGACCGGCAATGAGAGTAAGAATCTCATAGGTACCGTCAGGGATCGTCAGCATCTTGATGTCACGAGAGTGCTGTTCCACGCCGGTTTCGATCGCAAGACCCATGGCACCGTAAAGTCGCATTGCAATGCTGGCTGCGTTTTCGGCGGTCGCCACACCTTGACGCTTTGCCATGGCAGATAATGCCTGGGTTGCCACGCCACGATCGGCGGCATCCAGTGCGCTATAGCAGAGCAGACGGGCGCTTTGAATGGATGCTTCGATGTCGACCAATGCTTCTTGCATAAGTTGTTTGCTGGCGAGAACAGAGCTGAATTGTATGCGGTCTTTTACGTGTTCCAAGGCCGCTTCTTTTGCGCGCTCCGCGGTTCTAAGGCCAAGCAGGCCAAGGAGCGGACGATTGACGAGCCAGGCCTGTGTCAGCGTTTTCATGGTGCTATTGTCGTTACCAATGGCGTTGCTGAGTGGCACCGGTACCTGGTCGAACATGAGCTCGCTAAGATGGCCTTGCTGCAAGCCGATACATGGGATCTCGGTAGCCTTGAACGGTGACACGGCTTGTTCAACGAGGTAGCGCTGGAGCTCACCGTTACCTTCCAGTTTGCCCGTTATGAAGGCCACATCAGCGATTGTGCCGTTGGTGATCCATTGCTTGGTGCCCGAGAGGAATGCCGTTTTGCCGTCTTCCGATTCGCGAATGCGCAACTTGATGCTGCGCGGATCAGATCCCGTGGTCGGTTCGGTCGACGCTGTACATGCAATCTTTCGGCCCGCCAGGAGGTCTTTGATCAGTATGGGAAAGCCTTGGGCGGCGCCGCTTGCACAAAGGCGGGAAGTGGTGCCGTCGTGGGCAATGAGCGCCAAGGCAATAACCGGAGGCAGCTGTTCGAATACAAGGCCGTAGTCAAGCATGCTTAACCCGCTGCCGCCAAGCTCTTCGGGAACGCGTGCGCCGGTAAGTCCGAATTCAGCCAGAATCTGGAATATTTCCAGCATGACCGACTTGGACAATGACACATCTTTGGGATGCGCCGCCAGTATTGGCATCAGTTTCTTCTGCGAGAGACGGATTGCTGCTTCTTGAAGCTGGCGCTGTTCGGTAGTCAGTTCAAAATTCATTTTGCTTACACCATCGTAAAGCCGCCGTTGATGCTGATCACCTGACCAGTCATCCAGCTTGCGTGCTCGCTTAGAAGGAATGCCACCATGGGGGCGATGTCGGAAGGTTCTCCGATGCGGCGCAAGGGGTACATCTTTTGAACCGTTTGTACCCTGCGTTGATATTTCTCTTCGCCCATTTGCTCGCGAAGTGCTTCTTCACGTTTCATGCGCAAGGGCGTATTGGTGGCACCGGGCGACACAATGTTGGCCGTGATCCCATGCTGGCCCATTTCCTGGGCGATGGACTTTACGAGTGTTGTAACACCGGCTTTGGCGGCTGCGTAGTAAGACAGGCGGGCTTGTCCAATACGGGCGGAATCTGACGAGAAGCATACGATTCGGCCATACTGCTGAGCCTTCATGATTGGCAGAACGGCATGCAGGCAGTGCATGGGGCCTAACAAGCACACATCCAGCATACGCTTCCAGTCTTCTGGAGAGGATTCTTCAAAGGTTTTGTCGTCGAGAATGGCGGCGCAGTTCACAAAGAAGTCGACGCGGCCGAATCTGTGCATGGCGGTGTCCACCAAGTCTTTTACCGATTCAGGCTCGGTAAGATCGGTAAGTACGAATTCCGCCGTGGTCGATTTGCTCAGCTCATTGGCAGCATCGCTGCCCGCCGTCGCGTTCACATCGGCAAGCACCAGCTTGACCCCGGCGCGTGCCAGCTCGCGCGCTACTTCAAGACCAATACCTTGTACACCCCCTGTTATTATTGCAACCCTGTCCTTGATACCTAAATCCATCGCTATCTCCAGAAAATTCTTGCTCAGTCCATCAGTCAGAGATGACCGGGCTGTAATGCGCCGCGTTGGGCGTTACTGTGCTTTTAGGGCACGTTGCGAGAACGAACGTCGGAAGACGCCCTCGGCAATACGGTTCTTCAATACCTCGATCGAGCCGCCGGCTATCATCCAGCCGCGAATGCGGCGTACACAGTACTCTACAATGGCCTCTTGACTGAAGCCCATGCCGCCCATTACCTGCAGCGCTTCATTGGCAACGAACCAGCCAGCCTCGTTGCAGGCCAGTTTTGCCATGGCCGTGCTTTGTGCGCTGGGCAGTCCGTGCTCCCCCTCCATTGCAGCTTTATAGAGTAGCAGTTGTGCTTGCTCCAGGCGCATGGCCATGTCGGCGAACTTCCATTGCAGACCTTGAAATTCGCAGAGCGCACGACCAAATTGCTTGCGATTCATTGCATGTTCGCGGGCGATATTAAACGCATGGCGGCCCAAAGCCAGTGACCGCGAGGCATTGCCAAGACGCTCGACATTAAAGCCAGAGATCTGTTTCTTGAAGCCACCGGGGCCCAGGAGCAAGTTCTCCGCGGGAATGCGGGCATCCTCAAAGTATAGTTGGCTCCATAGCTCGCCATTCATGAAGCTCGAAGGCTTGCCAACGGTGAACCCGGGTGTGCCCTTTTCAACGAGCACCGAGCCGATATTTTCGAGGCCCGGGCCGAAGCGTACGTATATCAGGAACAGTTCTGCTTCGGGACTGTGCGTTGAGAAAATCTTGGTGCCATTGATGACGTATTCGTCGCCGTCGGCGCGGGCTGTGGTGCGAAGCTCGGTGACAGCAGAGCCGGCGTCGGGTTCCGTCATGCCTAAGGCAATGAGCTTTTTCCCCCCAAGAAGGTCGGGTAGGAAGCGTTTTTTTTGTTCAGCGCTCGCATACTCTACAAATGTACGGATGGGCCCGAAGTTGCCTGCCTGCACAATGTCTG
Source organism: Eoetvoesiella sp. (assembly GCA_036567205.1). Classification (GTDB taxonomy): domain Bacteria; phylum Pseudomonadota; class Gammaproteobacteria; order Burkholderiales; family Burkholderiaceae_B; genus DATCVA01. Next base: position 1,469 of record DATCVA010000241.1, on the reverse strand, counting down.
CGCTTTTGGGGCATACCAATGCAATCTCTTGGATGGCGAGTACGGCTTGCATGAGTGTGCCGCCCTGGCCACCATCGTCTTCTGTAAATGCAATGCCGAACAGACCATTTTTAGCCAGCATTTTTGCAATTTCCCAGGGGTAGTGGGCCGAGTGAGCACGTTCGAGCGCTCCGTGAGTGAGTTTGTCGTTGGCAAAACGCCGAACCGAGTCAACAAATGCCTGGTCATCTGGGTTGAGGTCAAAATTCATGTCAATTCTCTTTTTGATGCATCAAGCAGTTCATTGCCTTCTAGGGCAGACAGCCTGGTTTCGTGTGCTAAAACTGGTTTCAGTTAAAAGCATACACGAAATTTTGTGCTCCGGAAACTACATGATTTATTCGAACCGCAGCTTTCAAGCCATTTCGCTCTGGCCAGGGCCTTGCATTAGCTCTGCCATGGCGTACAAAACTCCATGCCATCCGTGGTGATGAATGGCGACATAGGGGAAACATCTATTGCTACCGGCGCCTTACTGAAGCAGTATTGCAAAAATGAAAAGAGTTCCATTAGATGGAACTTAAATCTGGATCTCAGCCCTGGAAGGCCAGGCTGGGATTTGTCAGTTATCAAAACAGTAAGGATACGAAATGAAAGCGACCTTCCAAAAGCTCTTCTGTTCAGCTATTGCAGTTGCCGCACTAACTCTGTCGACCCACGCTCAGTCCCAATCCAAAGCATATCCTGACCGAGCGATTACCTTGGTAGTCGGGCTGAGTCCTGGCGCCTCCAGCGATTCTGTTGCACGCGAAATTGCCAAGCATTTATCCCTTCGTCTGAATGTTCCGGTCGTTGTGGATAACAAGCCTGGCGCCAATACCATCATTGCGTCTAACGCTGTTGCGAAAGCCAAGCCTGACGGATACACGCTGTTGCTTACTAATAGCATGAACACTACGAATCCATCTGTGCAGGAGTCGTTATCGTATGACTAAAAAAACGACCATGAGCATATTGTGCTGATTGCGTCGGCTCCTAATCTCATGGGGGTACGCTCGTCTTTGAGCGAGGTTAAAGACATAGCCGGGCTCGTCGCTTACGCCAAGAAAAACCCTGGGGAATTTTCTTACGGTTCCGCCGGCGTTGGTTCGATTCACCATTTATTGATGGAAGTCATCGCAGAACGCGCTGGCATTAAACTGAACCATATTCCTTACAAGGGTGGCGGCGCCGCCATGCAGGATTTGCTGGGTGGCAATATTGACTCGTACTTTGGCACCATTTCAAGCTTACAGGCTCACGTAAAAAGCGGGGCCGTTACGCCCTTATTTGTCACTTCCGCCAAGCGGTCCAGCAAAATGCCAGATGCGGAAACGCTTGAAGAATTTGGCCTGACCGGACTCGTGTCCGATTACTGGCTAGGCCTCTCGGGACCGGCGGGTATGCCCAAAGACGTTATTGCTTTGCTCAACAAAGAAGTGAACGAGATT